>NZ_JBNHIN010000017.1:6242-15780 GCF_050054615.1 Streptomyces sp. YGL11-2
CCAACCCCTGCTATCCCCGACGCTTGACGAACGTCATCGGAACCGCATTGCCGGGTGCCTGGATCAGGACACGGGCCGGGATGAGGACCAGCTTCTGCTTCTCTTTGCCGCTGCCGTCGACGAAGTCGAGCTTGTAGACGATGTACCCGAGGTACCTACCGCCGTTGGCGCGCCCCTCGACCCACCCGGACACGCCGTCCGGGACGTCATAGGTGTTGTTCTGCTCGGTCATGGTCGTCCACTTGTTGGTGGTCGTGGTCGACTCGCTGTAGGTGAAGTTCAGCTCTGTGCCGCCCTTGCCGCCGCCCGGCCCGCCGGGGGTCGTCAGCTCCGAGCTGACCTTGCCGCCGACGGACCAGCCACTGGTCTGGCTGGTGTCCTGGCCGACCGTGGCCTGGGTCTTGTAGGAGAACTGCGCCTTCCCCATCACCGCCGCCGACGTCTGCATGGTGGGGTACTTCGTGTCGAGCACGCCGACGAAACCACAGGGCATCGGCTTGCCGTCGGGATGGTGGCTGGGCTGGCCGCACATCGACTTGGCGTCCCAGTTGCTCAGCCACGGCTCCTTGTCGTCGCTGCTGCTCTTGCGGATGTCGGGACCCTCGGTGGTGATGGACGGACCGCCCTCGGTCGGTGCGGACTGTGCGAGGGCGAATCCACTGCCCAGCTTGGATGGGACGTCCTTCAGCGCCTGGTCGTGCGGGTAGACTTTCTCGACGTCGTCGAGCTTGACCTGCTGCGAGTCCAGACCGTTGACGGGGTAGCCCTTGACGGCTTCCTTCTGGTTCAGGGGCGCGCTCTGGCCGAGGAAGTTGATGACTTCCTGTTCGGTCTTGAAGTAGGTGTTGCCGGCCTCGGCGTGGGCAGGGGTGGACGAGCCGACCAGCGATATGCCGGTGAGCATGGTGGTGGCGAGTGCGGCCGCTGTCAGAGCACTCTTCCGTCGGCCTCGACCAGCAGGGGTGGTGCACAGTGTGGTTGACACGCGAATCTCCTTGACTTGTCGGGAACTTGCTCGGAACTTCTCGGGCGTCGGCCGCCGATCGGCCGCGCCGCTCTTCAGATGGCTTGTGAAGGTCGTGAGGGTTGTGAGGGCGTGTATCGAGGCCCCTCACCCGGCTGCCGGGCGTACGGGCGGGGTGCGTCCCTGGGCTGAAGGGCTCAACTCGCCTGGATCGACCGCAGCATGTTCATGCGGGCGGCTCGGCGAGCCGGCCAGATGGCGGCAAGGACGCCGATCACCAGCGCCAGCATCAGGAAGGTGCCCAACCTGTCCCACGGCAGGACCGTCTCGTATGCGTGCATCGAGGTCGTGGTCAGCCCGCCCGCGGCCCAGGCCAGGAAGATGCCCGTAGCGATCCCGAGGACCGCGCCGAACAGGGAGATGACCACCGACTCCAGCCGGACCATCTGCCGGATGCCGGAGCGGTCGAGACCGATGGCGCGCAGCATCCCGATCTCGCGGGTGCGTTCGAAGACCGACATGGCCAGGGTGTTGACGACGCCGAGGATCGCGATGACGACGGCCATGCCGAGCAGCCCGTACATCATGCTGAGGACGGTGGTGACCGACTCGTTGCTCTCCTTGACGAGTTGCTCCTGGGAGCGGACCTTCAGCAGCGGGCTGTCGCCGAGTGCGGCGCGGATCGTGCGCTCAAGACCGGCGGCCTTGCCGGGCTCGGCCTTGACCAGCAGGTTGTCGAACTGCTTCGTCACGGAGTTCGGGAGCACGTCGGCGCGCGTGCCCAGGGCGTCGTCGACGGCGCGGGTCTTGGCGTAGATGCCGACGACCGTCAGCTTCCGCTTCGCGGCCTTGCCGCCGGCCGTCCCGCCACCCGTCTCGGCGTCGAGGCTGGCGCCGACGCTCAACCCGGCCTGCTTGGCGAACTCCTCGGAGACCGCGATCCGGCCGGGGGCGATGTCGTGCAGCGACCCGGCGCGGAAGTCGAGCCGTGCAACCTTGCCGAACGCCTTCGGATCCGTGCCGGTGATGACGGCGGACCGACCGTGGGTGGCGAGCTGCGCCACGGCCACGGGGGCGGCCGCAGCGACCGCGGGTAGCCGGGCGATCCTGTCGACGGTGTCCGGGTCGAGCCCGCGGGCGGTGCTGTAGTTGACCTTGTAGTCGGCGGTCAGGCCCGCGGTGGCTTCCTTGGCCATGGCGTGCTGGGCGGAGTGGGCGCCGACGGTCAGACCGGTGATCAGGGCGAGCCCGATCATCAGGGCGGATGCGGTGGCGGAGGTGCGGCGCGGGTTGCGCAGTGCGTTCTCCTTGGCCAGCTTGCCGTTGACGCCGAAGAAGCGGGTGGTGACCTTGCCGGCCAGCGTGATCAGTGGCCGGGAGAGCAGCGGGGCCAGGACGATCATGCCGCCGAGGGTCAGTACGCCGCCGAGCATCGCGGCCAACAGGTTCGGCTCCTTGCTGGTCCGGAGCGTGGAGACGTACAGCATCACCAGCGCCCCGGCCCCGGTGAGCAGGATGCCGAGCACGTTGCGCACTCTCAGGGCGCGGGCGGGCGGGGCCTGGTCGACGCTGCTGAGCGCTGCCACGGGGGCGATCTTCGCGGCCTTGCGGGACGGCAGCCAGGCCGCCAGTACGGTGATGACGACGCCGACCCCGAGCGAGGCCAGCGGGGCCGCGGGCGTGATGACCAGCGGTCCGTCGGGCAGCCCGGCGCCGGTGGTGTTGAGCAACGGGCGCAGGGCGGTGGCGATGGCGAGGCCGAGCGCGAATCCGCCGGTGGCGGCTACGAGGCCGAGCAGACCCGCCTCGATGAGGACGGAGCGGACGACTTGGCGGCGTGCGGCGCCCACGGCCCGCAGCAGCGCGATCTCCCGGCTGCGCTGGGCGATGAGCATGGTGAAGGTGTTGGCGATGAGGAACACGCCGACGAACAGTGCGATGCCGGCGAAGACCAGCAGCGTCTTGGTGAGGTATCCGGTGTTCTGGGCGATCTGGCCGGACTGCTCGGCGGCCAGTTGGGCCCCGCTGGTGGCCCTGGCGCCCTCCTTGGGGAGCAGCGCCCGCACCTGTTCGGTCAGCGCGTGCTCGTCGGTCCCGGGGTCGGCCGCGACCGCGATCTCGTCGAACTGGCCAGGGTGGTGGAACAGTTCCTGCGCGGTCCGGGTGTCGAAGAGGGTGAGGGTACCCGCAGCGGTGACCTGGGGGTCGTCGGTGGAGACGATGCCGACCAGTTTCTTGGTCAGGGTGGGGCCGTCGGTGGCGAAGCGGACGGTGTCGCCGATGCGGTAGCCGGCCTTCACGGCGGTCTGGGCGTCCAGCGCCAACTCGCCCTCGGCGGCGGGGCCGCGCCCTTCCTTCAGCGGGAAGTGGCTGTCCTTGCCGTCGTTGCCTGGCAGGTAGTTGGTGGCCAGGTTCTGCCCATTGGTGTCGGCGTTGACCGGGCGGCCGTTCGTACCGGCGAGGGTTGCCTGGCCGTGGACGGTGGGGCGCACCGAGTCGACGCCGGGCAGTTGGCGGATCTTCCGCGCCAGCGCGGTGTCGAGGGCGCCGGTGGCCTTACCGGGCGCGCCGCCTGCCCTATCGGGAGCGGTGGCGACCTCATCCGCCCGCACGGAGACGGCCACGCCCTTGAGGCTCTGGGCTGCGGCGTTGCGGAAGGCGTTCGCGGTGGTGTCGGCGAAGACGAGGGTGCCGGAGACGAAGGCGACGCCGAGCAGGACCGCGAGCGCGGTCATGATCAATCGGGCTTTGTGCGCAAGGACGTTGCGCAGGGCGGTACGCAGCATGGTGGTCGGTTCAGTCCTTGGTGCGAAGTGGCAGAGCGCGGATGCGGAGTACGGGGCCGAGGGCGGTTGCGGGCCGCGTCAGCTCGTCCGTCCCTTGGCGTCGAAGAGCCGCATACGGTCCAGCACGGCCTCGGCGGTGGGGGCGGACAGCTCGTCGGTGACGCGTCCGTCGGCGAGGAAGACCACCCGGTCCGCGGAGGAGGCGGCGACCGGATCGTGGGTGACCATCACCACCGTCTGCCCCAGCTCCCGTACGGAATCCCGCAGAAAGCCCAGGACCTCCGCGCCGGAACGGGAGTCGAGGTTGCCGGTCGGCTCGTCCGCGAAGACGATCTCCGGGCGCCCGGCCAGCGCACGGGCCACGGCAACCCTCTGCTGCTGACCACCGGACAGCTGCGACGGACGGTGCCGCAACCGCTCGGCCAGGCCGAGCGTCCCCACGATCAGCTCCAACCACTCCTGGTCGGGCTTTCGGCCGGCGATGTCCAGCGGCAGCGTGATGTTCTCCAGGGCATCCAGCGTGGGCAGCAGGTTGAACGACTGGAAGACGAAGCCGATCTTCTCCCGCCGGAGCCTGGTGAGTTGACGGTCCTTCAGCCCGGACAGCTCGGTGTCACCGATCCGAGCAGACCCGCCGGAGATGGAGTCGAGCCCCGCCATGCAGTGCATCAGCGTCGACTTGCCCGAGCCGGACGGGCCCATGATCGCGGTGAACCGGCCTCGCCCGAACTCCACCGTCACCGAGTCGAGGGCCACGACGCGGGTCTCACCCTCGCCGTAGACCTTGGTCAGCCCCGTCGCACGGGCGGCGACGGAGGGGGCGCGGAGGCGGGCGGTGGCAGTGGCATGCGGCGGCATAGGTGCTCCTGGAAGGGGGGCGAATCTCCCGACCATCGTGGCCGCGACGCACCCTCGAATCCGTCGCCCTCAGGTCGCGAATACGCCGCCTGCCAACAGGGCGGACCCGCCGCTGCCGCGTCGCCCTCACGGACCACGACCCCTCTACCAACAGACAGGCACTGCCCCTCTGCCGACAGACAGAGCCGCCTGCCCTACCCGAAGGCAAGCAGGTGGCCCCAGCCAGAAGCGTCAGCCCATCAGCCCGGCCTGGTGCGCCAGCAGCCCCGCCTGCACCCGGCTGCCGCAGCCCGTCTTCTCCAGGATCGACCGGACGTGGCTCTTGACCGTCCCCACCCCGATGCCGAGCCGCCTGCCGATCTCCGGGTTCGAGATCCCCTCCCCCAGCATGACCAGCACCTCCCGCTCCCGGCCGGTCAGCCCCACCACCCTGCTCTCCGGGGCGGCGGTCCCGCCGCCGCTCAGCATCCGCCGGATCACCGTCCCGGTGACGCCCGGCGAGAGCACCGCATCCCCCGCGGCCGCCGCCCGCACCGCGCGGATCAACTCCTGCGCCCCCTCGTCCTTCAGCAGGAAGCCGGTGGCACCCGCCCGCAGGGCCCGGGTGACGTTCTCCTCGTCGCCGAAGGTGGTGAGCATGACGACCTGCGGCCGGGGGTCGAGCGCGATCAGCGGTTCGATGGCCGCCAGCCCGTCGAGGACGGGCATACGGATGTCGAGGAGCACCACATCGGGCCGGTGCTCGGCGGCGAGCCGGACCGCCTCGGCACCGTTGACCGCCTCGCCCACCACGCCGATGCCGTCGGTATGCCGGAGGATCAGCCGGATACCGTGCCGGATCATCTCCTCGTCATCGGCGAGCAGCACCCGGATCGCGGAACCCGCCCCGGAGCCCACGGAGTTGGCCTGGTCAGTCATGTGTCCTTCTCCCCTGCGGCGGTTCGGTCACCTTCTCCGTGACCATCGGAACCGTGAATCGGTCGATCGCGATCAGAGTGTCGGCCCGGAAGCAGTAGCGGACGATACCCAGCCGCCCACCCTTGGCCCTCTTGTCCACGTACGGATACAGGCAGTCCGTGGCGGACACCGGCCGCGGCGGCTCACGCCCGGCGGCGGCCGCGCGCAGCGTATCGGAGTCGAAGGACACAGCCCGCTCCACGCGCTCCCGCGACATACCCACCCGTGGCACTTCGTTGCTCCGATACTGGGCACCGAACTGCGCACCGTGCACCAAGACGAGCCCGAAAAGCATCATCACACCCACCCCCACCAGACCGACCAGCCCGATGACGGCACCGGCCAGGCGCCGTTGGAAGGCGGAGAGCCCGCGGCCGGGCTCCTCGACAGCGGCGCCCGGCCCCTCCTGATACGGCTCGGCCGCCGGCGGCTCCGCACCGGGCCCGGGCTCGGCGGGGATGCCGGCGGTCACGGCGAAGCCGCCACCAGGCGTCCGCCCCGCCTCCAGACAGCCGCCGAGCAGCGCCACCCGCTCCCGCAGCCCGATCAGCCCGCGTCCGGTGCCCAGTCCGGTCACCGCGGTATTCGCCACAGGCGGCACGCCGTTGCGCACCCGCACCTCCACCCGCTCGCCTACATGGCGGACGGAGACGGTCACATGGGCTCCGACCGCGTACCGGTGGACATTGGTCAGCGCCTCGCGCACCACGCGGTGCACCGCCCGCCGCACCCTGGCCGGCCGCGCGTCGAGATCGGGCCCCTCCCAGGACAGCTCAACGGGGATGCCGGCGCCGCGGGACTCCTCGACCAGCGCCTCGATGTCCCCGCGCGTACCCGTCGCGTCCGTCAGCGCCTCGGTGCCGGTGTCCTGCGCCAGCGGGCCCAGGACACCCAGCACCTCCCGCAGCTCCCGCATCGCCTCACGGGCGGCTCGGCCCACCACGGCGGCCTCGTCCCGCAGCCCGGGCGCCTCCTTGCGCAGCGCCAGCTCCAGCCCGTCCGAGTGCAGCGAGACCACGCTCAACCGGTGCCCGACCAGATCGTGCATCTCCGCGGCGATCCGCGTCCGCTCGCGCACCCGCGCCTCGCTGTCCGCCAGTCGCCGCGCCTCCTCCGCGGCGGCCGTACGCTCCCGCAACGCCCGCAACAGCCGGTCCTGCTGCCCCGCGGCGGTGCCCACCAGCCCAGGCACCACGACCGTGGTCACCGCAAGGACCGCACCCAGCGCCAGGCCGAACACCCAACTGCCCACCTCCAGCACGGGCGCGGACACCGCAGACGTCACCATCGCCACTCCGGCCGCCCCGAGCAGCAGCCCCACCCGCCGCCGCGGCGTCTCCCGCTGCCGGGCCGCGGTATAGGCCGCCACCGCGGTCAGCAGCGCCGCCGCAGGCGCCACCGCCATCAGCGCCGCGAGCCCGACGACACCAACCACCGGGAAACGGCGCCGCACCAGCACCAACGCGATGCCGACGGCCGCCAGAGCCGGTACCCGGCCCACCAGCCTGGCCTCGATACCCGACTCGCCCAGGTAGGTGAGCAGCACCACCACCGCGGCCAGAACCGCCTCACCCCCCGCCCGCCACAACTGCCGCCCCCGCTCGTCGGGCCCCGCGAAGGGGCTGCGGGCCAGGTGAGCGGGGGCGGCAGCTGGTGGTGCGCTGGACGTCATGGCGTCGATTATCGGCGGCTTCGTACGGGGATCCCCTGCGCCTTGCGGACGACCCCGCCTCTATCAACAGGTAGAGCCCGTCCCCGCTGGTTCACGGCGTCGCGGCTCCTGCCGCCGATCGGGCGCTGTCCCGGCTGCCGGGCGCCCGTGGTACCGCCCCAGAGCCGCCCACCGGCCCGGCGCATGCTGACGTCACGGTGTCACGACCTGCGGACGCGCGAACACCGAGTTGTCGATGACCACATCCGTCATCGGCAACGGGTCGACTTCCTGAAGATAGAGACGCTCGGCCACCCGATACCTGCTGTGGTGGATCGGCTCCGCTTCGGTTCCGGCCCAGTCCCGGTGACGCTCGGCACCCCGCTGAACGGACAGCTCCGCATCCACCTGCAACCAGACGCGGAAGTCCCAGTACTCATTGATCTCAGGGCGGAAGGCGAAGACACCATCCACGATCAGCACCGCGTCCGCCCCGAGCGGCGTCACGTCGGATGAGTGATCTCGCTGGGTCAGTGGGTCGCTGCTGCACAGCGCACAGACTGTCGCTCCCGATGACCGGCAGGGATCCAGCAGCAGACGCTTGACCGCCTCGTAGTCGTACGCGTTGCGGTAGTAGCCTTCGCCAGACTCCCGGTCATAGAGGTGCCGGTCCCTCCACGGCTTCTTGAAGTCGTCGAGAGTCGCCCGAAGCACTGGTCGCCCGGCAGCACTGATCCACTCAGCCAGTTCATGTCCGAAGCTCGTCTTCCCAGCGGCGGTGAAGCCGTCGATCCCCACGAGCAGGCGGCCCTGACCGAGAGCCAGGATGCGCTTGGCGATCTTTTCGACCAGCATGCTGCGCTCGACGGAGACCGCCGGAGGACAGGGCTGCCGCCAGGACGAAGCCGAATGATGGACGTTCCCCCGTGGTGATCTCATGGAGGGTGGTCCCGTCCCTTTCTCACGGCGTCTTGTCGGATCCGCTGCTGGTCTCACCCGGCGGTGTCCTTGCGGACGCCAGGCGAAGGCGCGGCATCCGGCTTTGCTACGGCCCGGGCTGTGAGGTCCGGGATGGAGGCGGATCCGCTGCCGCGTCGCACGGTCCAGCCGGTCGAGCCGGTCAGCGAGGCGCGGATCACGGGGTCACGCACCGCTGAGGTGGCATCGGTGACCGTGGCCGTCAGCCGGTGGGGGCCACGGCCGAACCCGAGTTCGCGCACCGCCACGCGGTCATGGTCACGGTAGCGGCGCAGCTCGCGCCCGTCGAGATACCAGCGCACAGCGACCTTGCCGTGGGCCACATCATTCGCCCGGGGCAGGGCGAGGCGTGCCGTGGTGCTCCATGCCTGGGTACGGTCAGCCGGGGCGGCGGGGGAAGCGTGCCGGTAGAACCCGGCGATCATGGCTTCGCGGCCAGGCAGGTTGAAGGGCTTGCCGAGGCTGCGCATGAGGGAGTCCTCTGTGGGGCGGTACAGCCCTTTGACGTAGAAGTTGCCGCCCTCGTAGGTCCCTACCGCCCCGCCGTCCGGTGACGTCGCACCCAGCCAGCGGAACCACTTGGTGCGGCCGGCGGCCATGGCATCAGCGTTCAGGATGGACGAATTGGCCTGCGGCATCTCGGGCCCGGTGTACTGCTCGTATCCCGGCACGCCGGGGTAGGAGTATTCGTCGGCGAGCTTGCCGAGGGAGTGGCCGGTCTCGTGGACGGCGACCTGGTCGGCGTTCTTGCCGTGCGCGGAGGCGGTGGAGATGCCCTCGTAGCCCAGTGTCGGACTGGCCTCGTTGTAGCCGGCGCCGCCGTACTTGGTGCTGTTGGCGAGCACGAGCACCAGGTCGGCTTGCGGGGCCTTGGCAACGTAGGCATCGACCTTCTGCTGGTCGATGCAGAGCAGCCGCTCAACGCCGTCGCACCAGAAATGCGCGCCGAGCGCGGTGTTGCGGGAGACGTCCTTGCCTGGGTCGCCGCTCACCCCGCTTTCCGCGGAGACGGCGTCGACGGCCCAGACATTGAAGAGCTTCTGGTACGTGCCGTACGGCTCGACATTGAGGAATTCGTTCCACTTCTCCTTGAGGTCGGTGTGGAACTGGTCCAGCTGGTCGACGGTGTATCCGTCGCCGATGACGACGACGTCGAGGCGGTCCTTGGTGTCGCCGTTGTCGATCACCTTGGTGACCTGGCCGTCGGCGGCGCGAGCAGGTCCCGTCAGGGCAGCCCCCGCAGTGTGGGGGAAGCTGCGCGGGACGTTGCGGTAGCCGGCTCCGGCCGGGCCGCCTGCGGGGCCGGGGACTTCCACGCGGACGTGGGGGTCGGGGGCGGAGGAC
>NZ_JBNHIN010000017.1:15886-17558 GCF_050054615.1 Streptomyces sp. YGL11-2
GTGGGGGTTGGGGGCGGAGGCCGCGGCCGCGGCCGGTCCCATGGCAAAGCCCGCGAAGGCGAGAGCGCAAGCCCCCACGGAGGCTGATATCCGTCGGAAACGACGGAAGGCTCTGTGCACGAAGTCCTCCCGAAGGACGAGAAGTTGGACGATGTTGACCAGACGTCAGACGGGGTTGCAGACGGGGGTTGCCTGCGTTGCCGCATCGGCGGCGCACTGTCCCCCGCGAACCGGACGTCGAGACGTCGGGAAACGATCGCATGGAACGTCTCGTCCCTCGATACGGTTGCCGCCGAGGAGCCCGAGAAGTGAATCCGCGAGCCGGGTGTGAAAACACAAGGCTGGAATGGAGCGCCAGCCGGCCGCCGGTTCGTCGAGGAGCGAGCCGGCCTATGAAATTTCACACCGCGCCGGGAGGGCCGGGAAGGCCGTCGAGCGACAGCGCCAGTAGCGTCACACGGCGATCAACCATGTGCGGGCTGCGGCGAGTTGAGACTGCCACCTATTGGCTCTGGCGGCCGACAGGGTGCCACGCGCAACCCGACCGCCAGGTCGTCGTCACTCCCGGGCAGGGCAGCCGATGGCGCGTCGGCGGTGCCGGCCAGGGCGGCGGCACGATCCCGGGTGAGCAACGCGCCCGACCGTCCCCCGGCGACGTACGGGGCTTGGACGGGCAAGTGCGCCTCCGCGGCACTGGTCGAAATCCGCCGACGGGCTCTGGCTCCCTACCGGCGTCGAGCCCGATGCCGCCGCACCGCATCGCGGTTGGCGCAGGCGTGGGAGCAGTAGCGCTGCCGTCCGCCCCGGGTGAAGTCGCCGTATACGCGGTCGCATTCGGCCAGTGCGCAGCGGCCGAGGCGGTCCATACCGCGCCCGGTCAGGTGCAGGGCCGTGCCCACGCTGACCACCGCCCGGACCACGGCGCCCAGGCCGAGGCCGTCGTCGCGGTAGTGGATGTGCCAGCCTCCGTCGGCGTGGTCGGTCACGCGTGGGTGGGCGGCGGAGGAGGCCAGCAACGCGTTGACCAGGGTGGCTCGTTCCGCGTGGGTGTCGGCGTCGGCCACGGCCAGCCAGCGCGGGATGAACTCCAGGATCTCCGCAAGGTCCCTCGCACCCACCGGGTGGTCGATGGCCATGCCCGCTGCCAGGCTGCGCTCGGCGAATTCCTCGGGAGTGCGCGGTGGCCTGGCCGCGAGCTGGACCATGAACCGCACGGGATCTTCCCCGTAAGGGTTTTGCTGCATATTGCTATTACAGCACTCTTGATCGAAACGGCCCCCTTCGGACAGAAACCCGGCCATGCGGAAGCGACTGCCCTCGATGGCCACCCGTCCGGGCACGTCCATGCTGCTCGCCTACTCGACGATCGTGACGGTGGCACTCCCCAGCACGGCCGACAACCTCAACGCCGGGATGACGTGAGGAGCACGCGATGAGGCACGCCCCTACACCAGCTACACCAGCTACACCAGCTACACGGCGAACCCCCGTGACCGTGCTCGGACTCGGCGCGATGGGAAGACAGCTGGCTCGCTCTCTACTGGCGGCCGGGCAATCGAGCCGCGGCGCTCACGCTGGCCGGTCCATTCTGGTGCCGGCGGGGAGGACAGCGGGGACGACCGGGGCCGGTGAGCGCGCCGGCCGCGAAGCGGGGCCTGGGCAATGCCCAGGG
>NZ_JBNHIN010000017.1:17675-108167 GCF_050054615.1 Streptomyces sp. YGL11-2
GGCGGGGGCTCAACCTCAGCGGCGCAGGATCAGCCACCCCACCCCGCTGCCGCCTACACTCGCGACGAGAGTGCCGAGCCAGATGGTGGCCCTGCGGGAGAGGCGCAAGGCCACCGTCAAGGTGAGGTCGATGTGGTTGGACACCTGAACCTCGATCCGGATGAGCTTCCTGCCCTTGTCGGGCAGAGGGACCTCAGGCCCAGTCTCTGCGGCCCATGACTCCTCCTCGGCTCGGTCGTATGCGAGAACAGCACCACCGTGCCACCCATCCGCAGCACCTGGCGAGGCACGTTAGGCCGGACGGGTGACACGTAGGAGTCTCCATCCGGTCACCGGAGCGGTTCTGGCAGCCCTGCCGAGCGCACTGCGAGCGCAGGCGGGCAGCGGATGAGAAGCCGGGCTCCGAAACAGCTTCTGATCTTGTTCTTTATGGTCTGCCCTGTAGAGAGAGCCGGGATGATCAGCTCTCTTCACGGGCGGTGCGTTGTCGGACGTCGGCCATCAGTTTGTCCAGGAGCGCGGTCAGCACCCGGCGTTCGTGCTCGGAGAGGCCATTGACGAGTGCGGCCTCGCGGCCAAGGACGGTGTCAACGGATCGCTCGATGAGTGCGTGGCCTCCGGCTGTCAGCTCCACCAGGACGGTGCGGCTGCCCATGGGCCCGGGGGTTCGTCGGACGAGGCCGTCTCGTTCCGCACGGGCAACGCGCTGCGAGATCGCGCCGGCAGTCACCAGCGTCCGCCGGGCGATCTCGCGGGTACTGAGGGTGTAGGGCGGGCCGGAGCGGCGGATGACGGACAGCAGATCGAGGGTGGCCGCATCGATCCCGGCCTCTCGAAGGGCGCGATTTCGGTCGTCAGCGAAGAGCTTTCCCAGCCACCAGATAGGCGTGACGATCTCGATTGATTCTGTTGGGGTTCCCGGTCGTTCCCGCTGCCAGGCGGTGGCGATGTCGGTGGCGGAAGGGCGGGACTCGGGGTCCTCCGACCCTGTCTCGATGTTGGCCATGGTGTGGGTCCCTGTCCTCATCATCAGCTACGTTTAGATCTAAACATAGTAGTGAGCAGGAGGACTCTTGACCCGCACCGTGCTCGTCACCGGTGGCACCAGCGGCATCGGCCGCGCGATTGCCCAACGGTTCGCCGCCGACCAGGCAGAGGTCTTCATCACCGGACGAAACCCCAACACCGTCGAACAGACCGCCAAAGAGATAAAGGCTCACGGCGTCGTCTGTGATGCCACCTCAACCGAGCAGGTTGGGGCGCTCGCCGCCCGGCTGGACGCAGTGGACGTCCTGGTCAACGCCGCGGGCGGGCTGCCTGAGCCCGCATCGGGTGACCTGTCGACACTGGAAGGGCAACTGGCCCAGTGGCAGAGCAGTTTGGCCCAGAATCTTCTCACCGCGGTGCTGACCACCGTCGCGGTCCAGGACAAGCTCACCAGCAGCAGCTGCGTCATCAGCATCGGCTCGATCGGTGCCGAACGCCGTGGCGGCTCGTACGGTGCAGCAAAAGCCGCACTGGCTGCCTGGAACGCGTCCCTGTCTGCCGAACTTGCACCCAAGGGCGTCACCTGCAACGTGATCTCAGCGGGCTTCGTCGCCGACACCAATTTCTTCGGGGGCCAGCTGCCCGAAGAACGCCACCGGGCGCTCGTGGAAGAGACCCACAACAAGCGTCCGGGAGCAGTCGACGACATCGCCCGGACGGCCTGTTTCCTCGCCTCTCCTGGAGCCCGGCACATCACAGGCCAGACCATCCATGTCAACGGAGGCGCCTTCACCACGCGGTGAACCTTGCCGCACCTCGAACGGCGCCCGGAACGGGTTCACTCACCAGGTAGTTCGAGGTACGCCGACGGCGGTCTTGGCGTGGTCCTGATGTGCAGACCAGAGCGCGAGTTTCACCAACCCAAGACCGCCCGCTCGGTCCCGAGCACGACGTCGCCGAGGTCACTGCCCGCCACGTCCGCCGCGTCGTCGAGGACCTCGCAATGGGCGGGCAATGGAAGGACGGCGACGCCGACACCTTCGTCTGCTTCGACGCCGGCTACAACGCCCCGCGCCTGCCCATCTGTTGGCCGACCTGCCCGTCGAGATCCGGTGCCGGACGCGGTCGGACCGGGTGATGCGACGGCCGACTCCGCCACGGGTCCACGACCCCAAGGGCGGCAGGCCGCGCAAAAACCCCTGGGAGAGGCCAGCCCCGTCCGAGCGGCTCGCCCCAGCCCGGGCCCGTCCGTCCACCGGGCTCGAACCACCGACGGCCGGCCAGCCGCCACGACGTTTGCGGAGCCCTCGTCGTGGCGGCTGGCCCTACCAGCGTCCCGCCCACCACAAGGTGGGCACCAAGCCACGACGCCTCGACCGAGATCCCCTGGGGTGTCAAGGGTTGTCGTGAGAGGGTGCACCGTGCCCTATCACCTGCGGTTTTTCTTCGAAGCCGGCGTCGCGGACACCCCACTGTGGCCTCACGACGTGGACAGTCCGTACGGCTACCCCTGCGAGCTGGAACGACTGCCGATCAGCCCAACCACCCGGACCGAACTGACAAGGCTGTGCGAGCGGTACCAGTCGTCCATCGACTGGGAGTACCCACCCGGCCCGTCTCCGTGGACCAAGGAGCAGGAGAGGCTGTTCCACCAGCAGGCAGACGCAGCGCTGGAATCGCTGCGGCGGGAACTCGGCAACGGCTGGACAGTCGACGACCGACGCTGACCGTCATGCCGCCCCACGCAGGCGCTACCACTCCGACTGCCTGTCGCGTCCCCCGGCGTACGAGGCCCACGGCGAGGCACTGCTCGCACTCGACGGCACATGGGAACTGACCGTCGGCTGTGTCGAGGTCACGGTGGGTCCGGGCGAGATGTACGAGGTGTCGGCAGGCGCCTGCCTCGCCCTGGGCACGGGCAGCCACGCGGGACCCCGGTGCTCGTCGAAGTACCGACGGAACAGGGCCGGCAGGCGGGTGCCGCCGCTGCGATTGGCTCGCGCACGGTCCCCTGGTGTAGAACTCTGCCGATCCATCATGATCACGTCATTCTTCACTTCACGGGGGACCTTTCGACATGAAGCCAACTCAGCGGTTCATCGGCACACTTGCTCTCGTCGCCGCCCTCGGCGGCAGCCTCACCGCCTGCGGCCCGGAGGGCGACCCCTACGGCAACAGCTCCGGCGGCTCCAGCGCCTCGGCCCGGCCCTCGAACAAGCCGGCCCCCTCGGCCCCAAGTGGAAAGGCCACGAACCAAGCCGAAGGCCCCGGTGACTGCGGGACGCCGCCCAAGCTGCCGGCCGGGCACAAGATGGTCGAGCCCGCCGTGCCCCCGACGAAGGGCTCCTTGTCGGCGAAGGACGCCAAGCCGGCCTGCACGCCCAACGACTGGATCTACCACGGACAGGGCAAGGCCAAGTACTACCTCTTCGCCCGGGACGTCAAGGCGGCACTGGCCACCGGGTCCGGCAACACGAAGTCGGTTCCGGTCGGCGAGCTGTGGGTGCATGCCGGTGACTGCATGACGAACTCCAGCGCCGTGAAGGCGCCCTACAGCTGCTCCGGGAACATCTACGACATCACCCTGGACTCCGAGGGCAAAATCAACGGCATCAAGGAGATCTGGCACCCCTGAGCCGGGCGAGTCAGACCGTACGGACGCCGGCGGATCCCGACCCACGGGGCGGGTCCGTCGGCGACGTCGGACGTCCTCGGCACATGCCTGGACACTCACGCCAACGTTGCGCCAACCTCTTGGCGACCGCGCCTCGCCACCATCCCGGCGGAACCGTCATGCCGAGCGGTGGCCGTCCGTACCCGCCCGAGCGTCCCCTCCAGACGCCGGCCTTCGCACTCCGCTCCGGCCGCCCGGGGTGCGCGCACCCTGAAGTCCCAAGTCGACCGAGGGGCAGCCGACTCGGGATCGCGCCTCAAGGGAACTGCTGACGTCTCACTCCTCGTGCTCCCCCGCTCATGACATGTGTGATGCCACCTCCTTGGCGTCAGGTATCCAGCGGACCTGAGCCCGTGGACGAATTTTGGTTCCGGGGGCCGCGAAGGCGGGTGCGTATGCGGTCGAGGAGTACGAGGGCGAGGGCCAGGACGTAGAAGGCCAGGCCGAAGACGAGGGCGTTGGTGGCGATGCCGGCATAGCCGTGGAGGTCGACGTCGAGGAAGGGGTACGGGTAACGGCCGTTGGTGCCGGGGACAAGGAGGGCGCCGCGGATGAGGGCGAAGGGAAGATAGAGGACGGGGTAGGCGAGCCACTGCCAGGCGTAGCGGAGCAGGAAGGCGCCGGGAGCAGTGAGGACGAGCCAGTCGAGCACGGCGGCGAGGGGTGTCGCGGTGTGGAGGAGTTGGCTGGCGGCCGTTTCGAGGGGGGTTCGGTGGCTGGTCATGGAGAAGCCACTGGAGTCGTTCGACAGTACGAAGTGGAAAACGAGCCCTGTGATGCAGATGTAGAGCAGCGCTGCGCCGGTGATCCGCGGGGAGAGGGCGGGACGCCCGGTCCAGGCGCGGTGGGTGGACCAGGCGAAGACGACGGCCAGCAGGATGTTGGACTGGATGGTGAAGTAACTGAAGAGCCGGCCCGGGTCGTGGGAGGCGATCGTGTCCAGGACGATGCCGGTGACCGCGGTCAGGGCGGCGAGCGCGCGGAAGGCCGCCGCGACGGGGCGGCGCCCTCCGGAGGAAGGTGCGAGAGTGGCCGCTGCGGCAGGCGGGCCGCACGGTGTCGTGGACTCCGTGGAAGCCGCGAAGGCCGTGGAGTTGGTGGGGGGTGTCGGATCAAGCATTCGTCCACCGTACGGCCCGGCTCTGAGGCAAGCTCCCCGGAATGCCTGATCTGTCGCAGGGCACGAGGGTGCGGAGCATGGCCTGGGGTGGGCACTCCGTCATCCGGCATGGTCGTCACCGCGGCCATCCGCACGCACACCGCCACCGGCCACACGGTAGGTCCAGCACCTCGGCGGCAACGTCCACACCGCCGCGTTCGGCGGCTGTGCGCGCGATGCCGCCCACGGCGAGACCGGAGTCGCTGTACACGTGCGCATTCACGGCTACCGTCAACATCCGGACCGACACTTCTCCGTTGACCGTGCCGAAGCAGGTCGCCGCATAGACCATGCCGGACGCCTCGCGGAGCGACGATGCCGGCGCTCAGGCGGAAGCCAGCTCCTCGAAGACCTTCCCGTCGATGTCCCCGAGCTTCCCGCCAGCCGCTCTGCCACGGTTGCCCGGACCTCCTCCGCGCTTTCCACGGTCAAGCTCCGCACCAAGGTCGCCCCCCGCGCCGACAGCCCCGCGGCGGCGCCGGCAAGACCACGCTGGCCGACGAACTCGCCATCGTCCTGCGTGCGCACGGCCGCGAAGTCATCCGCGCGACGATCGAGGACTTCCTCACCCCCGGTCACAACGCTATCGGCGCGGCAGGCACTCCGCCGAAGGCCGCTGTCACGACAGCTTCGACTTCGACGCGCTGCACCGGGTGCTGCTCGATCCGCTGGGCCCGGGCGGAGAGGGAGGGTTCCAACAGGCGGTCTACGACAAAGGCACGGGTACCGCACTGTCCCAGCCGGTCACGACCGCACCCGCCGACGCCGTGCTGCTCTTCGACGGCGTGTTCCTCCTGCGCCCGGAGCTGATCGACCGGTGGGACCTGCGCATCTTCGTGTCCGCCGCGTTCGAGAAGACGCTGCACCGCGCCCGGACCCGGGACCTGGCGGTGTACGGCTCCGTCACCGAAGTCGAGCGACGCTTCCACAACCGCTACCGCGCCTCCCAACGGTTATCCTTCGCTACGGTCCGCCCGACCGATCAGGCCGACATCGTCGTGCACAACGACGAGCCCCAGCGGCCGACATGGGAAGCCACGGGCCGCTCCGGCCCGTCCCCGCATCCGTGTCAGACCTACCTCCGCTGATCGCCGGTGGCCGCGCCGAGGCCGCGGTCCAGGACGGTGTCCGGGAGCAGCCTCGACAGCACGGCGGCCGCCCTCGCGTCCGGCCCGACGCAGTAGCGGGTCTGCGGGCGGTGGGCGGTCAGCGCCCGGAAGACGGCGCGTGCGAAGTCCTCCGGGCGCGTGGTGCTGGACCGCGCCCGTTCCTCGTTCCGCCGCAGGAACCGTTCGAAGGACGCCCGGTACCGGCCGGCGATATCCGCGGCGGCCCCGTCGAGGACCTCCTCACCGGCCTCCCGCACCTTGTCCCAGATCGGCGTCGCGATCGCGCCCGGCTTCACGACGGAGACGGAGACGCCGAAGGGCCGCAGCTCGCGGCGGAGCGCGTCGCTGATCCCCTCCTTCGCGAACTGCCCTGCCGCATAGGCGCCGAGGTAGGGGACCGCCAGGCTGCCGAGGCCCGAGGAGACGGTGACAATCCGCCCCCGGCTTCGGCGTAACTGCGGCAGGAATGCCTGGGTGGTGGCTACCGCTCCGACGACGTTGGTGTCCAGCTGCTGCCGGAGCCGCTCCGGCGGCACGCACTCCAGCGGCGCCGCGAGACAGGTACCGGCGTTGTTGAGCAGCCCCCATACGCCCTGCTCGCCCATGATGCCGGCGACCTCGTTGGCCGCGGCCCGGAGGGAGTCTTCGTCGGTCACGTCCATCAGGACCGGCCGCAGCCGCGCGGAGGGAGCCACGGCGCGCAGCCGCTCACCGTCCGCCGCCGTGCGCACTCCGGCGAAGACGCGGAAGCCGCGCCGGGCCAGTTGGAGCGCGCATTCCTCTCCGAGTCCGGTGGAGGCGCCGGTGATGACGACGGCACGTCCGGCAGGTGGCAGGGGTGCGGGTCGGCGGTTGAACAAGGAGGAGCTCCTTTGGGTGGTGGGTATGGGGGGCGGCGGCTGGTCAGCCGGTGGCCGGGGAGGTGTCGGAAGCGGCCGAGACGGCGGCCAGCAGGGTGCGTACGGACGCGTCGGCGAGGTGGCGGGCGCGTGGGGTCGGCACGATGCCCTCGACGTAGCTGAAGTTCCAGGCGAGGTGGCCGTGGCTGGTGAGGGCGGTGGCCACGACCGCGCCGGTTACCGAGATGCCCGCGACGAGCTGGGTACCGGAAAGGCGCCAGGGGCCTATCCGGTCGGGGACGTCGGAACGGCCGAGGTTGGAGAGGCACAGGTTGAGCGGCCCCTGTTCGTCCAGGTGGCGCATGAACGTGCCGGCGTCGGCGGGCGTGGTGGGCCCTGCTCGGTCCAGCAGGTTGACCAGGGACAGGTGTTCCCCGCGCGCCCGGCGGTGTCCCAGGTCCTGGCTGATGGCACGGGCCATGGGCCACAGCGGTGCGCCGGGCTGGTATAGGACGCGGGAGGGGAGGGTGGCCGCGTAGGTGCCGGCCTCGTCGGAGGAGACGGCGGGGTCCAGTTCGGCGCGGAAGTCGAGCGGGGAGCCGATCGCGAAGTGGGCGGGTTCCGACGTCCCCGCCTCCTGGGCGACGGCGGTCACCATGGCGGCGGCGAGGGCTCCGTGCACCGTGGCCCCGTGCCGGGTGCAGGCACCGACGAGCAGCTCCACCTCCCCGGCGGTCAGGGACCTGTGCACCATCCGGGTACGCCGCTGGTGGAAGGGGACCGGACTGCTCGGGAGGAGACGGCGCGGCCGCAGCCGGGCGGCTTCCTCCTCGTCACGCGCCAGCAGGGCGGTCAGACCGGCAGCACCCGCCTCGCCCCGGTGCTCGTGCGGGAGCAGGTCCTCCGCCGCGGGCAGCGCCCTGCGCGAGGTACGTGACGGCTGCTCACCGCGGCTGAGTTCGGCGGCGATGTCGATCCACTGCCGGAGCAGGGTCAGTCCCGTCCTGCCGTCGGCTATGCAGTGCGTCGCGGTGAGCAGCAGGTCGTGGACGTCCTGTTCGCGATCGGCGCCCTCCCGTGTGATCACCACGGCTCGTAGCAGCGGCCCGGTGCGCCCGTCGATGCCCTCGGCGAGTTCGTGCTCGTCGACCTCGCGCTCCCATCGCGTGTCGGCCTCGGGGTCGGTGGCCGGCACCCGGACGTGCCGCAGCGGGATCGGCCGCCCGCCCACCGGGCGGAACCTGGGGGCGGCTCCGTCCTCGTCGCTGCTGATCGCGGTGCGCAGCAAGGGGTGCCGGGACTGGAGGACGTCCAGGGCTTGGCGCAGCAGCGGCATGTCCAGGCGGCCGTGGAGACGGGTGCGGATGACGCCGTTGAGCGGTGTGGTGCGGTCCGCGATCCAGTACCAGCGTTCCAGGGGGCTGAGGTTGCGCCGGATCCGGGGCTGGGGTTCGGGGACGCCCGGGAAGGTGAGGGCTTGTGCGTTCTGGCGGGCGAGTTCCTGTCGGGGCGTCAGCCGGAAGTGGTCGTCGCGGGCCTGTATTCGTTCGGGGGTGTCGGCCTGTTCGAGGTCGCTCATGGACCGGGATGCGGCGACCATGGTCCGGGTCCGGTCACGGCGCCGGTCCTCGTATGTCCGCAGGGCGAGTGGCAGGTCGTCGCGCGCCCCTGGCTCGGCCAGGGTGTGCGCCAGGACCACGGCGTCCTCGATGGCCATGGCCGAGCCCTGGCCCAGGGTGGTCAGCATGGGGTGCGCGGCGTCGCCGAGCAGGGTGACCGGTCCTTCTCCCCACCGTTCCAGGAAGGCGCGGTCGCGGGAGGGCACGGCGAGGATGTCCGCGGGCGGGGTGGCGTCGATCACTGCCCGCACCTCGTCGGCCCAGCCTGCGTAGGCCCGGGCGATCTCGTCCTTGGTGCCGTCCCAGGCGTGCGAGCGGGCGGCCGGCATGTTCTTGGTGCCCCACCAGTAGAAGCGGCCGTGGCCGATGTCGACGAGGCCGAAACGCTGCCCGCTGCCCCAGTAGTGGCGCACGCTCCCGGGGGCGATGCCGGGGAGGCGGATCGGGACGATGCCGAGCCAGCAGATGTATCCGCTGTCGGCGGAGTCCTCCGGCCCGACGAGTCGGCTGCGCACGGCCGAGTGGAACCCGTCGGCACCGATCAGCAGGTCGCCGTGTGCCGAACGTCCGTCCTCGAAGCGGACGTGGACACCGGTGGCGTCGGTGGCGAAGTCGGTCGCGGTGGCGCCCAGGTGGATCGGGCAGTCCGCGACGGCGTCCAGCAGGGCCTCTTGGAGGTCGGCGCGGCTCAGGCAGACGCTTGGCGCGCCGAGTTGCCGGCAGACTTCCTTGAAGGGCAGGTCCCTGATCTGTCGGCCGCGGTGGTCCTTGATCGTGAAGGACTCCACGACCTGGCCGCGCTTTCCCAGGCCGAGGTCGATGTCCAGGGTGGCGAGTGCGGTGATGGCGTTGGTCATGACCGACAGGCCGGAGCCTGCGGCCCGCAGCTCGGTGGCGCGCTCGTACACCGTCACGTCGATGCCGACCTTGCGGAGGGCGAGGGCGCAGGTCAGTCCGCCGATTCCGGCTCCGACGACGATGGCTTTCAGGGGTCGATTGTTTGACATGTCGTCAGTTCTCCTCGGGGGTTCCGGCCGGGCCGGCGCCGATGAGGTCGGCGACGGTCTGGGCGACGTGCTCCACGTACGGTTCTTCCATGATCGAGAGGTGGTCGCCGGGCACCGGGACGACCTGGAGCGGGCCGTCGGTCATGTCGCTCCAGCCGTTGGTCCGGTCCGCGTGGCGGCTTCCGGCCGCGCCGTGCATCGCGGCGAGGACGTCCGGCAGTGGTTCCTCGGCGCGGATCAGGGTGAGGCCCAGGTCCCCGGCTTCGGGCCGGTAGTCCAGTGCGGCCTGCCAGTTCGCCCGGTAGACGCGGAAGAGCCGGCGTATCAGGGCCCCTGAGCTGCCGGCGGGCAGCACGCCCGCTTCGGTGGCGAGTCGGGCGATGTAGTCGAACTTCTCCTCCAGTGAGGTCAGTTCGTCCGGCATGCACTCCGTCGGCGCGTCGCCGCCGCGTTCCAGCCAGAGCAGTTCCCAGAAGAACCATCCCAACAGCGCGTCGTCGTCGTGGCGGTGGCGCTGCCCCTGGCTGAGCGCGGTGGTGTCCAGGAGCAGCGGATGGGCCACTTCCTCGCCCGACGCCCGCAGCCGGCGGGCCATCTCGAAGGCGACGAAGCCGCCGAAGGACCACCCGCCGAGGGTGTACGGACCGTGCGGTTGCACTGTCCGCAGCGCGGCGAGGTAGCTGTCCGCGAGCTCCTCGACGGTGCGCAGCGGCGTGGTGCCCGGGTCCGCCCCGGCCGCCTGGAGCGCGTACAGCGGCTGGCCGTCGGGGAGGTGCCGGGCGAAGCGCACGTAGCACAGCACGTTGCCGCCCATGGGATGGACCATGAACAGCGGCGGACGGGTGCCTTCCGGGCGGATCGGCACCAGCGGGTCGTACGCGGCGACCGCGCCGCCCGCGCGCAGTCGCGCCGCGAGCCCTGCCGCCGTGGGGGCCGCGATGAACGCGGACAGCGGGATGTGCACCCCGTAGCGCTGCTCTATCCGGACCACCAGCCGCATGGCGGTGAGCGAGGTACCGCCCAGGTCGAAGAGGCCGTCGTGCACGCCGACTTCGGGGAGGTGCAGGAGGTCCGCCAGCATCTCGGACAGTGCGCGTTCGTAGCCGTCGCGCGGTGCGGCACCGGTGGCTGCGGCGGTGGCGACGAGCGGTGCCCGGCGCAGGGCGGCGTCGTCGCGCTTCCCGCTGGGCGTCAGCGGCAGCTGCGTCACCCACTGCAGGTGGGACGGCACCATGTGGTCGGGCAGCGCGGTGCGCAACCGCTCGCGGATGCCGGCCAGGTCGGCGCCGGTGCCCTCGCCCAGGAGGAAGGCCGCGAGGAAGCGGTCGCCGTGCTCGTCGTCCCGGGCCACCACCGCGGCGTCGCGCAGGCCGAGGTAGTGCCCGGAGAGGGTGGTGACGGCCAGCTCCACCTCAGCGAGTTCGATGCGGAAACCGCGCACCTTGACCTGGGTGTCGGCCCGGCCGGCGTACGCGATGGTCCCGTCGGGCAGCACCAGGCCTAGGTCCCCGGTGTCGTAGAGCGTGCGCTCCCCGCCCGCGAAGGGGTGCGGGACGAACCGCTCCTTGGTGAGGTCGGGGCGGCCCTCGTAACCGTCGGCCAGGCAGCCGCCGCCGAGGTGGATGGTGCCGCGCACGCCTACGGGTACCGGGCGCATCCGGTCGTCCAGCACATGGGCCTCGGCGCCGTCGATGGGCCGTCCGATCGGTGGCAGCGTGGGGAACGTGGCCGGGTCCCCGGTCATGGTGAAGGCGGTGGCGACGTGGGTCTCGGTCGGCCCGTACTGGTTCTCCAGGACGGCCCCCGGCAGCGCGGCGCACAGCCCGCGGATCTCCTGGGTGACGCGCAGCTGTTCGCCGGAGGAGACCAGCACCCGCAGGGCGCGGGGGACGATGCCCAACGACCCGGCAGCCTCCGCCAGTTGCTGGAGCGCCACGTACGGGAGGAAGACCCTTTCGATGCCCTCACGGTCGATCATCCGCAGCAGCTCCGGGATGTCGCACCGCTCCGAGTCGCCCACCAGGTGCAGCGTGCCGCCGGAGCACAGCGTGGAGAAGATCTCCTGGAAGGAGACGTCGAAGCTCAGTGGCGCGTACTGCAGGGTGGCACCGCCCGGTGCGCCGCTGGTGGCGCGCGTCTGCCAGGCGACCAGGCCGGCCAGCGAACGGTGCGGCATGGCCACGCCCTTGGGGCGGCCGGTGGAGCCGGAGGTGAACAGCACGTAGGCGGTGCTGTCGGCGGGGATCTCCGCCGGCGGCACCGCTCCGGGCCCGGTGGTCGGTTCGGTCACCGACGCGGCGGGCAGCACGAGAGCGGGGTCGCCGACGAGGTGGGCGTGGGCGGCGTGGGCGATGACCCGGAAGGGACGGGCCTGCTCCAGCATCGTGGCGAGCCGCTGGGCGGGGTAGCCGACGTCCAGCGGCAGCACCGCACACCCGGCCTGCAGGACGCCGAGGAGCACGGCGATGGTCTGCGGTGAGCGGTCCATGGCGATCCCGACCCGGGCCCCCGGCGGGGCGCCGAGGGCACACAGCCTCCGGGCCACCCGGTCGGCGGTGGCGGCCAGCCGCGCGTAGCTCCACCGCTCCTCCCCCTGCACCAGGGCCGTCGCCTCCGGGGTATGGGCGGCCTGGCACGCGAAGCGCTCGACGACGGTGGGACCGGGCGTGACGTCGGCGAGGGTCGGCCGGTCGGCGAGGAAGGCGAAGTCGGGCTCCGCGTACGGGTCCTGCACCATCCTTCGCAGGATCTCCTGGTACGCGTGGGCGAAGAGGCGGGCCTGGTCGGCACCGAATCCGTCGCCGTCGTGGTCGATCCGCAGCCAGACGCGTCCGCCGTCCGGTTCGGTGACCGCGTTCACCAGGAGCCGGAAGTCCGTCTCCTCCCAGGTGCGGAAGTCCCGCAGCCGTATGCCCGGCAGGTGCAGGACCTCGTTGAGCTGGTGGAAGTGCACGTAGTTGAAGGCGGTGTCCAGGACCGGGCCGCCGTGGTCCTCCTGGATGGCGCTCAGCGGGTAGCGGCGGTGGGGGTGGCAGTCCTGCTCCCGCCGGAAGGCCGCGCGCACCACGTCCACCCAGGCGGCCTGCGCCGTGGCCAGGCGCAGCGGCACGGTGTTCAGGAAGAGCCCGGCGGTGTGTTCGGCGCCGCCGAGCTCGGGCCGGCCGTGGGTGACCAGTCCGGTGGTCACGTCATCGGTGCCGGCGAACATCCCCAGCGTGAGGCAGTGCGCCGCGAAGAGCACGGACTTGACGGGCAGGCGGTGCTCGGAGGCGAACCGCCGTACCTGGGCGACCAGATCGTCCGGCAGGTCGGCGCGGTGCGTGGCCGGCTCGTGACCGGTGCCGAGCAGGTGCGACCGGAAGCCCGGGATCTGCAGGGGTGCGCAGTCGGCCAGCTGCTCCTTCCAGTACTGCCGCGCCTCCGCGGAATCCAGGGCGGCCCGCTCCTCGCGCACGCCGGACGCCGCCGAGGGCCGCTGCACGCCGCCGACCGGACTGGTGCCCAGCCCCAGGCGGTGCGCGTAGTCCTGGAGGAGGTCCCGCAGGAGGTTCGCCACGCTGCCGCCGTCGAGCAGCGCGTGGTGGAAGCTGAGGACCAGGTCGAGGGTGCCGGGCCGGATGTGTGCCCGGAAGAGGTGGAGCGGCGCCCGTGCGACGTCGTAGGCGTGCCAACGGCGTTCCTCGACGTGCGCGCGGACCTCGGCGTCGGCCGCGGCGTCGTCGAGCCCGCGCAGATCGACGACCTCCAGTCCGCCGGGCGCCTGCGGGCGGACGATCTGCAGCGGCTCGGAGAAGCCGGCCAGGTCGAAGGCGGAGCGCAGCACCGGGTGGCGCGCCACGAGCCCGTCGAACGACCGGCGGAACGCCTCCTCGTCCCAGGGCAGTTCGAGGGTGTACTGGAAGACGTCCTTGTAGGTGGCGGAGTCCTCGTGCCGGCGGCTGTGGTAGAGCAGGCCGAGCTGGAGCCGGGTGAGCGGCCAGGCGTCCTCGGCGCCTGCCAGCCCGGCCCGGTCCACAGCGGACACCAGGGCGAACGGGGTGGGGGCACCGTCGCTCGCGGGCGCCGTCAGGGGTTCGACGCAGGTGGCCAGCCCGGCGACCGTCGGGTTGCGGAGCAGGTCGGTGAGGGAGAACCGCAGACCTCGGGCCTCGGCTTCGGCGCGCACCGTGAGCATGAGGATCGAGTCGCCGCCGAGCGTGAAGTAGTCATCGTGGACGCCGACGGTCTCCCGGCCCAGCACCCTGGCCCAGATCTCGGCCAGGACGGACTCGGTGCGGCTGCGCGGCCGTTGGCCGGGGGCCCGGTCCGCGGTGTCCTGGAGCGGGGGCAGTGCGCGGCGGTCGGCCTTCCCGTTGGGGGTCAGCGGAACGGCGTCGATCCGTTGGAAGTGGGCCGGGACCATGAAGGCCGGCAGCGTCCGGGCGAGCAGTTCGCGCAGTCGCGCGGGGTCGACGGCCGCATCGGCGACGTAGTAGCCGACGAGCTGGGTGCCGCGGGCGCCGGTGGTGTGGTCGATGACCAGGGCGTCCCGGACGCCGGGGACCGCGCGCAGGGCGCCGGCCACCTCGCCGAGCTCCACGCGGTTGCCGCGGATCTTGACCTGGCCGTCGATCCGCCCGAGGTACTCCAGGGTGCCGTCCGCCAGCCACCGGGCGAGGTCACCGGTGCGGTAGAGCCGGCCGCCCGGTACGAAGGGGTCGGGGACGAACTTCTCGGCGGTCAGTTCCGGGCGGTCCAGATAGCCGCGGGCGACACCGACACCGCCGATGCACAACTCACCGGCGACGCCCACCGGTTGCGGAAGGTCATGGGGGCCGAGAACGTACAGCCGGGTGTTGTCGATCGGCCGGCCGATCGGGACCCGTGCGACGCTCCGGGTGGGGTCGCCCGGGCAGTCGTGGTACGAGACGTCGACGGTGGCCTCGGTCGGCCCGTAGAGGTTCACCAGTCGCACGGGGGGCGTGGCACCGGATGCGCCGAAGACCTGGTTGAACTGCTCGACCCGCGCCGGCGGCAGGGCCTCGCCGCTGCAGAAGAGGTACCGCAGGGAGCGTAAGTCCTCCCGGCCCTCGGGGGACGCCTGGAGCAGGTCGAGGAAGGGGCCGAGCATCGAGGGCACGAAGTGCACGACGCTGACCCGCCGTTCCCGGACAATCCGCAGGATCTCCCGCGGATCCTGCTGGCCGCCGGGCGGCAGCAGGGCCACCGCGGCGCCCTCGACGGCCCACCAGAACAGCTCCCACACCGAGACGTCGAAGGAGACCGGCGTCTTCTGCAGCAGGATGTCGCTGTCGCCGAGCGGATAGCGGCGCTGCATCCAGGCGAGGCGGTTGACCACGCTGTGGTGCTCCACCATTACGCCCTTGGGCCGGCCGGTGGAGCCGGAGGTGTAGATGACGTAGGCCAGATCGCGGGAGCCGGCACTTGGAGGGAGCGGTGCGCCGCTGTGGTGCAGCAGCTCCTCAACGTGCCGCACCGTCGTCCCTTCGGCCACCCCGGGCGGTGGGCCGTCGCCGTCGACGATCACCACCCTGGCACGGCTGTCCGCCAGCAGGAACCGCACGCGTTCGGCGGGGTAGCCACGGTCCACCGGCACATAGGCGCCACCGGACTTCAGGGTGCCGAGGAGCGCCACCAACAGCTGCGGGCTTCGCTCCATCATCACCGCGACCCGGTCGTCCGGGCCGACGCCGTGCGCGCGCAGCGCCCGGGCGACCCGGTTGGCCCGCTCGTCCAGTTCGGCGTAGCTCAGGGTCTCGCCGGTGGCGCCGACGACGGCGGTTCGGCCGGGATGGCGAGCCGCCTGTTCCTCGAACAGGCCGTGGAGTGTGGCCCGGTCCGCGTAGGGCACCCGCGGACCGTGGCCGCGCACGGCGGTGAGGTCCTCGTGCTCGGCGGGCGGCAGCATCGGGACGGTCGACGCGGGCCGGTCCAGCGCGTCCACGCCGTGTGAGATCAGCGTCCTCAGGTGGCCGGCGACCGCGGTGATGGGCAGGTCCTCGTCGAAGACGTCGAGGGCGTAGTCCAGGTCGACGCGGAGGTCGGCGGTGTCGTCGAAGGCGGACACCACCACGCCCAGGGCGTCCTGTTCGTGTGAGGGGGCCGCCATGGCCGTCCGCAGTTCGACTCCCGGTATCGGTATCGGCCGCGACCAGTGCAGGTAGGACAGTGTCACGTCGAAGAGTTGGCGGGGACCCTCGGCCGGTGCGGGCAGTTCGCGCAGGACGTCGCCCAGCGACAGCCGCTCGTGGCGCTGCAGCGCACGGGTCGCCGCCTGGGTCTCGGCGACCAACTCCCGCACGGTCCGCCCGCCCGGTGCGGCGACCCGCAGAGGCAGGGTGTTGGCGAACTGGCCGAGGACGTCGCGGTGGTGTTCCTCGGGCCGGTTGAGGAACGGGACGCCGAGCACCACCTCCTCACTGCGGTGCAGCCGCGTCAGCCAGGTGCCGAACATGGCGGCGAGGTAGGCGAACGGCGAGAGGCCGGCGGCGCGCACGCGGTCGGCGACCCGGCGGTCGACGGCGAACGAGTGCCGGCCACGCCCGCTGCCGCCCACTGTGCGCGTGAAGAGCGCGGGTGCCACGCCGGCGAGGGCCTCCCGGTGGAAAGCCCGGTCGGCCTCGCCCGCGGCACCGGCTCGGTAGGCGGCCTCCTCGTCGACGAACGCCAGGTAGGACGGCGGCTCGTGACGGCCGCCGGGCTGCGGGTCGGCGGCCACGGCCCGCGCGTAGTCCTCAAGGATCTCGTGGCTCAACCGGTTGATGGTCCAGCCGTCGGCGACGATGTGGTGTGCCTTGATGTGCAGGTGCGCGGTGTCCGGCCCCTCCCGCAGCAGCGTCGCTTCGACCAGGGCGCCACCGTCCGTCAGCGACAGCGCGGTCTCCATCGAGCGCCGCATCCACGCGGCACAGGCTCCGTTCGGTACGGGCTGCCCGGCCAGGTCGACCCTGCCGACCCGGATGCCCTCACCCGCCACCCACTGGAAAGGTGTCCCCGCGTCGTCCTCGCCGAAGCGCAGCCGGAAGGTCTCGTGGCGGTG
Source organism: Streptomyces sp. YGL11-2 (assembly GCF_050054615.1). Lineage (NCBI taxonomy): Bacteria > Bacillati > Actinomycetota > Actinomycetes > Kitasatosporales > Streptomycetaceae > Streptomyces > Streptomyces sp. YGL11-2. Next base: position 34,109 of record NZ_JBNHIN010000017.1, read on the forward strand.
CAGTGCGCCCGCGACGCGGTCGGCGAGCGCATCGAGGTCGACATCGCCCCTCAGCCGTTCGTGGAGGACGCAGTTGAACTGCGGTGACTCCGGAGCTTGAGCCGCGGCCGCCCAGATGTCCTGTTGATAGGCCGTCAGCGGGCGCGGTGCGCCGTCGTCCACCTGTACCTGGGTTTCACGGGTGGCTGCTCCGGCAGCCGCGGTCCTCGTCATGATCAACATCATGCATACCCGCGAGTAGGCCCCTACGGCGGCAGGCGAAGTCAGACGAAATCGCGCCAAGACCGCACCCATCCATCCCTCGCACATACCAGAGCCGGGAATGCGGCGGTCCGCAGGAGTGATCCCTTCCACCCGCCGGTTGAGAACGGCCCACTCGGCCCGCTGGCAGCATCGGCCGGAAGTTGTCCGAATCCGAGGGGGAAGCACACAGACCGGTGACATGGTGGAAAAGGCACCCTGCCACCGACACTGCCGCACCTCCCCACACGAGCCCCACCTCGGGCGACGATGCGTGGCCAGCCGGCTACCGCGCCTCGTCTGCCACGGACCGGTCCCCAGCGGATCCGAACCAGCTCACCACCGGCTCCCGATCCCCGCGCTTCGGCACCTGAGCAGCCATCGAACGGCCAGTGGCGTGATGGAGCCGTCCGGGCTCGGGCATGCCCTCATTGGGTGAAGTACAGAGCCCGGTGCCGCGGGTCGGCGGAGCAGACGTGGATCCCGGCGTCCGCGACATCGTCGACACGGAAACCGGTTGCCTCCCGGGCGAGCGTGCACTCCTCCGTCCCCCACACCAGATGCCGTCCTGTCACGGTGCACAGGTACGTATGCGGGTTCTCCGACACGAGCGGCAGGTCCTCGTAGGAGTCCACCTGGAGCAGGAGGACGAGAGGCGCGCTGCACTCGGGGCAGTCCAGGCTCTCGGGCATGTCGCTGGAGGCCCAGGACTTGCTGCCGCCGACCTTCCAGCCGCCCGTGAGGCTCTCCTGCCAGTAGAGGTCGTTGAGCTCCTCCGAGTTCTCCAGCTGCTTCCGGAGCCCGGCCGGCAGTTCCTCCCGCCAGGGGTACTCGACGACCCGCTCGGGATGCACGGTGCACGGCCGGGGGACCTCGTCCCACTCCGCGTCCCAGTCCTCCCAGGGGTCAGGCTGCACCCCCGGCCCGTGCACGACCTCGCCGGAGCGCCGCCAGAAGACCCGGCAGTGCTTGCCCGTGAACTGCGGTGCTGGCAGGGCGTGCGTGTCGGGACACCACACGATCTGCACCAGGTCGGCGTCCTCGGGGAAGGCGATCTCAGGGACGTCGGTGGCGTACAACTGGGCCACGGACACCATCGGCGCCGATCCTCCGCTCCCGTGGTCCGCGTCCGCGCAGTGCGGCCAGGGCTCGTCCAACGGCCAGAGCATCGGCCCGCCGACATGGCTGTCCCGGATGCCCGGCTCGCCGCGGCGCGGGCGGAGCCCGACGACCGTGCGGGCGAGCGCGGCCAGTCCAGGAATGGCGGCCAGAAGACGGGCCAGGTCGTCCTCGCCCTCGTCGGAAGTCTGCATGGTGCCGGTCACGCCTGCATTCTTGCAGGCACCTCTGACATCGATACGGCTCAGGCCCATATGAGCCCGCAGCCCAGGAGTCGATACTCACGACCGTGTGACACGGACACGGCGCCGAATGGGATCGGGCGCCACCTCCCGCCTCCCCCGGCGGCGTTGAGCCGGACATGGAACTGCCTGCCCAGGCCGCCCTCGCCGTCGAGGCGCTCGCCCGTGGTGCAGCCCGTGCCCCACGGCGCGAAAACGGTCCCGCATGACGGACCCGTCAACTCTCCGGCCTGCCTGCAATGGGCAATGGGCGTTCCACACGCACCACATCGGCGTCGACGATCAGTACGAGGCGACCGCGGCCTCAGCGCCGTGACATGCAGAGGCCGAGGGCCTTGTGGAGGATCTTGTTGAGCGGGTAGTCCCACTCGCCGAGGTATTCGGCGGCCTGACCGCCGGTGCCGGCCTTGAACCGGAGCAGTCCCAGCAGGTGATTGTTCTCCTCCAAGGTGTCGGTGATGCCGCGCAAATCGTAGACGCGCGCCCCGAGTTGGTGGGCGTCGGTCATCATCCGCCACTGGATGGCGTTGTTCGGCTGGACCTCGCGCTTGCGGCTGGTCGAGGCGCCGTAGGAGTACCAGACGTGGTCGCCGACGGTCAGCATCGTGGCTGCCGCGAGCACCTCGCCCTCGTGGTGGGCGAGATAGAGGCGCATGCGATCCGGGTCCTCGGCCCTCAGCGCGGTCCACATCCGCTGGAAGTAGGCCAGCGGGCGCGCAATGAACCGGTCCCGCTCAGCGGTCTCGACATAGATCTCGTAGAAGTCGGGCAAGTCCTGGTAGCCGCCCTGGACGACCCTGACGCCGGCCTTTTCGGCCTTCTTGATGTTGCGCCGCCACTGCTGGTTGAAACCCCGCTGGACCTCTTCCAACGACCTCCCGGCGAAGGGAACCTGGAACACATGGCGTGGCTGCCCCGCAGCGAAACCCTCCTCGGCGCCCGGCCCGGTCTGCTGCCAGCCCATCCGGCACAGCCGGTCGGCGATGTCGAAGGCCCCCGGCTCGTGCGCGGTGGCCTCCACATCCCGCAGTCGCCTGGCCTGTGGGTCGGCGATCGCGGCCTTGACCGCCTCGGCACTCCAGCGGCGGGCGACGACGGGCGGTCCCATCTTCACCGAGAACGCGCCCCGCTCCTTGAGGTACGCGAGCATGGGCTTCAACCAGCGGTCCAGATCCGGGGCGTCCCAGTCGATGAGGGGTCCCTCAGGCAGATAGGCGAGATACCGCTTCAGCTTCGGTAATGGCCGCAGCAACACCAGGCCGGCCCCGACGAGGCGGCCGTCCTCATCGAACCAGCCCAAGCTCTCCGCCCGCCAGTCCGGCTTCACATCCCCCCACGACGGAACCTGCATGTGACTCACCGAGGGCCGGGTGCTGACGAAGGCCAGATGTTCCTCGCGGGTGATCGCCTTCAGGCGATAACTCATATGCGGAGCTCCTTTGTTCGACGCGCAAGCCTACTCATGCGTACCGAGGTCCAGGCTCTTGGTGCACACGCTGTCGCGCGGTTGGAGCGCGAGCAGGGGCGCGAGGTGGTCGGTGAAGCCATGCGCTGCCGATTTCGACGCTCCTAACAGCGGGGCGTGCTGGCATATCGTCAAGTTGGTGCACCTGTACGCCGCGACCAGCAAGGCCCGGTCCGCCAAAGGATGCTCCATGGCCGGCCTTGCGGGGCGCCTCCGCGCTCGCGTCGCGGCAGGGTCACCAACTTCCTGGAACAGCGCGGGCCCAACCCGGTGAACGGGCTGTCCAGGACGACTCCGACGCCTTGATCTCCCCAGCCCCATCGAAATCATCTCGCCGGTGAACAGCGGGCACGAGATTCCCCTTCAACACGGCCCGGACGCCGAGACGACGACAACCACTGCCGGATCGTTCCAGCAGGGGGCAGCCGGGACGGGCCGTGCTCAGCCGCCCGAACCTCCGAGGAGAACCGTGCGTTCCGATCGGAGCCAGGATCGCTCGGCCACCATCTCGGCCACATCGCCGCGGGCGAGAAACGTTGCCCAGGGCTCGTGGCCTCGCCGACCGAGCCGTTCGATGCGTTCAGCCTCGCGGGACTGGACGGCATCCAGCGCATCGAGAACTGCTACCGGGCGTGCCCCGTAGGCGGCGCAGAGGGCGTTGAGGCGGCTCCGCAGGGTGTGCTGCCCGGCGATCGGTGCTCTTCGCTGCTGCTCGATGGGACGCAGCGGCACGGCGTACCAGGCGAGTTGCGCGAGGTCGTCGAGGGCATGGCCGGGCGCTGCGAAGTCCCAGTCGATGAAGCCGGCCAGTCGGTCGCCGTTCCAGATGGCGTTCCACGGGCCGAGGTCGCCGTGCCGAATGACCATGCCGGGTCTCCACTCGCTCTCCTGGCCCTGCCATCGGGCGTCGGCCGGCGGCTGGAAGTCGCGGACAGCGTCGTGGTAGTCGCGGAGCCAGGTCCCCAGTTCGCTGATTCCGACGGTCGACCGCAGAGTCGACGGCCAGGGTGTGAACGCCGGTTCGCCGTGCAGCAGCGACAGCACCTCATCGGTGCCGTCGGAGCCAAGGACTCGCGGTGCCCGAGTGAAGCCCACCGATTCCAGGTGGGTCAACAAGGCGTGCACCGCAGGTGTCCACTCGCCGACCGGCCGGCGGATCGTCTCGCCGATCCGCCGCACCGTGGTAACGCTGCCTTTGTCAGTGGCGCCGTCCTCGATCACCGGGTCAGCGTAGCCCTGCCCCGACGTCAGTGTCCCCGATAACAGCTCCAGAACGGTCGGCGCAACGCGCCCAACGTAATCACCAACCAGACCTTCTGGGCTGTGATCTCACCGTGGATGCTGCCAGTCACGGAGCAGCCTTCGGCAGGGATTCCTTCAACCCGGGCGAGTTCATGGCGCCGGGTTGTCCGAGCTGTGACGAGTCCGGCCAAAGGAACGCACGTGCATCCATGACCGTCCCCCGGCACCGAAATCACACGGGAGGGAGCAGGTACCGCCTTCCCGTCACATGGCCGTCCGGCGGAGCACGGTGTCGATGATGAGGTCGATCTCCCGGGGGCTCGGCGGCTCGCCGGTGAGCAGAAAGGTCTGCAGTATCAGAGCGGGACCGGTGCGGGCGGCCAGTGGGTGCACCGCCTCGGGGCCGAACTCGCCGCTGTGCACGCCCGCGCGCAGGATGGCTTCGATGCGCTCCAGGCGTGGCGTGACGATCCTTTCGGCGAACATGGCACGCAGTTCCGGCTCGTGCAGCATGTCGACGATGAACTCGATGCCTGGCACGAGAGTTCGGCCCGACAACACGTCGTTGAAGGCGCCCAGCGCGCCGGCGAGGTTGTCCCGGGCGGTGCGATCCGGGTTCGGCTCGGGCAGCGGGGGCAGGGCGTAGTGCAGGGCGTCCAGAACCAGGGGTTGCTTGCCGGGCCAGCGCCGGTAGAGCGCGGCCTTGCCCGTACCGGCGCGGGTGGCGATGCCGTCCATGGTGAGTCGGCCGTAGCCGTTCGCGGCCAGCTCGTCGAGCGTCGCGACGTATATCGCGTGCTCCAGTTCCGTACCCCGGCGGCGGCCGGGTGTCGCACTCTCTGCCATGGGTTCGACAGTAGACGCTGGCGTTCCCTTCTGCCTACACTCGCTTTAGTGAACAACCTCGTCTACTAGAAGAGGTGAGGGTTGGATGACCGATCCGCGCACCGCGCATGACCACCAAGGCGGCCATGAGCCGGCATTGGACTTCGAGGCGATGTACCAGGGGCGTGAGGTCGCCTTCGGAACGGACGATCGCCGCACGGACCTGATCCCGTGGCAACTGGACGCCCCCCAGCCGCTGGTCGTCGAGCTGGAGGCGGCGGGCGAGATCACCGGGCCGGTTCTGGAATGCGGCTGCGGTCTTGGGGACAACGCCTTGTACTTGGCCGGCCGCGGCCATGAGGTGACCGCCTTCGACGCCGCCCCCTCCGCGATCGAGCGCAGCCGGGCCAAGGCGGTCGCCGCCGGCAGTCCGGTGACCTTCATGGTCGCCGACGCGACGGAACTGCACGCCAGTGGTGTCCCTGGTGGCTTCCGCACGGTTGTCGACAGTGCCATGCTGCACTGCCTGGATGCCGATCAGCGGCGGGCGTACCTGGCTGGACTGCGTCAGGTGTGTGCACCCGGCGCAAGGCTTCATGTCCTCTGCTTCCGCGGTGAGTTGGCCGCTCGCCTGCAGATGCCGGCCGCCACGGACGAGCGCAGCCTGCGCGAGGCCCTCCGCGACGACTGGACGATCCTGCGCATGGAGCCCCGCCACTACATCACCGGTTTGACCCACCAGGAATGGCAGAAGTTGGCGCCCGCCGTCTCGGGCGCCGCGGCGCAGGACGACCTCGTGGCCGTCGACGAGAACGGCAGGGTTCTCCTGCCGTTCTGGCAGATCACCGCAGAACTGACGTGAGCGACCACAGCCAGGCTCAGGGGGCTTTCTCGGTATGCCCGAGGAAGCCCCCGGGGGCGGGGCTCCGCGGCGCCGGCGGTATCCGGGTCGGTTGCCGGTGGACGACCGGGCCACCCCGCGTGGGATCGTTCACGTGCTGTGCAAGGGCGTGAGGGCAGCCGTCGCGGAGGGCGCCTCTCAGGCGGAAGGGTCGGTGACAACTACCGCTTCCTGGCTTGGGGTTGGGGATGCGTACGACCGTGCGGCGACGTGCCGTTGGAACCCCGAGTCGGTGCGGAGGAGTTCGGCGTACGTTCCGGTGGCGTGAGCCGTTCCGTTGTCGAGCATGACCACGCAGTCCGCCGCCTCGATGGTGGTCATCCGATGGGCGATGACGAGCAGGGCACATTCCTTCCGCAGGTTGTGCAGGGTGACCGTCAGGGCGGCCTCGTTGGCGGGGTCGAGGTGGGCGGTGGGCTCGTCCATCAGCAGCAGTCGGGGCCGGGCCAGGATCGCCCGGCCGATCGCGAGCCTCTGCCGTTCACCGCTCGACAGGTGCGCGCCCCGCTCGCCGACCTCGGTGTCCAGCCCGGCCGGGAGGCTGCGGACCTTCTGGGTGAGGTTGACGAGGTCGAGGATCCGCCACAGGCTGTCGTCGCCGGCGTCCGGGGCTGCGTAGCGGAGGTTCTCCCGCAACGTGCCGTGCAGCATCGGGCAGTCCTGCTCGACCCAGCCGATGTGCGAACGCCATGCGTCGAGGCCCAGATCCGTGGTGGAGCGCCCGTCGATGCGGATGCTGCCGCTCCACGGCTCGTAGAAACGGTTGACCAACGCGAAGGCGGTGGACTTGCCGGCCCCGGACGGGCCGACCAGGGCGACCAGCGCGTGGGGAGGGACGGTCAGCGACAGTCCCCGGAGCACCGGGGTGTCGGGAACGTACCCGAACCACAGATCACGGACCTCCAGCGCCGCATTCGCCGCCCCGCGACGCACCGGTCGCCGTCGCGGTGTGCCGCGGCCCGGCGAGGCGGTGGTGCGCTCTTCGGTGGGGAGGGAGTAGACCTCCTGGATGCGTTCGGTGGCACCCTTGGCCCTGCTCATCGAGGCGAGGCCCTCGATCAACTCGGTGATGGGCCCGCCGAGTTGATTGGCGTAGAGCAGAACGGCCACCAAGGCGCCGAGCGACAGCGCCCCCTGGTGCACGCGGACCGCACCGACCAGCAGGACCAGGACGAAGGCGGCGTTGATGGCCATCTGGGCCACGGGGGCGATCGTCGCGGTGAGCCTGGCACTGCGCACCGCGGCCTCGTAGGCGCGGTGGGCCAGCGTGGTGAGGAGGTCGAACTCTCGTTGTTCGGCACGGTTGGCACGGACGGTGCGCAAGCCCGACAGGGCGCGCTCCAGCCCTGCCGAGATCGCTCCGACGGCGGTCTGCAGCCGCATCGACACGCGACCGATCCGCTCCGACAGGACCTTGATCACGACACTGCCGACGAGCAGCACGCTCAGGATGAGCAGCATCAGGACCGGGTCGATCACGAACATGGCACTGACACTGCCCAGCGCGATGCACAGGTTGGTGGCGAGCTGGACGGAGACATGCGTCAGCGCTTCGCGCAGGACGGCCACGTCCGTTGAGGCACGCGCCATGAGGTCGCCCACGCGCAGGCGGTCGAAGGCGTGCATCTGGATCCGCAACAGGTGCGAGAACAGCCCGGTGCGCGTGTCCAGCACGAACCGTTCGCCCGCGCGCTCCAGCAGGAAGGCGGCGCAGGAACCGATCAGTGCCTGGGTCAGCAGCAGCAGGACCAGGGCCGCCACGGGCAGGAACAACGGCCGGCGCGCGGTGAGGGCGTCGACCACCTCCTTGGCGGCCAGGGGCTGGGCGACCCCGAAAGCAGCCGCGATCAAGGTGAGGAGCAGGGCGGCGCTCAAGGAGCGGCGCTGCCCCCGGGTCAACGTCCACAGCTGTCGAAGCATCGCGTACGCCGCTCCCTCTCCGGCCCGACCGGTCTCAGCACGCCTCCACCAGTCCGGATGCCCGGAGTTGGTCGGTCATCGCCGTGAGGTCCTCGCGCGCCTGGTCCAATGCGATGCCGAACCGCTCCGCGAACTCCTTGGCCACCTGGTCCGTGGTGCGGCCGGCGAGCAGTCGCTGCAGCGCGTAGGCGCCGGTCGCATTGAGCTGCCAGTAGTGCCCGGTGCGCTGGCTCAGCAGTACCGCACCGTCGTCGGTGTCGGTGGTGAGCGTGTGGGCGGTCAGGCTGAGCTTCATGGGGTTCCTCCGGGCGTGGATGCGGCGCGGGGCGGCTGGGACCTGTCCGATGGGTCAGGCCCTAGCAGGCCGCCTGCTTGGGTGGTACGGGGGCGACGGTGAGCAGCGGCCGGTAGTAGCCGTCGGGATACGGCTCGTCGATCACCTGACCGTCGGCCTCGATCCAGGCATGGGCGGCGAACGGAGTGGTGCGCACGCCGGTCTGCCAGGTGGGCCACGTCCCCTTGAGCCGGCACACCACGGCCGCGGCGACCGACCGCTGCAGGCAGTTGTGCACGGCACAGCGCAGACTCACCGCGACCACCGCGGTCCGGGCCGCGGAAGCCTGCGCGGCGGTACTCGGACGGGCCCCGACGCGCAGCGCCTGGAGTACGGCACGCAGATACCGGGGCGGCAGCGCGGCCAGTGGCCGGGCAAGAGCCACTGCGGCCAGCGGCACCACGCGCCGGTGCAGGGGCAGCCGGACGCGCGGCGGCAGGGCACACGGGGGACTGCTCACAGGGCCTCCTCGGGGTCGGGCATGTGGTGTGGGTGGGCGGCGGCGAGGCCGGCGGATGCGGTCGACGGGCCGCTGGGGCGGGCAGCGATCTCCCGCAACCACAGCTCGGCGCCCAGCGTCGCCTCCAGCTGCGCGGACCAGACGTCCGCGCTGCGCGGCGGCGTGCGCAAGGTGGTCCGCAACTTCGCCACGTCGATCAGGCCGCGGTGCGCCAGCAGCGAGTCCTCGAACAGCTCCAGCAGGTCCGGAACGTGCTGCTGCAAGGCACGGTCGACGGACTCCTCGCAGTCACCCTTGGTGGACCGGTCGAGGATCACATCGGGCACCCGACCACGCATCGCCGCGGCCAGCACCGGCTTGTACCGCCAAGGGGTGCAGCGCTCGTGGGGATGGATCGCCAGCACCGCCTCCACCACACGGTCGTCCAGGTAGGGCAACTCCAGGCGCAGCCCCTCGACCGCGAACTCACGACGGAGCAACCGCAACACGGGTCCTGCGCTGCGCAGTGCGGTGAGAGTCTCGTGCTGCCCGCGGTCCGGTGCCAGGGGGGCGATCCCATCCGCCAGGCTGTGGAAGAGCCGCTGCGTGGTCCGCACCGCCTCCCCGGTGGCCCACGGCGTCGCGGGCAGCAGCGCCCCCCAGCCCAGGGCGGGGGCCGGGCCGGCCGGCGCGGGACGGACGAGTCCGTCGGCGCACCGTCGCCACCAGGTGCCGAGGTCTTCCCCACGCAACAGCTCCGACAGGCTGGCCGCCAACGGCCAGCGGGACAGTGCCCGGTGGGCCTGCAGCTCACGCAGGGCGGTCACCGGGCGACGACGTACCAGCGTGTGCAGATAGGCGGCGCTGCCGGTGAACAACTCGTCGGCCCCGTGCCCGGCCAGGTGCCACGTGGCACCGTGTTCGACCAGCAGCCGGATACCGGTGCGGATCGCATTCATCCCGCGGGTGGTGGCCCGCGGGGCTTCCGTGTCGGAGGCCCAGTACGGTGGGGAGAACACCGGCGGCGCGCTGCTCTCCGGCACGGTCAGATGCTCGGCGCGCTCCAGCGACCGCGCGGCCTGTTCCGCGTACTGCGGATCGTCGTTGATGACGCTGCCGCCGGTCCACCGAAAGGTCAACAGGTCGGGGCGGTGCTCGGCAGCCAGGAAGCACAGCGAGGTGGAGTCCATGCCGCCCGACAGGTCCGCCGACAGCCTGCCCTGGCGGGGCTGCCGCAGGGCCACGGCCTCCCGCAGTCTCTCGCCCACCTGGCCCGCCCCCTGCGCCACAGAAAGGTGCGGCTCCGGCGGCAGCCACCAACGCACCATGCACGCCGCACCGTTGCCGGGGAGGACCGCGTAGGAGTCCGCGGGCACCTGCTGCACGCCGCGCCACCAACTGCGTTCGCTCAACGGCGCGAAGAACATGCCGGACGTCACACTCGCCGCGAGCAGCTCCTCGTCCACCTCCGCACCGGTGATCCCGGCCAGTACGTCGGCCCTGTCGCCGGCGATCGGCACATCGTCCACGCATGCGGTGAACACGCAACGGGTTCCGGTGACGGTGCCCTGGAACCGCACCTGGCCATGGGCCGACGCCAGCACATGCGCACTGCCGGGAAGCCGGCGGACCAGCCGATCCAGGTCCGGCAGGGCGCGCACCGTGGGAACCAGCGCTGACAGACGTTCCGATGTGAGGGAGACCGAGCCATAGACCGCGACGCGCACGGGCCCGGCGTCGGCCACCACCAGATCCTCCGGATCCCACGAGCCGGCCAGCCACGGCCGACCGGAAGCGTGCGGCACCATCTGCGGTGCCATTGCCGCGACTTGGCGGTGGACCCGAGCGCCGCCCGGGGAGTCCGGGAAGACCAAGAGGTTGTCGTCGTTCAGGAACTGCAATGCCTCACCACCAGATATCAGGGCGACATCCGCGCCGTTGGCACGGCCCGCAGAACCGTCCATCACCGGGGGAAGTTCGCGCAACTGCACACAGTTGATATCGCGCCACCACCGCACGAAAGAGCGAATCGCCGGACGTCGGCTCGATACCCACGCAAAGTCCCGTCGGCGGTAACAACGCACACTTACAAGTCAAGTCCGCACCACACCTAGGGATTTGCCGATCCCGCCTTCGACCGCGATCCACGCCCACACGAACGGGTCACCCGCGACCCCCGGTTGATCCTTACCGCAGGTAAGGAAGCAGCCTGATTTGGCTGGAGTTGCCATACCCGAGTAGACATCCCGGATCGGAACCCGATTACATGAATCGGCGCCACTTCAGCTTCCACCGAGATGGACAGGAGAAGGCCATGCCCAAGACCAAGCAGCTTCCCGAGCGCTACATGCCGCCGACCGCCGCCAAGGTCGGCCACTTCAACAAGGACACCGACGGCACCATCCACACCAAGAAGGACGCCACGACCATCGGCTTCAAGAAGGCCCGGTAGTCCCGACAGTTTCCATCGGCTGACGACGGAGGAAAAGCCATACCCGTCCCTGCGCCAGACCGTTCTCTCGCATTCTTGTGCGACAGCACAGGACATCCGAACCTTCCGGCGCAGGACCGGGGATCGCTCGGCAACTCCTTCCCCCTGATTCCCATGGGGCGGAAGCAAAGGCGGCCTTCAACTCCCGGACATGGACGGCACGGGTGACGACCCGAGCCGCGGCCGGGAGTCGGAGGCCGCCCTTCATGTGCGCGGACACCGCGAGTCCCGTACGCGACCGCCCGCCCCCAAACCCGAGACCCGGCCCACGTCACCACCCAACCGTGACCCAAAACGGCACCGCCAGCGCCGGCTCAGGTCCAGAGCGCACCAGCCCCGAGTCATGGACCCATCCGGCCGCCCTACGGCGCGTTACCCGGCTCGCCGCGCCCGCTCTCCCCGTCGCCACGATCCATGCACATCACGACTCCGCCCCCACTGCCTCACCGCCGACTGTCAACTGCCGGCCGCAACGAGAGAGCCTCGTCAACGGGAGCCCGCCGCACACCGAACTCCTGGGCCGTTTCGACTTCCAGGCTCCCCGTATCGGTTGGCCATTCTCCCGGCCCTACGTCAACTTTCGCGACTGCACTCGCGGTTCGACCTCCGGGCCCAAATACTGTCACCGAAGCGCCACCTGAACCGACAGGTCGGATTTCTTTCCAATGCTCCATCCACCCCTCGATCAAGGGCAGTGGGCTGCTCCTCAAACAGACACAGAATTCACCGAAGCGCAACGATCTCGTGGGCCAAGGGTCACTTGGGCAACCTCATGGACATCCAGTGAACCCCTCAACGTTGCTCAGCGGCGCCCACATCAAAAGGACCGAATCTGGCCGAGAGTTCACCCAGACGTGGCACGGCGCAACACCAAATTCCCCTGACGCCCGGCCGCCATCGCACCCTTCGGATCGCACGCAAGCGCGAACGCTCGCTTCGGAACGGAATATTACCGCTCGGTCGTTCGCTTAAATCGTTCCGGTGGCGAGGATTTACCGGCCCGGCCACATTACCGCGCCCGTTTTCGACGCGCTCGAACGGTTGGACGTCGCAGCGGATACCGTGCTCACTGGGAAGTTCGAGACGCCCGCCGTCCCCGGTCCCCTGGACCGAGATACTGCGAGCCTTCCAGCCCCAGCCGGCAGGCTTCACCACCGTCACTTGGAAGCCCCGCTCCGCCAGTTGCAGGGTAGCGGTCAGTCCAGCCCCCTCCACCAGCACCGCGACCGTCCTGCCGAAACCCTGGAAGCCAATACGTCCCTCCGTACCCTCGCTTCGGTCGACCAAGCAGGCCTCAAAGCCACATGACCACAGGGAGGGCTGAGATGCACGCAACGGAGGGAGAGGCAGAGTCCACGCCCAATGTCGTGAAGCGCTAGACCCAACGGGAGACCGATGCCATAAGGGCATCATAGGTACGGCTGTTGGCACTGCGGTTGCCCTTGCTGGTTGTGGGGCCTGCGAGTTCGGGTAAAGCCGGGCCCAGAGCCGGTGACGAAGGTCGGCTTCCTCCGCCATCACCAAGTCATCCGGATGCGGACTCGGCGTGGGGGTGCCGTCGGCTTCCTGGAGGTCGACGTCGACGAGCCGGGCTGCTAATCGTTCGGGGCGTGTGGGTCGGTGGAGGCGTGCCGCTCCGCCGATGGAGTGAAGGAAGGTGCCGCAAGCTGTGGGGAGGGGATTTTTCGAGGGGTGGTCGGCCAAGCTTGACGGAGCTTCACTGAACACCCTTTGCACACGGGGACTTTGGAAGGTGGGACGATGTACTCCAAGACCATTGCCGCCACGCTGCTGGCCGGTACTGCCGTGCTGGGCACAGCAGGTGTGGCCGCTGCTGACTCGCCACTCGGCAGGGCCACGGAGACGGTTGCCGGCGAAGTGGGGAGCCTTCCTCTGGAAGCCGTGGGGAGAGGACTTCCGACAGGTGGTCCCGAATCCTTGGCCGTGGGTCAGAACGTGCTGAGGTCTGGCCTGGCCGCCGCGCCCACGACAGTCGACGCGACCCTCGCCGCCATGGCTGCTGGTGGCGAGGGCTAGGGCGCTGGCCTGCTCGGCGGGCTGCAGGTGGCGGGCGATGCCGCCAAGGGCCTGCCCGCAGACGCCGTAAGCAGACGCCGTAACGGGCACCGTATCTGGCGATCTCCCTGGCTTCGGCCGGCCATTTCCAACAAGCCGAGCGACGGTGCCCAGCTCCAGCCGAGACCTCTGGCCTCCTGGCGCCATGGCGTCAGGAGGCCAGTCCGGCGCGTCAGGAGATGACGTCAGCGGCAGCCCGCGGCCATGGCCGGTCGGCGCTGTCGCAGGGGCCCGCGACCGGCTCGGGGTCTTTCCGGGGCCTTCCGTCCATTGCACGTCCACTGCGGATCCACTCGCGCCTATCCGCGCGCACCGTAGCCACGGCACCTTCGGCCGTCCGCGCAGGCCGGAGTCTTCGAGCGTCAGAGGAGATGAACTCCGGCGCAGCGGAGCGCCCTACCGGCGAAACAGGCTCCCGCCCCCTGTACCCGAGGGCAGGAGTCGCGCGACATCCTCGCTGATCAGCGCCCGAACGCAGGGTAGCTCAGCTCACCCGATCCGATCACGGAACCCGGTGTCGTTCCCCATGGTGGGGCGCTGGCCGACGGTGGCAGTAGGTCAGGCTCTCAGGAGGCCGGGCCCGTCGATACGCACCGCAGCATGACACGTACGAGGCAGCGTCGGTGGGCGGTGTCGGGGTGGTCCTCATAGGACGTACGGCCGTGGAGGACCCGCCGGTCGTCGATGACGAGGCAGTCGCCCTCCTCCAGTGGGATGGTGACCTTCAGCTCCGGGCGGGCCAGCACCTGGCGCAGGGATTCGAGGGCCGCGCGCTGCTCGGCCGGTATGGGCTCGCCGGTCAGTTCGGCGGCGGTCTCGATGCGCTTGAGGTTGCATCGGACCTGGAGACGGCCGTCGGCCTGCTCGAACACCGGCGCTCGCACCACCGGGTTTTCGCCCTGGGGCGTGACGTGGCGGCGGTCCACGGGGCACGGGGTGCTGAGGACGTCCAGTGCGTGAGGCGACGACTCGCGCAGGACGCGGTGGACCGTCCAGCCGTCCATCAGGACGGAGGCGCCGCCCCGCAGGGCCTTGCGGTGTGTGAGAAGGGCGATGCAGTCGGGCTCCTGACCGAAGGGCTTCACTGCCCGGTCGTTGTGCAGGTGCAGGTAGCCGCATGACTTGGAGGTGTAGGCGTTCTCGTGGAAGCGGCGGTCGTCGGTGTGTGCCGAGGCACCCTCGTCCCGGACCAGCCATGCCAGGGCGGTGTCCTCCGGGCCCCGGCCCTGCGGCAGGGGTTCGCCGAGGTGGCGGAGCATCGACGTGGCGAACTCCTGGGCAGCTTGGGCAGTCATGGTGCCGGCGGGCGTGCCCGTCACCACGGCGAAACCGCGGCCGTCGAGCACCTCGGCGCGTAATCGGCGAGCCAGGAGGGCGTGGTCGGGGCTGTAGGAGAGACGGAAGTCGATGGGGGAGGCGAAGGTCTGTCGTGTCCAGCCGTCCTCGTCCGTGGTGTTCCCGGTCATCGGCATCTTCCTTCCGCATGCGTAACCGTGCCTCCTCTTGAGGGTAGGAGTCAGGGTGAACGCAGAGAAGGCCGCACGAGGAGGTTGGGATGCTGCGCAAGCGGCTGGGGCATGGCGGCCCCCTGGTGTCCGCAATGGGGCTGGGCTGCATGGGCATGTCCGACTTCTACGGCCCCGCCCAGGAGTCGGAGTCGATCGCGACGATCCACCGGGCGCTCGGCCTGGGCCTCACCTTCCTCGACACGGCCGACATGTACGGCCCGTACACCAACGAAGAGTTGGTGGGACGGGCCGTCGCGGGACGCCGCGACGAGGTGTTCCTGGCGTCCAAGTTCGGCGTCGTACGGTCCCGCGACCGCCGGGCGCGACGGGTCGACTCGACGCCCGCCTACGCCAAGAGAGCCTGTACCGCGTCGCTACGCCGGCTCGGGGTGGACCACCTCGACCTCTACTACCTGCACCGTCGTAACCCGGCCGTCCCCATCGAGGATACCGTCGGCGCCATGAGCGAGCTGGTGACAGAGGGCAAGGTGCGCCACATCGGCCTGTCGGAGGTGAGTGCCGACACACTGCGCCGGGCGTGCGCGACAGCCCCCATCGCCGCGCTGCAAAGCGAGTATTCGCTGTGGACACGTGGCCTGGAGCGGGAGATCCTGCCCACGGCCCGGGAACTCGGCGTCGCGCTGGTGGCGTACGCGCCGCTCGGCCGCGGTCTCCTCACAGGAACGCTCACCGGCGTACATACCCTGGCCGCCGACGACATACGCCGAGATCACCCCCGGTTCCGCAGGGAGAGCCTGCCGGCCAACCTGCGCCTGGTTGAGCACCTACGGACGTTGGCCGGGGATCTCGGCTGTACTCCCGCGCAACTGGCACTGGCCTGGGTTCTGGCGCAGCCGGACGGTGTGATCCCCCTGCCGGGCATGCGTCGCCGCACACACCTTGACGAGAACTCCGGGGCGCTTGCGATCACGCTTACGTCCGAGCTGTTGCGGTTGATCACCGACGCGATACCGGAAGCCGCCGGCGACCGCGCCCCGGACATGTCCCGGTTGGAAATGTAGATCGAGGCGGCGGGCTGTCGCGTACTGGGCTCACTGGGCCGCACGACCCATCGGACACGCCCTGGACCGGACCTCGTTGGGCCCGCTGCGCTCGGCAGCGAGCCCACCGCACAGCGGCCGAGTGGCACCCCACCCGACGTGAGAGTTCCGTCAGCGGTTGTCGTGGAGTTCCTGGTGCATCTGCGGCTGGTCGTCCTGGTCGTGGGTGAGGGCGTAGCGTTCGATGTCGTTGAACGCCTTGGACGCCACCCCGAGGATCTCCTTGTAGGGGTTGACGCCGATGGTGTCCTTGGCGGCGCCTCCGAGGAGGCCACTGCCGATGCCGCTGATGACTTCGTGGCCGGCGGCGAGCGGCTTACCGGCCAGGTCCAGGACACTGCGCGGGATGCCTGCCATGACGGCGTACTTGTCGGTGAGTGCCACGCGGACCATGGCCATGTAGGCGTCGTGCGCGCCCGGTGGCAGGAACTTCCGGTAGAAGTCGACGGCCTGCTTGGTCATGAAGACTCCGTCGTCGGTCTTCTGCCATTCGGTGTCCCGCTGGGAGTTCCACAGGCGCTCGACCTCGTCGGCGTCCTTGGGCATCAGCCATTTCTCCGGGGTACCGAGGTAGTGGTTGACGTAGTGCCAGGCGCAGATGAAGCCGTGAGCGTCGTCGCGGGAGACGTCGATGCCGAGGTGCTTCATTGCCTGGAGGATCTGGGTGCTGAAGACGAAGGAGGCGCCGGTGGTGTATTTCTGCGAGACCGGTTCGCCCCACTTCTCGTAGTTCCACTCGCCGCTCTTTTTGTGCAGTTGCCGGACCGAGGCGTGGACCAGGCGGACCTTGGTCACGGTCGCGGCCAGCGACCCGTCCCGAAGCGCGTTCTTGTTGCCCATGTCCAGGAAGAGGCGGGAGGACTGCGACAGTCGCCGACCGGGGCCTTCGACGCCGCCCAGGCGGCCGGTCGAGCGGAGGGTGAAGGCGCCGGTGGGGGAAAGGTAGGTGCCGATGAGCCCGACGGTGCCCTGGAGCATGGACGCCTCGCCGTGGTGGTGGGCGAAGAAACCCTCTGCGGCCTTGACGTCTTGCTGGCTCCAGCCTGTCTCGTCGACAACCAGCACGCCGTCGTCGGCGCCGAGGTGCTCAAGGACGTAGGCGCGGATGTCGTCGCGTACCGCGTCGGCGTCCCAGCGGGCGCTTCGCAGCAGCCGCTGCATCGGCCCGGGGCGGGCGTGGCTGGCCTGTTCGGCCAGCCGCGAGCAGTTCTTCCGCCCGACGCCGGACAGCAGGCCGAGGACGAAGGCACGGGCCCTGGCACGCGGCTCCACCCGTCGGACCAGGAGCGCGTGCCCCTCGCTCGCCTCTACGGCCGCTACTCAGGCACGGTCAGAGCGCACAGATCACAAAGTCGCACTGGAGTACCAGGGCGTGTCCGATGGGATGGGCGCAATACCGATGTGGTCCAAGCTTCGTGGCATCACGCGACGCAGATCCCAGACACTCCGGCGGGCCCCTGAACGAGGTGGAGCAGGCCCTACATCGGGTCTTCACGGCACGCGGTGAAGACCCGGAGCTCCCGGCGGGTTGAGCGCGCGGGTGCCGAGAGCGGAATGAACCGTTTCTTGACCTCCCGTTCCCTATTCGCCTGTTCGCTCGCCTGCCAGGGTTCTCGTGCAAACCACTGCGGTACGAGGAGAGAGGACTCTCGGTGAACTTAAAGGTGAGATCGGCACTGCTGGCCGGCATGCTGGCGGCTGCGGCAGTGGTGGGAACAGCGGGCACCGCCCAAGCGAACACCTACCAGTACAACGTGATGCTCCAGGACTACGCCACCGGCTACTGCCTGGACTCCAACGGCCGCGATGTCTACACCAATCCGTGCCAGCCCGGTAATCCGTGGCAGCGGTGGAACGTCGTGTCCTACGACGGCAACGTCGGTGGCTATTACGACCGGGTGCAGATCGTCCATCGCAAGGAGGGCAACTGCCTGCGAGTCCAGTGGTCGCATGCCATCTCGGATCCCAGTGGCTGGTTCGCAACCCGCGCGGCCGGGTGCAATTCGAGCGACTACCACGACCAGTGGAACATGACCTGGGTCGGCAACAGCTCCGGCAACCCTCGCAACAGCTGGCAGTTCGCCAACTACCAGGCGGACTCCAACCTCAACGAGGTGCTCTGCCTTGATCGCGGGCAGGACGGACACTACAACCAGCTGCTGTGGGACCAGGGCCACCCGCAGGGCGCCCCGGTCGCCAAGACCACCTGCTACAACCACACCAACCGGTACCAGATGTGGAACATGGTCCATTGAGCGTGTCCGAGGGGCCGGGTGACGGACCCGTCGGCAGATCGTTCCGTCAGTTGTGGGACGGGGCGATCTGTGTGACACCGCGTGGGCTCGATGGAGCCGCAGCTTCCGCTGAACGGGGACCCCACTTCCGGCCCGCACTCCCCCAAGCTCTCCAAACAGGGAGTACCCCGGAGCACGCATCGGACGCCGCTCCTTGACGGGCAAACGTTGCCTGCCACGGCACGAGTAGTGCTTGGTCAGGTTGGTATCGGTGTTGGTATCGGTGTTGGTCTGTCGCGGTGGCCGGTGGGGGCGGCGCGGGTCCCGGCTGCGAGGAGGACTCTGGGGCGCCAACTGCCCAGTGCGAGAAGCGGTTCGGTTGCATCGGTCTACGGCTGATCGAAGGTCCAGTTGAGCACCACCTGTCCCGCTTCCCGGACGCCACCAGCGCGGCTGTACGTCGCCAATGCCGCGGTGTTGTCCTCGTCCGTGATCGTCCACACGCCGTAACAGCCCCGCTCGCGCGTCAGGTCCGCAAGCGCCGACACCAGAGCCCGGCCGATGCCACGCCCGCGGAACGACTCGTCCACGCCCAGCTCGTACAGGAACATCTCGGTCCCCTTGTCCGGATGTGTCATCTCGACACCAGTGACCATCCCCGCCGGGACGTCATCCACGTAGGCGATCAGGAGGTGATGGCGCTCATCCCCCAGGAACCGTTCAGTCGCCTCCTGCCCTGGGGCGGTGTCAAAGAGGTGCCCGGCGGCGTTGACGGCCTCGACCTGAGTGATGCGACGGATCTCCATTCGGGGATCCTGACAGGATTTCGGCATCGGGAGCCGGCCGTTTCGTCACCGGAGCGTTCCCGACACAGAATCCAGCCCCACGCCCAGCTCCACGGTCTTCGGAGCCACCCCCTGCCGCCCCGACCTCTGCCGGTCCGCCAACAGGGCGGACGTTGTCAGATGCGGCACTGATTCCCTTGTGAGCGGTCCGCCGGTCCGCAGGCTCGACTCCGGCCGCACGCACGATGGACTGTTGTAGACGAGCGGCGCACAGGGTTCGTGGCGCGCCCGGCATTGAGCCGGTGCACTCCTCTGGTGTGTGGCCGGGATCTGGCCAACTGGCCGAGAGCGGTGCCCTAATGGTCTCACCGTACGCCACTCCTTTCGGAAGCCCCTGGAGGCACCGTGTTCGCTGGCATACGCTCTCGGACACTCAGCACCATCGCAGCACTCGCGCTCGCGTGCGGCACTCTCCTCGCACCCGCCGCAGCACACGCCGACACCTCGCTTCTGTCGTGCACCGGCACCCAGACCGTCACCTACGATCCGGCGCTCACCAACACCGCCAAGTCGACCGAGGTGACCATCACCGAGGTCTACACGTCCTGCAAGGACACGGCCGGCATCACGTCCGGCAAGGGAACGTTCCAACTCACCGAGACCGCGTCCTGTACCTCCCTCAACAACCCACTCGGCACCCAGGACAACCCCACCTACCAGTGGAACAACGACAAGAAATCAACTGTGCTCTTCAAGGTGACCTCCGTGGTCCGACTGGGGAACGGCACATCCCAGATCACGGCCGTCGGCACGGTGACCGACGGATTCGGGAAGGGCAGCGCCGCCACGCGTACGGTCACGCTGCCCAATCTGAGCGTCACCGCGTGTATGGGCAAGGGAGTCCCCAGCCAGACCGGCCCGGCGACGCTGACCTTCGCCTAGCAGCCGCACGACACACAGTGGCGTCGGACTGCCGCCGCCCGCACAGAGTGCCCTGCCTCGGTCGGCGGGGCGGGGCACTCGCGCCATACGGCCGTCAGCACTCCGGGTACCACCGCGGCGCCCAGCCCCCGTGAACCCAACCGGGAACAGACCCGGGTAAGGCTTCTACTCTTCATCGTCATCGTCGCTGTCGAGGCGGCAGGAGGCACCATCGAGGCTGATCCAGGTGGCTTTCACGCTGCCGCCGTCTTGGACTCGCAAGGTCACATAGCCCTTGGGGTCGATGCCGAGATGGAGTTCACGGCGCGCTGCATCAGAAGCGACCGGGACAGTGCGGGGGACGGCGGCCCGGTAGCCCTCCGGCGGCAGGACGATGACGGCTTCGTCCGCGGCCCAGCCGTCCAGCAGGACGCCCCGGCCGCTGAACTCCAGCGTGTTCCATGGGTTGGCGCGGATCGGCGACGGCTGCGCGGCATCGGGAACCGCCGTGGCTCCGGTCAGCGGAAGGTGACGCCACCGCGGGTAGGGAGCACGCCGGGCCCGCTCCAAGGCAGTGACCCTCTGCTCCAGACCGGCCAGCCAGGCCAACACCTCTGAGAAGGTGGCCTCCGCCGATTGAGGGAAGCCCCAGATGGGGAGGGAACCAGTCGTGCAGGGAGACGATCGGCCGACTCGCACCATCCCCATCGAGCTGCTACTGCTGTGCGCGGATCCACTCACCGGACGCTTCCGCTTCCCATCTGGCCTCCACCGGGCCTTCGCGGGCGGCATCCTGGGCGAGCTCCTGCTCGCCGGAGCGATCACGGTCGACGACCGGCGCCTGCTCGGCATCCAGCCGCTCCTACCCACCGACCCCGTCCTTGCGGGCGTGCTGAGCCGGCTCGGCGGAATCAAGAAGCTCCCCACCAAGCTGGAGTACGCGGTCCGCCTGGCGACCACCTCAGACCTGCATGCGTTCCGCTGTCACCTCCTCGCCCAGGAGCTGATGCGGAAGGAGACACACCGTGCCCTCGGCTTCCTCCCCTACCTGAAGTTCTTCGCGACCGACCTCGGCATCGCCCCCGAGATCGCCACGCGAGTACGGTCCTCACTGGCCGCAGCGTCCACCGCCCCCGACCACAGCCGACCGCCAGAGCTCGAACGCGACTGCCAACTCGCAGCCCTGATGGCCACCATCAGCCTGGACAGCCGCCACTTCCCCGGGCCCGAGGGCCGGCCAGCCCGCACCACCGCTCGCAAGCTCGCCACGACGCAACCGATTGCGCAAGCGGTCCGTCGGGTCATCACGTCGGACAAGAACGCCGACTGACGTATCACCAGCGGCGCTTTGCCGTCACGCTGCCCTCGGACCGGTCCGAGACTGCCGGTTCAGCGACCACCGTTATCGACCCACTTTCACCTTCGCCGGTGATCGCAGTGGAGGCTTGGAGGGCATCTACTCCTCGTCGTCGCTGTCGAGGCGGCAGGAGGCACTGTCGAGACTGAGCCAGGTGGCCTTCACGGTCCCGCCGTCTTGGATTCGCAAGGTCACGTGGCTCTTGGGGTCGATGTCGAGGTGGAGTGCACGGCGCGCTGCATCGGAAGCGACGGGGAATGGGCTCGGCTGGGGCGATGCACTATCCCGCCCGATTGGCCTGGGGCGATACGGAGCATCCCCCGCAGATCCTCAGGAGCCTAACGAAAACGCAATTTCCTGATCTCTTGGACGATCAAGTGGAAGAGTTCGCTTCCGAAATCCTTGCCGACGGCATGGAACAGGTCCGGGTAAAGGCCGGGGAAGGTGTTCTCGTCGACAATGATCGGCCTCCCGTCGTGGAGAATCATGTCGAACCCGATGATGCTGGCACCCAATGCCTTCTGTGCCAGGAGGGCCTGCTCGGCGTGGAGGGCCGGGACTTGGCATAGTTCGACCTCGCCGCCGGCCGCGGAGGCGTCGTAGATCTTGGCGGCGCCACCGCCCATCGCTGCCCATCGTGTCGGCTTCTTGCGATATCCGTACATCAGCGAGCCGTTGACGAGTGTCGTCGACAGCCAGTCAGCGATGTCGTTTTCATAGAAGCGTTCGAGCAGGAGCGTGGTGTCCGGGATCCCAGGGGCGGTGCTCGCCACGTAGCCTGCGGTGTCACGCAGGGACGGGTAGTCCTCGACGAGGAGCACTCCCTGGCCGAAGTAGCCGTAACGCGGCTTGAGGACGGCGCGGCCCCATTCAGCCAGCACAGGTTCGGCTGCGGCCACGTTCCCCTGGTGGACCAGCATCGTGTCGGGCACACACGCCCCGGCTCGCCTCAGGGCGAGGTGGGAGCGGTACTTGTCGACGCCGGCAGCGAAACCCTCCGGGTCGATGACGACCCGGGTATCGCGGGCGAGAGTGCGCAACGCCTCGATGTGGTAGCTGTACGGGCCCCGGTCGATCTGGGCGTACCAGACGTAAAGATCGAGGTCATTGAGGCAGAATCCGTCCACATAAACTCGCCCGTTATGGATGTGGGCCCGGTCGATGTTCAGGTCGTGGACGAAGTCCACACCGTTAACCCCACCCAGCAGTTCCAGGCACCGAGCCCGGTCCGCCGCGGGGACGGCACCGCCCGGCAGCCGGCGCAGCGCCTCGGACATGCCGATCGCCTCTGCCGACAAAAACGTCCCCACCCGTAACCGTCTGCTCTCCACAGATCTCCCCACTCACCTGTTGCCAACGGACCCACTCAAACCACGAGAGGCTTCCCGGCCTGACTCGAAACGATGCGTTGTGGATTGCTCAGTCACACGACCCATCGGACAAGCCCTTAATGCAGAACCTCTGCCGGGCCCGGGGCGCCTTCACGGCTCGCCAACGTCGGTGGGGGGCTGTGTGGGGCAAGGCGATCTGTCGGATCGGGAGTGGGCTCGTGTTGAGCCATACCTGCCGAAGAACACGGGGCGGGGCGGGCGGCGGCAGCGGCGTGGGGCGGTGGCCTGAGGGTGGGGGCGGCTCCCGTTTCACCCGTTCGGGCGTACCTGGTCGTGCGGCCGCGCACGGTCTCGTTGCTCAGGCCACGCCCGGATTCCCCGGAAGACGGGTCACTTCCGTCGGGTGGCTCGGAGAGCGAGCGGGTGGCGAAGGCAGTCAGCATGGCCCAGGAGACGGCGGGTCCGGCGCGTCCGGTGCACGGGGCGCCCGGCCCATCGGCCGGCTCGTCATCCGGTTCCACGGACACGTGGAGGACACCATGCGAATGAACCGCCCGTGCGGCACAGCCGTCGCAACCATGGCACTCGCCATGGCCGGACTCACCGTTCCGGCCACGGCGGCAGCCCCGGTCACCGGACCCGACGCCACCTTCCTCAAGACGATCCACCAGGGCAATCTCGCCGAGATCGCCACCGCCAAGGACGCCCAGAAGCACACCACCAGCACCTGTGTGAAGCAGGTGGCGGACATGTTCGTGCGCGACCACACCAAGTTCGATGCGCAGGTCGTTGCGCTGGCCCGCAGCAAGGGCGTCACCCTGTCTTCCACGGGGGGCACCGCCCAGCAGAAGCAGCTCACCACGCTGAAGTCCCTGCACGGCAAGCGGGACTACAACCGGGTGTGGTTGCAGAGCCAGGACACGAGCCACCGGCAGGCCCTCGCACTGATCGACAAGGAAGTGTCCTCCGGCAAGAACGCCAAGACCCGCGCGCTCGCCCGGGGCGCCCGGCCCACAGTGGCGAAGCACCTCCAAGCGGTCAGTGGCGGAATCTGCCACACAGGCAAGGGACGGACAGGCACCCGATCCTGACCGCCGGCACCGCAGGCAGCAGTCGGAGAGCGGCGGCAGCATCGCGTGCCGCCGCTCTCAGACCAAGCAGTCAGACCCAGCGAGAACGTACGACTTCCGGTGCGACAGGACGACACGCCCGCTCACCACGTTGGAGTTCCCACAGGACCGCAGTCGAACATATGAACGTTTTGCGTGGTGGCCTTGATACCGAATTCGGTGACCCGACCCGCTTCCCGCACGGCCGGTTCGCCGCCGAGCCCGCCCCGGGCGAGTTGGGGCAGTTCCTCCGCCCGGACGCCCGGGGCCGAGGGCTCGCGCTCGCCAAACGGCGTGCTGCGACCCGGCTGGGCGGTGCGAGGCGGGGGTGGGGTGCGGTGGGGGACCTTACGGATGCTCGCTCGGCGCGTTCCGGGTGGGCGAACCGGGCGGGGTGCCGGCGTCGACGGGCGCGTTCGTCACCGAGCAGCTCGGGGTCGCCCCGGAGGTGCCGACCGGGTACCTGACCCGGCCGAAGACGGCGTACGAGCCGGAGACGGCGTACGAGCAGAAGGAGGCTCGGGGCAATACCGCGTCACCGGTACTGCGGGCGCCATTCGAAGAGCAGGATGGTCGCGTCGTCCCGCAGCTGGTTGCGTTGATAATCGAGGATGGCGTGGATGAGCAGCCGCAGCACCTCGGCCGGGAGCTGGCCGGCGGCGGAGGAGCGGATGATGAAGTCGGTGAACCGGTCGAGGCCGAACTCCGCACCGTCTGCGTCGCGTGCCTCCACGACACCGTCGGTGTAGAGCAGGACACAGTCACCCGGTTCCAGTGTTGTCTCGTGGACCTGCCGGGCTGCCGGGGCGAGTTGGCCGACCAGGCCGATCGGCGGCTGTGGGGGGCTGTCCAGCACGCCGTCGAGCACTCGCTCGGCACGGATCAGCAGCGGCGGCGGGTGACCGCAGTTGACCCATTGCAGCACCCCGGTGACCGCGTCGAGCCGGCACAGCACGCCGGTGCAGAAGTGGTCGGGCAGCCACTGGGCGAGCGCCTGGTCGACGGAGCCGACGACGTCGGTCAGTTCGCCACCGCCACGGCGGGCGTTCCGGGCCGCCGCCATGGCGACCGAGGTGGTCAGGCCGGAGGTCAGATCGTGACCCATGGAGTCGAGGATCATGGTGTGCAGCACGTCCTTGACCACCGAATGGTCGTAGGCGTCGCCGGCGACGTCGTACGCCGGTTCCAGGACCGCGGTCGACACGCACCTGCTGCTGCCGACGCTGTGGGGTGGCAGGAAGGCCCGCAGCATCTCGGTGGGCAACCGCATGGTGGCGGTGCGGGTGAGGCCGGCGAGCCAGTCGCTGTAGGCGCGCTTGGAGGTGAGCAGCATGGCGAACAGATAGGCCAGCATCCGGCTGCGGCGCATCCGCGCACCGTCGAGCGAGGCGGTCCGCACCGCCAGCACCCCCAGCCGCTCCGCGCCGTCGACCAACGGCAGCCAGACGATCACGCCCCCGTCGGCCTCGGCCACCCGCGGGGAGAGCGTGCGGTACGCCCAGCCGGCCGTCGAGCGGTCCACCCGCAGGAGCTCCGATACCACGTCGAGCGGGATGAGCACCCGTTGTTGCAGGTCGACGAGGTAGATCAGCGCGGCGTCCAGGCCGAGGGCCACGGCGCACCGGTTCGCCAGGGCGGGCAGTTCGAACGGCAGGGCCGTCTGTGCCTCGATGATCAGCTCGTCCAGCCGATTCTCATCGATGGCAGTACCGCGACCGGCGGACGCGTGCGGTGGGTCCGACACGGGGATCACCCCTTCCGTGCCCAGTCTCACACCGATCCCAACCTCTCTCACGTCAGGCATGATCGCGCCGGGTGCGGCCGCGGCGAGGGCGAGAGCGGCGGTCAGGGCGGTGAGCCGAGCTCGACGGGGCACACCTCGTGCGCCGGCCACCCTCAGTCGGTCCTCATCGGCCCCTGGGGACCGGCCTCGATTTCGGCGGTAGCGCTCAGCCGCTTCGCCACCCGGTCCGGCTCGGCACCGACGACGCCCAGCGCGAGGACGGCGAGGTCCGCGTCCATCTCGGCGCCCCGCCCCGCCCCCGGTCCCCCGCTCCCCCAGGACGGCGACTCGTAGTGCTTCGTCAGGTCGGTGCCTCGGCGCGGACGACGCTGGGTCGGTGTCTGCCTCATCGGGTGGGTAGGGGACGTCCGCAGGTGGCACAGGTTCCGGTCCAGCGTCGTAGGAGGTCCGGGATGGTGTCGAGGACGTGGTCCTGCTCAGCAGGGGGATCTGACTGACACCGAGTGGGCTCTGCTGGAGCCAGTGCTGCCGGTAAGCAGCAACCGATGCGGCCGCTGGCGGGATCACCGGTAGGTGGTCAACGGGATCATTCCCCGGCTCGGCACCGGCGTAGCCGGCGCCCCTCATCTGCCTCCTCTCATGACCGGAGTCCATGAGAGGGAAGCACCACTATCGACAACCGGTTGCGCGATGCGCGGATTCCCGGTTTCGCTGTGACATTCTCCCAACACCAGACGCCTTCTCATCGTGGCTGTCACCTGGGCATACTCCACGCCTGCCGCTTCGCAAACCTGGCTGGTGCAGGGGTAGTTGAGAAGAGCGTCCGTGATCGCCCGGTCTCTCAACGAGCGGCTCGCCTCCCCCGTGACCTTCGCGGTGGAGCCGTGCGGCACACCCGCTTCACCTGCCCGCCCCCGATTTCGACACAACACGCTGAACAGACATGGGAGTACAGGGTGAGTCAAGCCCCCACCACGTCAACCGACAGCAACACCGGGAAGATCGGCGACGCGAAACGATCCTGGCCGGTACGGCGGGGACTGCTGTTGGAGCCCGGTCCCCAACGGAAGTTGGCCCTCGCCGGCTTCGTCAACCAGCTCGGCACCGCGGCCTTCCTGGCGACCGTGCCGCTGTACGCCCTGCGGGTGATCCACCTGTCCATCGGGCAGGTCGGCCTCGGCCTCAGCATCGCGGCCGTGGTCGGACTGATCGCCGGTATCCCGGTAGGGCATCTCGCCGACCGCCGCGGGCCGCGGGACATCTTTCTGGTCACGCTGCTGATCCAGACGCTGTCCATGACGTCGCTGCTGTTCGCCCACTCGTTGTGGCCGTTCGTCCTGGCTGTGACCGTGACCGACCTCGCCGGGTCGTCCGGCGGTGCGGCCCGTGGCCCGATGATCCGCCGCTTCGGCGGCGACGAGGTACCGAAGTTCCGCTCGTACCTGCGGTCGGTGGCCATGCTCGCCAGCACCTTCGGCGCGCTGGCGGCCGGTGCGGCGGTGCAGATCGATACGGACTCCGCATACCGCGCCCTCATCCTCGGCAACGCACTGACGTTCCTCGGCAGTGCCGCCGTCCTGGTCAAGCTGCCCAAGCTCGAACCCCTGCCGTCCCCGCACGAGGCAGGCCGGTGGCTCGCGCTCAGGGACAAGCCGTACGTGATGTTCGTCGTGCTCGACGGCATCATGTGGATCCAGAGCGAGGTGCTGTCCTTCGCCCTGCCGCTGTGGGTGGTCCTGCGCACGGAAGCGCCACGCTGGTTCGTCGGCCTGGCGATCGCCGTCAACACCGTGATGGTGGTGTTCCTGCAGATACGTACGGGTCGCGGGATCAAGGGCGGCACGATCGCCGGCCGGAGCATCCGCCGTGCCGGTCTCGCGTTCCTGGTCGGCATGTCCGTCATCGCGACGGCCTCCGCAGTGCCCGGCTGGGCCGCCGTGACGATCATGATGGCCGGCGTCGCCCTTCACACGGTGGGCTCGCTGTGGCATGCGGCCGGGTCGCTGGAGCTCCGGTTCCGGCTGGCTCCCGCGCATGCCCAGGGACAGTACTCCGGGGTGTTCGGCATGGGCATGGGCCTGTGCTACGTGGTCGCACCGAGCCTGCTCGGTCTGCTCTGCGTGACCTGGGGGACGCCCGGCTGGCTCGTCATGGGCGGCATTTTCGTCGCTTCCGGTATCGCCATGCCGTACGTGATCCAGTGGGCAGGCCGCAGTCGGGAGACGGCGGACGGCGTCGACTGAACTGCCGTACAGGTCCCGTGAATTCGATTCCCCGATTCGATCGAGCACCTGGGCACTGACGCCGAGCCGCACATCGCGGGTGGGGACCAGCGACTCGGCCGTGTAGTGAGGGGCGCGGGGCTGATGGTCAAAGGGCTCCCCGTCCAGGCCAGTTGACGGAGGGTCCTCCCCGGGGCGATTCGAGTGCAGGGCGGCGGCGCGCCGTGACCACGTCCCCGCTCCCGCCAACTACCCCTACTCCAGTCGTAGATCGGTGTGTGCGTTGGGCTTGGGGCTGTCTGCCGCAGGTGGAAACGACGTGGCCTCGGCGGACCGTCTGGCTAGGGTTGGACGATGCCCGAGCTGACGCGGCTGCATGCCGGCCATGCCCCGGCGGTCTTGGCCTTCGAGCTGGCGAATCGCGCCTACTTCGCTGCCTCGGTCTCCGACCGCGGTGACGAATTCTTCGCCCAGTTCACCGACAGGTACAACGCCTTGCTGGCTGAGCAGGAGGCAGGCATCTGCGCCTTCCACATCCTCGTCGCCGAGGACGGCTCGGTACTCGGCAGGTTCAACCTGGTCGACATCGAGGACCGCACTGCGGAACTCGGCTACCGGGTCGCGCGGCACGTCGCCGGCCGCGGCGTGGCGACCGCGACCGTCCGGGAACTGTGCCAACTGGCGGCGGCCCAGCACGGCCTGCGCGCACTGCGAGCGGCCACCGCCCGCCAGAATCTCGCGTCCCAGAAGGTGCTGGCCAAAGCCGGGTTCGTCCCCGTCGGCCCGGCCGATCCGGCCCACCTCGGCGGTAAGCCTGGCACTTGGTACCAGCGAGACCTTGTGCTCCAGCCGCATAGCCCGATGGTGCCGAGGGAGCGGCCGCGGGAAGACCGCGGCCACCGCTGATCATCGGTGTGTATCGACCAGGTAAGTCCGCAGTCCATCCCCGCCCCCGGAAGAATTCCAGCCCCTGGGGCCATCGGCCGCACCCGCACGCGGGCCGGTCGCCCCCGCCCCGCCGTCGCTGCCGCTGCCGCTCGGCCGACTCGTCCGGGGCGGTCACCCCTACACATCGCTCTCCGGTACGAGGCGCCCCCGTACGGGCGCCTCTCCGTACAGCTGCCTGTCCGTACTGCCTGAGGCCCGCCATGCCCCGGTGTGACACCACCCGGGCCGCGCGGACCAAGGTCGCGGCACGGCACACTTCCAGGTGACGGGCTCGGCTTCATGGATATCGGGGGTGCCGGGCTCATCGACAGACGAGCCCGCAGGGTGGTTCAGGGCCTGCGGCCGTGGAAGGTGCGGCGCAGGTCGCTCACCCAGGCGTCGGGGTTCTCCCAGGGGATGAAGTGGCCACCGTGCTCGTGGGCGTTGACGTTGACGTGGTGGAACCAATCGGCCTGCGGGCCGGTCTTGAACGCCCGGACGCGCTCGTTGGCGGTGTGGATACCGGGCGGGTTCCCGTAGGTGACGAAGGTGAGGCCGACCGGGGCCTGCACGACCGGGGTGCGGTCGTGGGCGGGGGTCCAGGGGTAGCGGTGGGCATTGGCGTAGTAACGCATCGACGTGGCGATGGAGTTGTTCACCCAGTAGATCGTGGCGTGGGTGAGCAGGTCGTCCTTGGTGAAGACGGACTCGACGTCACCGCCGTTGTCGCTCCAGGCGTTCCAGCGCTCCAGGAGCCAGGCGAGCAGTCCGGCGGGTGAGTCGCTCAGCCCGTGGGCCAGGGTGGCGCCGTCGAGCATGTGCACGGCGAGGTGGGACGCCCAGCGGTGGTCCAGCTCGATGATGCGGGCGCGGACGTCGGCGGGCTGGTCCTCGGTGAGGGGCCGGTTCCGGGCGAAGTCCCAGGCGCGGGGGCCGGTGAAGAAGTCGAGCGGCAGCCCGGAGCCGATGTGGATGCCGTACAGCTCGTCGGCGTACTTGTGGCCGAGCTGGCTGGAGACGAGCCCGCCGATGTCGCAGCCCCCTGCGGCGTACTTCTCGTATCCCAGGGTCTCGGTCATCAGGGTGTGCCAGAGGTCGGAGACCTTCCAGAAGTTGACGTCCGGAAAGCCGGTGAGCGGGCCGGGGAAACCGAAGCCGGGCAGGGACGGCACGATCACGTCGAAGGCGTCGGCGGGGTCACCGCCGAACGCGGCCGGGTCGGCGAGCGGGTCGATCACCTTCGACCAGTGCCAGAACGTCCACGGCCAGCCGTGGGTGAGGATCAACGGGATCGGGCGGGGGCCACGGCCGGGCTTGCGCATGAAGTGCACCGGGACACCGGCGACGCTCACCTGGTAGTGCTCGTAGGCGTTGATCGCGGCCTCGGTCTTGCGCCAGTCGTAGCCGTCCCGCCAGTAGGCGACCAGCTCACGGAGATAGCTCTCCGGGACGCCGTATGACCAGTCCCCGTTCCCCTCGTCCAACGGCGGACGGGTCAGTGCGAGACGGGCACGCAGGTCATCGAGGACCTCGTCGGGCACATGGATCGGGGTGGGCTCCAGGGGGAAGGCGTACGGGGTGGTCATGGCGTGGTTCCTTAACTGGGGAGGGGAAGCGGTGTCGTCGCCCTGACGGGTGGTTGGGCGGCGAGCCGGGCCGTTTCGAAGAGTGCGGGCGCAGCATGAGGCCGGCCTGCGTCCCGCCCGAGGTGGTGGCAGGCGGCGATGCACGCACATGCGCCAACAGCACATCACACCACCCCTGAGCCGAACGGCCCTTATCGGCGGGCCAGCGCCGGCCGCCTGGCGCGACGCTTGGTGGCCCGGTAGCCGATCGTGAGTATCGCGCACCACACGGCCCATACGTAGAGGCCGAGGCGGGTGTCGCTGGAGGCGGCCATCAGCACGACCACGAAGACGAGCGCGGCGAGGGCGATCCAGTTGGTGACCGGGGCGCCGGGCATCCGGAAGTCGACGGCGGGCAGGAGCCCGGCGCGTGCCTTGGACCGGTAGCGCAGATGCGCGATGAGGATCACGGCCCAGGTCCACAGGCCGGCGCAGGCGCTGACCGAGGTGACGTAGACGAACGCCTTGTCCGGGGAGACGACGTTGACGACGACGCCGATGCCCATGACCAAGGTGGACAGCACGAGTGCGGGCAGCGGGAGGTGACGGTTGGTGAGGTTCCTCATGGACCTCGGGGCCTCGCCGTTGACGGCCAGTCCGCGGACCATCCGACTGGCGGAGTAGATACCGGAGTTGCAGGAGGACAGGGCGGCGCTGAGGACGACGAAGTTCATGATCCCGGCGGCTCCGGGGATGCCGACCTGGGCGAGGACCTGGACGAAGGGGCTGACTCCGGGGGTGTACCGGGTCCAGCTGAGGACGGAGAGCAGGATGACCAGCGCGCCGATGTAGAAGACGGCGATACGGACCGGAAGGGTGTTGATCGCCTTGCGGAGCGTCTGCTTGGGGTTCTCCGCCTCGCCGGCGGTGAGGCCGATGAGCTCGATGCCCAGGTAGGCGAAGACGACGCCCTGCATGGCGGCCATGGTCTTCCAGGCACCGTGCGGCGCGAAGCCGCCGTCGGCCCACAGATGTCGGATCGAGGCGTCCTGCCCGAGGGAGGAGAAGCCGAAGGTCAGTACGCCGACGCCGATCACGATCAGGGCGGAGATCGCCACGACCTTGATGGTGGCGAACCAGAACTCCAGCTCGCCGAAGAGCGCGACGGAGACCAGGTTCGCGACGAAGAGCACGATCAGGGCCGCTGCTGCCGTTGCCCAGACCGGGACGGCGGGCCACCAGTAGGCGACGTAGTGGCCGGCCGCGGTCACCTCGGCCATGCACGCGGCGACCCATGCGGCCCAGTACGACCAGCCGGTGACGAAGCCCGCGAACGGGCCGCAGAACTCGCGCGCGTAGTCCGCGAAACTGCCGGACGTGGGGCGGTAGGTGAGGAGTTCCCCCAGCGCCCGCATGACGAAGAAGATGACGATGCCCGCCGCGGCGTAACACGCCAGCAGGCTCGGCCCGACCTCGGCGATACCGGTGCTGGAACCGTAGAAGAGCCCGGTGCCGATCGCGCCTCCGATGGCCATCATCTGGATCTGGCGGGCGCTGAGTCCGCGCCGGTAGCCCTCGTCGGGTGTTTCCGTGCCGGCGTCGCCGCCGAGACGAGGTGGTGCAGTCTTCGCTGAGGTCATGGTGGTGCCCTTTCGCTCCACGGCTCGATGCTCCACGTGCTGTCCTGCTCGGTCCCGCTCGGTGTGGCCGACTCGTCCGGCCCCTCTGGAGGCCACCCGTCCCGCCCGAGGTGGATGGCCCCAACGCCCGCTCAGGGCAGGCGACTTGTGCGTGCTATGCGGTGCCGACGGTGCGCAGGACCGCGAGTACGAGGGTGCGGGTCACCGCGACGATCTCGGGGAGGGAGACCTGCTCCCGGGGGCTGTGCGCCAGGCGCACGTCGCCGGGCCCGAACTGCAGCGTGGGGATGCCCGCGGCGGCGTACAGCCGCAGGTCGCTGCCGTAGGGCGCGCCGCGCTCGCGCAGCCGCGGCCCGCCCACCGCGTCGGCGTGTGCGTCCCGGACCAGGGCCCCGAGCGGATGGCCGCTCGGCAGCCGGCCGCTCGCGAACCGGCCGCCGGGCCAGCTCACGGTCGCCGGGTGAGTGCGCAGCCACGGATCGTCCGCGCACGCCTCGGCCACGCAGCTCTCGAAGTCGGCCACCGCCTCGGCCGGATCCTCGCCGAGCCGGACGCCCAGCCTGCCCTCGGCGACGAGGTGGTCCGGCACGCTGCTCGCCCAGTCACCCGCGCGGAGCGTGCCGACGGAGAGTGCGTACGGGATGCGTGACTCCGCCATCAGCGGGTCGGCTTCCGCGTTGCGCCGGACTTCCAGTCGGGCCAGCGCCCGGTGGAGGGGCAGGTAGGCGTCGATGGCGCTGACGCCGGCGTCGCGGGTGCTCGCGTGCGTGGCCAGGCCCGGGACCTCGATACGGAAGGTCAGCGCGCCGGCGTTCGCGGTCACCAGCGTGCCGCCGGTGGGTTCGGTGATGAGGCAGGCGTCACCGGTGTGTCCGCGCTGGAGGGTGGCGAAGGCGCCGAGTCCGCCGTCCTCTTCACCGACCACGCAGTGCGCGGCCACCCGGCCGCGCAGCCTGGCCCCGCTCGCGCGGATCGCCGCCAGGGCGGCGAGGTTGGCGACCAGCCCGGCTTTCATGTCGCAGGCGCCACGGGCATGGACGACGTTCCCGGCCACGCGCGGGACGAACGGGTCGCCGTCCCACTGGCGACGGTCGCCGGGCGGAACGACGTCGACATGCCCCTGAAGGATCATGGCCGGTCCGTCACCGCCGTCCGGCGTGGTCGCCACCAGCCCCCACGCTTCGTCGCGCGGTGCCTCGGTCCCGGGAAAGCCGGGCTGGGCACGCAGCATGGGCAGGTCCATGGACCACAGGTCGACGTCGAGACCGAGCCGGTCCAGATGTCCCGCCAAGCGGTGCTGCATGTCCGACTCGGCGGCGCTCCCGGTCACGCTGGGGATCGCGAGCAGCTCCAGGAGCGTCCGGGCGATGGCTCCTTCATCGATCTCCGCCAGAGCGGCGGACTCCTCGGCACTGAGCGCTGCGGTCAATGGTCACTCCCGTCACATCGCGGCTGAGCGGATGGGTCCGGATGCTATGTTCGGGCGATTGACGCAATCAATTGCCATATCTTGTCTCTTGAACTCGATTTCTTGCTTAATTTGGGCTGCTGTGGAGTTTTCTTGCGCACGCA
This sequence comes from Streptomyces sp. YGL11-2, assembly GCF_050054615.1. Lineage (NCBI taxonomy): Bacteria > Bacillati > Actinomycetota > Actinomycetes > Kitasatosporales > Streptomycetaceae > Streptomyces > Streptomyces sp. YGL11-2. Next base: position 67,379 of record NZ_JBNHIN010000017.1, read on the forward strand.
GTGTGTGCCCCTCCACCGGAGGTAACGGCGTGGACGCCATCGACGAAGAGATCATCCGCTGCGTTCTGCGGAACGCCCGGAGTACCTATGCCGAGATCGGTGAGGCGGCGGGGCTCTCCGCGCCGGCCGCCAAGCGGCGGCTCGACCGCCTCGTTGCCACGGGGGCGATCCGCGGGTTCACCGCGCTCGTCGACACCCAGGCACTGGGCTGGCGGACCGAGGCGTTCGTCGAGGTGTACTGCAAGGGCAATCCCACCCCCGCCGAACTGCACCGGGCCCTGGAGGAGATCCCGGAGGTCGTCGAGGCGTGCACCGTCTCCGGTGCCGCGGACGCGATGCTCCACATGCTGGCCCGGGATATCGCGCACCTGGAGCAGGCCATCCAGCGGGTCCGCGAGGCTCCGGTCATCGACCGCACCGAGAGCGTGATCGTGCTGTCCCGTCTGCTCAACAGGCCCCGGCTGTAAGCGGTTTCGGCCTTGCCCGGGGACCCACGCGTCCGGGCACAGGGCCAGGTCCTCGGCCTGTGGTGGGCGCTCGGAGCGGCTCGCGCAGAGCGCCGGCATCGTCATCCGCAGCGCGCACAAACGGGCCGGCAGCATCACCCAGTCCGCGATGCTGCACCTCGGCGAGGGACCGTTCGCCGGCACCCTGGAGCCGCTGGTCCAGCGGGTCTTCCACCTGACCCAGTCGACCAGCGCCAGCGCGCTGCTGCCGACCTCCCTCGACCTGGCCCGCCAGACCCTCGTGACCGGCAGGGACCGGATCGGTGCCTCGCTGGACGCGGCGGCCGAGATGCGCGCGGGACGGCGACGGGGGGACCGCGGAGGGATCGCCCCCGCCTGACCTGTACATCTGCCAGACAGCTAGGTCGACGCCACAACGGCCGTCACGCGTCGAACCGGATCTTCGGGGCCGCGGGATGGTGGGCGCTGCTCCCCCGGCGGTGGGACTGGGCGCCACCCGGGTCTGTTCGGGTATGGCATATCGCTTTCGGCACGACGGGCGGGGTCGGGCTGTGGGGCCGTGCCATGCTGTGGGCGTGGCCTTCGACGCTCTGTTCAGCGAGTGGAACAAGAGCTTCACCGGCCCCCGGCTCCGCGCGGCGTTCGCCGACCGACCCACAGGCACCCTCATCCAGACCGGCTCCGGCTCCTACCGGCCGAAGGCCACCCGGAACGAGGGCCGATCCACGAGGGGTTCATGATGGCCAGGCACGAAGAAGAACCGCGACGGCCGCCCGTCCCCGATCCGGGGCGACTGCAGGAGGCCGATCCGGGCGAGATCGCCGAGCGACTGCGGGAGCTGGCCGCTGCCAAGGACCGGCTGCACGGTCTGCTGGACGCGGTGCTGGCCATCAGCCGGGAGCTGGACCTGCCGTCCGTACTGCACCGCGTCGTCACCACCGCCATGGACCTGGTCGGCGCCCGCTACGGCGCCCTGGGGGTCTTGCACGAGTCCGGCGAGTACCTGGAAGAGTTCATCGCCGCCGGGCTGACAGAGCAGGAGCGGGACAATCTGGCCGGGGTGGCGTTCCCCCACGGCCGCGGCATGCTCGGACACCTGATCCGCCACCCCGAACCCCTGCGGGTCGACGACATCCACTCCCACCCGGCCTCGGCCGGATTCCCTCCCGGCCACCCCCACCTGCGCACCCTCCTAGGGGTGGCCGTCAGCGTCCGCGGCGAGATCTACGGCGACCTCTACCTCTCCGAACGCCACGACGGACGCCCCTTCGACGAAGCCGACGAGGAAGTCGTCGTCGCCCTTGCCGGCGCCGCCGGCATCGCGATCGAAAACGCCCGGCTGTTCTGCCAGATCCGCGACAGTGCCGAGACCTTCCAACGCCTGCTCCTGCCGACCCTCCCAGACTTGCGGCCCTTCACCGCTGCCGCGATCTACCGGCCCGCCGCTGAACCCAACCGATTAGGCGGGGACTGGTACGACGCCGTCGTCCTGCCCGACGGAGCCGTCGGTGTCGTGATCGGAGACGTCGTCGGCCACGACCTCCACGCCGCCGCCGCAATGGCTCAGACCCGCAGCATGCTCCGAGCCCTGCTCTACGACCACCGCACTCCCCCCAACAACATCCTCACCCAACTCGACCACACCCTGCACGCCACCACCCCCAACCCCATCACCACCGCACTGCTGGCTCGCATCGAACCCCGGGACGACGGCTGGTCGCTGCACTGGAGCACCGCCGGACACCTCCCCCCACTGCTGATCACCCCCGATCGGCAGGCCGAATACCTCCGCGCCGACCCCGGCGTCCCACTCGGAATCAACACCGCCCACAGCCGCCCCGACCACAACCGCCCGCTCCCCGCAGGCGCAACGCTGATCTTCTTCACCGACGGACTCATCGAACACCCCGCCCACGCCATCGACGAGGGGCTGGACGCCCTGGCCGCACTCGCCACCACGCATGCGGACCAGCCACTGCAGGACTTGGTACGGACCCTCGCCGACCACCACCCCAGCAACGGCCAGGACGACATGGCCATCCTCGCCCTACGCACCCCACCCGCCACCTGACCTCCCCCCAGTTGGCCGGCTCCCGCTCGCATGCGGCCGCCCCGCCGGCTTCGGGGTGGCGTGAACGAGGGGCGGGAAAGCTGTCGTAGGAGGGTGTGCCCGCGCCAGCGGCTCACGGTGCACACCGGCGCTCACGTCCTCTCAAGCGCTCCAGCGCGAGCCCGGGGTAGACGTCGCCCGTACGCCGCGCGGCGTACGGAAGCGTCGTCGGCGTGCGCCTACATGCGGCATGCTCCTGTCATATGCAGGATGGCTTGACTGTGCCGTGTCGACTCTGTGCGCCCTGGGCCGGGAGTTGCCGGCGCGGGCTGCGGCGAGTGTTGTAGACGGCGGAACTACCAGCTGGCCTGAATGACCCGTTGCCGATTCGGCAACGTACGGCACCTGCGGCGGGCACGCACCGAACGGTGCGGACTCCCAAGCGGCGCCGGGGCCTGCCTGGTTGCTGTACCGGTGCCGTGGTGCTCAGGTCGGGCCACTGCGGCCCGGCGTCGGTGGGGTGCGTTGGCTGGGTGGAGGGAGGCTGCCGTGCCCACGTCCATGCTTGCCGTGCCGGACCGGGCTGCCGTGCGTTGTCGGCCCGGGCCCGGGGTGTGGTCACCGCTGTCATGGGTGCGTCGGCGGGTATGGCGCGGTGCGTCCGGTGTGCCGGCCCTGGGCGTGCGACCTCAAGGGAAGTCCGCGGAAGCAAAGCAGCGACAACGGAGTGCCAAGTGACGTCGACTGAAACGGTCCGGGATCTGCGCGCTGCGCATCAGGCTCGGGCGGACATAGGGAATCTGAAGGCTCGTGGGCTGGCCCAGAGGAGGTTTCCGGGAAGCTGCCCGAAGACCTGCGGGCCCGGTTCGCGCAAGCCCCAGCGATTGAAGGATGTGCCTGCGACGGAGTGGTGTGTTACATCATGAGTGAGTCCGGTGTGTCCTTCGAGCCGCGGGAGCCGTTGTCGGTCTCCGGCTGGCTGGTGAACGCATTGCGCGCCCAGGGAGTGGAGTACGTATTCGCTGTCCCCGGTGGGCCGCTGCTGTCGCTGTACGAGGAGCTTGCGAACTTCCCGGGGGTGAGGCTGGTCCTGACCCGGCATGAGGAAGCCGCGGCCTTCATGGCGGACGGGTACGCGCAGGCCAGCGGGCGGTTGGCGGTCGTGTGTGCGACGACAGGGCCGGGCGCGATGCACACCCTCACCGGTGTCGCCAGCGCGACAAGCGACTCGATGCCGCTGGTGGTGATCACCGCGCAGACCGCGGCTTCGGCGTTCGGCCGTAGCGGACTGCAGGACAGCAGCGGCGGGAACTGGTCGGTCGACACCGTGGAGATGTTGCGGACGGCGACCAAGCTGTCGACACGGCTCGCCCATCCCGGCCAGTTGCCCTGGCTGTTCTGCCACATGATGCGGACCATCTGGAGCGGGCGTCCCGGCGCGGTCCATCTGAGCCTGAGTTCCGACATGATGAACAGCCCCGTGCCCGACGTATCCATACCCTCGCCCTGCCACGCGGCGTCCACCGTGCCTGATGCGGCTGCGGTGGCGTTGCTCGCGCAGGAACTTCGACGGTCGCGGCGGCCGGTGATCCTTGCCGGGCAGGGTGCGAAGCTGTCCGGCGCGGCCGGCTCGCTCCAACAGCTCGCCCGGACTGCGGGCGTACCGGTCGCGACCACACTGAAGGGCAAGGGCGTCTTCCCTGAAGACCACGCCTGGGCGCTGGGGGTGTTCGGGCTCGGCGGCACGCCTGCCGCGTTCGACTATCTGCTCTCCCCCGAAGTCGACCTGCTGCTCATCATCGGCAGCGGGCTGGGCGAGGCGGCCGCCAACGCCTTCGACTCCCGCCTGGTGACGGGACGTCAGGTGATCCAGATCGACCTCGACCCGCTGCGTCTGGGTGCCGGCTGCGATCTCGACCTGGCCATCGCAGGTGACGCCGACACCGTGCTGCGCGCACTGCTTGCCGAACTGGAGGATGCGCCCGCCGCACCGTGTGTCCCGGATGCCGTGCTCGGCGCGGCACAGGACCAGCTCCTGGTGCGCGTTCCGGCGGCCGCCATACAGAAGGACCACAAGGTCCTGTCCGCGTCGGCCGTGGTGAGCAGGATGAGCGAGCGGCTGCCTGAGGACACCATCCTCTACGTCGACAACGGCAACTGCCTGAGCTGGGTCGGCCAGCACTACCGGTCCCGGCCCGACGGGCAGATCCACTTCTCCTTCAACGTCGCGTCCATGGGGTACAGCACCGGGGCCGCCATCGGCGGCCAGCTCGCCCACCCGGGCCGTACCGTCGTAGCGGTCACCGGCGATGCCGCTTTCGCGATGAGCGGGATGGAACTGCACACTGCCGCCGAACTCGGACTTCCCGTCATCTGGGTCGTGCTCAACAACGGCGGCAACGCCATGGTCCTCAACATCCAGGAGAACATCTTCGGCCACGGATCCCGCTCGATGTACGACCGCCCCATCGACGCAGCGGCCATCGCCCGGGGACTCGGCGCCCAAGCCCAAACCGCAGCGGACCTGGACTCTTTCAGCCAAGCCCTCAGCGAGGCTCTGGAGGCCGACGGCCCCTTCCTCATCGACGTTCACGTGGACCCCTCCGAGGTCCCCTGGGCCCTCAGCACCCGCGTCACCAGCCTGCGGTCGGCCTTCACCGACCGCCGCGCAGGCAGGTGGTGACCGCGGTGCGCCTGCCCTACCCACGCCCCGAGGACCACCCCGAGCCGCTGAAGGCGGTGCCGCCGCTCAATCTGTTCCGCGCCTTCGGCAATGCTCCCGCCTATACCGGCGGCCTCATCGACCTCGGCCTTGTCGGCCTCGGCAAGCTCGTCCTCACCCCTCGGCAACGTGAACTGCTGATCCTCGATACCGCCACCAGCACCGGATCCGCCTACGTGACCCAGGCTCATGTCCCGTTCGGGCAAGCCGTGGGCATCACCGGCGAGCAGGCATCCTTCATTCGGCAGCGGGAACCACTGCCGGGCCCCTTCCTCCCAGAAGAAGCCGCGCTCCTGACCGTAGGCCGTGAACTCCTCCAGAACGCCACCTGCACCGGCGAGACCATCCAGCGTGCCCACCTGCTCTGCGGCGCCCGAGCAGTCACCGAGACCCTCATCCTGGTCGGCTACTACCGTCTTGTCTGCGGCTTCGCCAACGCCCTGGACGTGGAACCAGACGGCCAGTCCAGCCACATGCTCCCCTACGCCTCCTGACCCCACGTAGGTCTGCTCACGGGCATCACAGCCCGGGGACACCGCTCGTCCCCGTACGCCGGGGGCCCGTCAGGAGGGCGGGCCGGCTCCGTCGCCGGCGCCCTGGGGGGAGATAGCAGTTGGTCTCCCAGATGACGCCGTACCTGTCGCGCACGGCGCCGTAGGCAGCCCCCCAGAACCGGTTCTCCAGGTCTTCCAGCACCGTGCCGTCGCCGGCGAGTTTGTCGAAGGCTGTGCGCTGCTCGGCGGGGTCCTCGTAGGCCAGGCCGATGTGGATGTTGTTGCCGATGATGTGCTCGCCGTCGGCCTTGGTGTCGGCGGCGAGTTCGGCAACGCCCAGTGCGCTGCCGTCGGTGAACTGCAGCTTGGAGTAGACGACCACGCGGTCCGCGCCCGGGGTCCTGTCCATACCGGGCACCTGCGACAACAGCATGGTGCGCTCGGTGAGTTCCTCGACGCCGAAGACGTCGGTGTAGAACGCGATGGCCTCCAGGCTGTTGTGCACGTACAGCAGGGGCACGAAGCGCTGGAAGATCTCCTTGGTGGCCACGGCGGGGCTCCTCTCGGGTGAGTCAAATGGGGGGTAAGCGGGTGTTTCGCCCGACGTCTCCGACGGTAGAGGTCCAATAGGTCACCCCATGTCCTAGAGCTCGGTGAGGGTGGGCGGCATGACCATCGACCCTGGAGCCCCGCGCGGCACCCGAGACCCCGCCGCCCGCCTGCTCCAGCTCCTGTCGCTGCTCCAGGCGCCCCATGACTGGACCGGCGCGGAACTGGCGGAGCGCCTGGGGGTCACGCCCCGCACCATCCGCCGTGACATCGAGCACCTGCGCGAGCTGGGCTATCCCGTGCAGGCGACCCAGGGCAACGTCGGCGGTTACCGGCTGGTCGCCGGGACCGCCATGCCGCCCCTTCTCCTGGACGACGACGAGGCCGTGGCCATCGCGATCGGCCTGCGCACCGCGGCCACCGCGGCCGTCAGCGGCATCGAGGACACCTCGCTGCGGGCCCTGGCCAAGCTGGAACAGGTGCTGCCCTCGCGGCTGCGGCGCCGGGTTTCCCACCTCGCCGAGGCCGCCACCTTCCTCCCCCAGCCCGTCCAGGGCCCCGACGCCGAGCTGCTGGCCGTCCTCGCCGCCGCCTGCGTCGCCCACGAGAAGATCCGCTTCGGCTACGCACCGGCCCGCGGCGAGCCATCGCGGCGGATGGCCGAGCCGGCGCGGCTGGTGGCCGCGGGACGACGCTGGTACCTGGTCGCCTACGACCTCGACCGCGCCGACTGGCGCACCTTCCGCGTCGACCGCATCGACGCACTGCACCGCACCGGCAGCCGCGTACCGGAACGCGCGCTGCCCGACGGGCAGGACGCCGCGGCCTACGTGGCCGACGTCCTCTCCGCCGGTCCGGGCAACTGCCGCGCCGAACTGATCGTGCATGCCCCGATCGAGCGGGCCGCCGAGGGGGTACCGGCCTCCCTCGGCGTCCTGGAGCAGCTCGACGAGCACCGCTGCCGACTGCGCACCGCCGTGGACTCCCCCGAATTCCTCGCCTTCCGCATCGCCGCACTGCGCCTGGACTACACCCTGATCGGCCCGCCTGAACTCGTCCCGCATCTGCGAAACATCGCCGAACGGGCCCTGGCCGCCATCGAGGCGGCCCAGGGCCCTGACCGGTGAAGCGCCGTGCTATGCCCGCTCGTTGATCCGCCGGCGGATCAACGAGGGTGAGCTGGAGGCCGTCCAGCGCGCTCTCGGGCACGGCGCGCGTCCTCCACCGAGGCGGCCAGCGGCAGCTCGCACAGCACATCCTTGCCGGCCTCCATCGCCCGTACCGCATGCTCGGCGTGGAGCGGGGTGGGCAGGCAGACGTCGACGAGGCCGATATCGGGATCACCGTAGATCTCATCGGGATCGGTGGTGGCCTCGCACTCGAACTCCTCGGCCAACGGCCGGAGTTCGGCCGGGGTGCGGCCGAAGACGACGACCTTCTCGACGTCGGCGCGGGCGGCGTAGACGGCGGCGTGCGCCCGGCCGAAGCCCGTTCCCAGCAGACCGATCTTCATCGTGCGTTCTCCTCACTGCCGTGGTGACTGTCGTCGTTGCCGAATGGCCCGAAGCGATTGCCGCGGGGGCCGCGATCGGGGCGTGGACCAGGCCGTCGGTGCGGCTGTCGTCCCCGTTCTCCCCGGGGCCCGCGACCGTGCCAGGCGCCAGGCGCTCAGCGTGGGACCGTAGGCCCCAACAAGACCTTCGACGTCCTAGTGGATCTCCATCGGGCGGGGTTCTCGTCGTGCGGCGGTACGGGGTCTGAGGGCCGGGGAACGGGGGCGGCACCACATCGGTCGGCGGCGCCGCCCGTCCGGCTCACCGGCTCAGCGCCGGGTCCGCGGCCTCGGCCGACGTCCCGGTCCTGCGGCCCCCCGAACTCCCGTCGGCTTCCCCGCCCTTGCGCCCGGCCCGCTTCGGGACCGCGTACAGCAGGGCGAAGGCGGCGAGGAAGGCGGCGGCGACGTACGGCAGGGTGTGCGCGAAGGCGTCCGGCATCTTCGCCGCCTGGCTGACGGGGTTGTCGCCGCCCAACCGGTCGAAGAAGATCAACGATGAGAGCGCGGTGCCGACGGCCTGGCCGAGCTGGACGGTGGTGTTGTTCAGGCCGGACGCCGAACCGGCGTGCTCGTGCGGCACCTCGGACAGGATGATGTCCGCCAGCGGTGCGACGATCAGGCCCATGCCGATCCCCATCGGCACCAGCGGCAGCATCGCCTGCCACAGCGTGATCTCCGCACCGTAGTGACCGGCCAGGCACGCGAACAGCACCATCCCAGCCGCGGCGATCATACGCGACGAAAAGCACCAGCACCGGCACCGAGGCCGCCATCATCACGTACGTCCACAACGGCCAGCCCAGCTCGCGGCCCTGGATCAACGGCAGGACCAGAAAGAGCAGACCGGCAGTGGACAGCAGCACGCCACCCATGTCGAGCCGGGCGGCGCGCTCGGCTCTCGACTCCCGGATCAGCACGGCACCGGCGATCAGTCCCAGGACACCCATGGGCAGGTTGACCAGGAAGATCGGCCGCCAGCCCCAGCCGAACAGATCGCCCTCGACCAGCAGCGCGCCAACCAGCGGCCCGGCCAGCACCCCCAGCGAGCTGACCGCCCCGAAGACACCGAAGACCTTGCCACGCTCTTCCTTCGGGAAGGAGACATGGATGATCGACAGCACCTGCGGCACCATCAGCGCCGCCGCCGCGCCCTGCGCGATCCGGGCGGCCAGCAGCACCCCGGGAGCATCGGCGATACCGCACACCAGCGAGGTGAGGGTGAACCCGGCGACCCCGGCGAGAAAGACCTTCCTGCGCCCGTACAGGTCGCCCAGCCGCCCGCCGGTGATCAGACCCAGCGCGAAGGCCAGCGCGTAGCCGCCGACCACCCACTGGATCTGGGACGTCGAGGCCCCGGTGTCCTCCTGGATGTGCGGGATGGCGATGTTGACGACGGTCACGTCCACCGCGTCCATGAAGGTCGCCACGAGGAGGACGATCAGCGCCACCCACCGGCGGGGATCCACCGCCGTCGGCGAGGGAGCGGCCGGCGCATCGGCAACCGGCGACTCCGCAGAGACTTTCGCGTCGGTTTGAGGAGATGTGATCTCAGACATGCCTGCGACGCTAGAAGCCCAATAGGACACCCAACGACCTCAGTGGCGGGGCGGCCTGGATGCCACGGCCATCGACCTGCCGACTCGCTTCCTCGACGACGAAGCCGTCACCGTCGCCGTGCGTACCGGCGCGACGGGGACCACCGGCCTGATCGGCATCGAGGAGACAGCAAGGACGGAGCGGTGACCGCTTGGCTCACCCCTCCTGCCCGAAACCGGGGAACGGCGAGCCAGGGCCCGCCGCCCGCCACGATGGCCGCCCACCCCGCCACCGGAGCAGCGGGGCGAGCCGCTCCGGCCGAGGATCATCGGGATCGGCGGGCGGAGCCTGAGTCCGTGCTTCTCAGACCGCCGTGGCCCTCGGGCTGCGTGATGTGTCACTGCCGGGCACCGGCTCGGAGGCGTCGGCACCAAGGGCCACGATGCGGTTGTCCCCGTCGACGTGCACGACCTTCGGCCGCAGCGTACGGGCCTCCGCGTCGTCCACCTGCGCATAGCTGATCAGGATGACCAGGTCACCGGGATGAACCAGGTGCGCGGCGGCACCGTTGATGCCGATGACGCCCGAGTCCCGCTCGCCCTCGATGACGTACGTCTCCAGTCGGGCACCGTTGTCGATGTCGACGATGTGGACGAGTTCGCCGGGCAGCAGGTCGGCGGCCTCCATCAGCGCAGCGTCGATGGTGACCGACCCCACGTAGTGCAGATCCGCCTCGGTCACGGTGGCCCGGTGGATCTTGGACTTGAACATGGTGCGCAGCACAGCGTCACACTCCTGCCGAAGAAGGGTCGCGCCCTCACCCCGAGGTGCGCGCCGGACAAGCCATGCTAGCCGCGACGTCCGAGAGTGCCCCAGGCGTCCCAGGCACCACCGCCACTGCGTCGCTCTCTGTCACTCGCGCATTCCGAACGTAAGGTGCCGGGAGTGGTGTCGCGGCTACCGCTGATCTCCGGATCCAACGGGATGCGGGACGTCTTCGGAGTGCCCGAGCCGAAGCCCCTGCGCGGGGCCGGGCCTCCCTCTTCACCGCCGCCGGTGAGGAGTTCGCCGAACCGGGCATCGACGCGTTCGGCGGCGGCCGGTGGGGCCCGTCTGCGGCCGGGAGGTCGCACATCACCTCCCGGCCGCAGGGCTCTTCCCGGCGGCGGGCACTGTCGTGTCGCCGCGCTGTCACCGGCCGTTCAGCACGCCGGCTCCCGGGGCCGCCTAACCGAACGCGCGGCGGGCTGCGCGACGCCAGCGGTTGGCGGGGAGTGCGGGGTGCAGTGCGGCGAAGGCGCCGCAGTACTTGGTGAAGACGGCAGGGCGTATCCCGTGGGCGTGCAACAGGAGGTCGGCCTCGGTGAGATGCCCGGTGGTCTTGGTCTCGACGAGCACGAGGTCGTCCGCGCACCGCACGGTGTGTCCGGTGCGCAGGTCGTCGCAGACCAGTGCCGCGTCGCAGGTGATGCGCTCGCCGTCGGCCACGAAGGTGGCGCGAAGGTAGTCGGTGCTCAGGGACGGTTCGAGGGCGGCCGGGGCACCGATGTCGTACGCGGTCCGCAGGGTGTCGGCGAGGAACCCCCGGCAGTCCGGGTCGAGCGGCGTGCCGGCTCCGGTCAGCGGGCGGCGGCGTTTGACGGTGTCGCCGCGCGGCCCCTTGAGCTTGATCTCGAACTGCCGCTCCCCCGTGTCCGCGTAGACCCGTTCCCGGATCTTGAAGCGGAGCCGGCGGCCCTGCCGGTGGTCGTGGAAGGAGCGGAGTTCGGGAGTGTCGTAGTAGACGGAGTGGTAGCGGAAGGCACGCCGGTCGTCGATGGCGAGGGCGCGGAAGGGGCGTCCGCCGGGCCGGCGCGGGTCTGTCAGCCGGCCGACGACGCGCAGGAAGGTGTCCGCGGGCACGAGGTAGCTGTGGTCGAAGCGGGCGAGGAGAGCGGCCCGTTCGTTGAGTTCGTCGAGCGAGATGGGGCCGGCGCCGTCGGCGGCGTCGCCGATGGCACGGACCGCGGCTGCGGAGCGGACCGGTGCGGTGGTCATGCGGTCTCCCAGGCGGGCGTGGTCCGGTGGGCGGGTCCGGCAGCGTGCATGGCGCCCCGCTCGGCCGGCGCCGCTGCGGGCTCGCGGTAGCGGACGTCGACGACGGTGAGGTCCCGGACGAAGTCGACTTCCATGACGGTCCAGTGGAGGGGTTCGCCCAGGCGCCGGGCGAGGTCGGCGCGGAGGGCAGCGGGGTCCTCGTGGACGGTGTCGAGGGTGACGACGGCGCGCCGGGTGCCGACGAGGAGGCGGGGGTTGTCGGCCACCCAGACGATGAGGAGCAGGGCGGCGCACAGTCCGGCGGTGAGCACGAACGGCAGCCTCGGCAGTCCGCAGAGCAGGCCGAGGACCAGGGTGGTGAAGTAGTAGGCGACTTCTTCGTGCTGCACGGCGTCGGAGCGGAGTCTGACGATCGAGAGCACGCCGAAGAGGCCGAAGCCCAGGGCCGCTCCCCCGGCGCCGCGCACTTCGGCGAGGGCGGTGACGACGGTGAAGAGGCCGGTGTTCAGAGCGAGATAGGCCGGTACGAGGTCACGCCGGCGGTGCCGCGGATAGTAGATGGCGAAGGTCAGCACGCCGACTGCGGCGAGGTCGAGCCCAAGGTGGGCGACGAGGTGCCGTAACGACTCCATGGCTGTGCTCCCTGTCAGTGCGGAGGTCGGACGGATCCGAGAGAACGGGAAGGAGAGACAGACGATAGGTAAACGTATGGCGAACATGCTTCCGGTTGTGGAGAAACGATGCGCCTCCTTGATGGCCCACGCCCGTAACTGACCGGAAGCACACACCTCCTGTCGTATTCGCCGCTCTTGCCAGCCGCCTCCGGCGCCACCCCCAGGCATGGGAAGTCAACGAGGGTGCGGTGTCCGAGGTCAGCTCTGCATTCCCTTCTCCCAGCCGTTCGTCGGCCAGTTGGCCGGCCGGGCGCTTCGGGCCCCGCGCGGTGACGGGCAGCTACACCCCATCGCTCCTGGGCTGCGCTGTCGCAATGGTCGCCGCGGCGATCACCTGCCTCTTCCTCCTGTCGGGCAGGCAGACCACGTCCCGGAACGGGACGACCGACGCAACTCCACCACAGTCACAGTCACAGTCACTGCCTGCCGACGTCGCATGAAGAAGCCCGGGCGGCCGGCGGCCGGCAACCGGCAACCGGCAACCGGCAACCGGCAACCGGCAACCGGCAACCGCAGGCAACAACCCTTCGGCTCCTCACCGGACAGAAAGGGGCTTCTGCTCTCTCACCGTCGGTTTTCACGACCTCCGACGACCCCGACACATCCCAGACCAGCCCCAAGCGGTTCCTCGCCGCCTCCGTGCTGGGCTTCCTCATCATCACCCTCGACACGCTCGCGGTGAACGTAGCGCTGCCATCCACGGGCCAGGATGCCAATTCGTGTTCGCCGCAGGGATGATGTTCCGCTCGATGACCACGGATCGTCGTCGCGCAGGCAACGACTGCCGCGGAACTCGTCATCGCCGGCACGGTCGGCGCCCATATCGGCAACGTGGCGATCGCACTGCTCATCGTCCCGGTCTGCCGTGGGGCGATGACAGTTCGCCATTCCTGCTGGTCAGGAGCCTGCTTCTGAGTGCCGTGAACTGACGGGCCGTCATGTGGGGGAAGTTCGTGACCGACGGTGCGACGTTTTGTAGTGGCAGTGCCTGGCGGCGGGCTGGTGGTGGCGCCAGCGAGACCGCCTCAAGGCATGACTGGCGCGATGCCGGTGGTTTTGGCCGGCTCCGGGGCGACGTGACCGGGCCCGGCCAGCAGGGGACGACTCCCTGCCGGCCGGCCCGTCAGTCAGTCAGCCAGCCAGTCGGTACCGGCGGTGGTCGGACGTCGTGCGGGTGCGTTCACCCCTTCCGCAGGCCGACGTTGCCGTTGCGGTGTTTGAGGGACTGTTGCGGGTCGTAGCCGGGGAAGGGGCGGTCGAAGAGCCAGTTGTAGAGCATCTCCCGGCAGATCCGGGGCTGGAACGCCGGCACCTGGTGCCCGGAGCCGGGCACGCTGACCTGCGTCAGGTTCCGGTGGTGGCGCACGAATCCCTTCGGGTCTTCCTGCGCCTGCGTCCAGACCAACCGGGGAGCGTTGCGCCACTCCGCGTGTGCGTGCTCGCCTTTCTCCTTCATGAGGTCGTCGAGGATCTCCTCGGTGCTCCGGTATCCACAGGCGGTGTCGAAGTTCCCGGTGTAGAGCAGGGCCTTGTACCCCTTGTCGAGGATCTCGGCGTACTGCCCGGAGCAGTCCGCCATGTTGTCGTTCACCATCCATTCGGCCACTGGGCCCTCGTTGTCGGCGCACTGCCAGGTGACGTCAGCGGGAACGTGCAGGGACTCCTTCACGCCCTTGCTGTCCAGGTAGGCGCGCAGCGCCCCCATGGGCAAGTCGTCCCACCGTCGCACGTCGTAGAGGTCGAAGTTCCCCCCGTAGGCCAGGGTCGTGGCCACCAGGTCGTTGCCGAGCTTGGTGGCTTTCTCCATCTCTCCGGCATCGAGGGCGGCCTGGTAGTCGGCGTAGGCGTCGTACAGGGCGTCCCTCTGGCTGATGCCGAGGAACCCGGTCGTGTAGACGTAGTCGATCATGGCGCGGAGCGACAGCTCGGGTTTGATCCAGCCGTTGCCGACGGAGATCCCCTTCAGGTTGATGGGTCGTCCGCCCGCCTTCCGCCGGTTCTGCTCGTCGATCTCCAGGGCGATCGCCGGCACGTACTTGCCGGCATAGCTCTCCCCGCAGACGTACAACGGGCATTGCGCGTACTCCGGGTGCGCGGTGAAGAACGCCTGTAGGCCCTCCCAGAACATCCGGGCGAGGGTGCCCTCGTCCTGAACGTACTCTCCGACGTCGGAGTAGCTGTATCCGGTGCCGATGGGCTGGTCCCAGAAGACGACGTGTGCTTCCTGGTTCCAGGTGTGGGGGTTCACCGATATCGTTCCGGCGGCATCGTCGCCGATGGACAGTGGCCCGTTCTCCAGGAACAGGCCCAGCAGCGAGGAGGCGCCGGGCCCGCCGTTGAGCCAGATCAGCAGCGGCGTCCGGCTGATCAGCTCCTGTTGGTCGGGGACCGCGACGTGGGGGTTGCAGGTCTGGCTCTCGAAGAACCAGTAGAACAGGTGGTTCTTGGTTCCGGGGAAGGCTGCGCTGTCGATGTGCACGTGCCCGGAGTAGGAGCGGGCTTTTCGGGTGTCGTCGGTGTGGAAGTCGATGCGCAGGGTGTCGGGGATGTTCGCCGGAATCGAGACGACGAGGTCGTCTGAGGACACGGTTCACCTTCCGTTCGGCAGCGGGATCACGGAGCCAGGGGGCGGCGTCGCCGGGACTGCGTGTGATAGGAGCCGGTGAACAGCCCGGCGCTGCGCTTCAGTTGCTCCAGAACTCCGATGCGTTGGCCCTGGAGCATCTGCAACGCCGGGAACCGTCCTGGTTCGAACAGCAGAATGTTCAGCGACCCGCCGTACTTGAAGTTCCCGATCTGCTCTCCCTTTTCCACCGGTACCGGCTTTTTGATCGGGCCCTTGAACTGGGGCCGGAAATTCACGGAGGCGATCGAGTTGAGGCCGACGGGCACCACTCCGACGTACCCTTCACCGTCTGGTTCTCCGGCTGCGTCCAGGTACTGCGTCTTGATGATGACGTATCCCCGGCGGAAGTTGTCGAACATCGCGTAGTCGTAGCCGTAGCCGACGTTCCCCTTGTTGAGGAGTTCGGGGAAGTCCCGCATTCCGTAGTAGACACCGCCGATGTCATCGCGGGCCTCCACCACCTCGCCCCTGACCGGGGCGTGATACCAGTGGTAGCTGTCGGGCATCAGGATGCATGACACCGCCGTACCGCCGAGGAAGCGGTGGGCGTGCTCGGAGTTCTCAAGGAGCTGCCTGACGTTCATGGTCACCGTCTTGACCGGGATCGGTGTGGTCTCGGTCAGGTCGTCGACGATCATGTTGATGACGCAGTCGGCCGGGGCGACCACCACGCTGTCGTCGTCCTTGGCGTCGATGGGCCGCCGCGTAGCGTCCCTCAGCTGCCGGACGAAGAAGTCATTGAAGTTCTTCCAGGGACCGGGCTGGTAGTCGGCCATCCGCTTCGGCCCGAGTTCCTTGACCCACTCGTCGATGAGTTCCTGTGACTCCGGCGTGTCCGCGTCCATCTGCAGGCCCTGCAGGTGCGTGAAGTCGGCGGTCATCTTGTACCCCGGCCCGGAGGTCGCAAAGACCATGCCGTAGTCGTTCTCGTAGGTCAGCCAGCTGAACTTCTCGATGTAGTCCAGCCCGTTGTTGACCCCCGGATGCCACTCGTACCACTCCCTGAAGAACTCACACAGGCAGTCGAAGTCCCTGTCCTTCCAGTCGTATTGGACCTCGACAGGTGTGTCTTCCGGGTACGGGACCACGTTCTTGACCGCGGCGTCGTACATGGTCTTGAAAGCCTCGTGGTCGTTTTCGTACCACAGGGTGATTTTCTTGATGAACTCGTCGAGGCTGTCTGAGTACCGTTCGTCGCCCTGCATCACTTTCTCCTGTCTCCTTCCGCCTGAGGGGACGTTGACGACCCCGGTGTCCATGAGTGGACGCTCTCGATGCCAGGAGGCGGGGGGGGGAGGGGAGGNGAGTACCGTTCGTCGCCCTGCATCACTTTCTCCTGTCTCCTTCCGCCTGAGGGGACGTTGACGACCCCGGTGTCCATGAGTGGACGCTCTCGATGCCAGGAGGCGGCGGGGGAAGGCGCGGTCGCGCCGTCCCCCGCCGCTGGGTGAGGTGTGCGGTCAGCCGCAGATGGGATTGACGGCGAGGTCGTCGACGTTCACCGCGTATCCGTCGCAGCCGCCGCGGATGTTGGAGAAGTGGTACTGCAGGTGCGGCCGGGCCACGAGGGGCTTGACCAGCGAGACGTACTGGTAGGCGTCTCCCTGTCCGGCGTCCTGGAGGATGCTGTACGCCTCGTCGGGTGTCAGGCCGGCCTGGTCGGTGATCGGCATGACGCCTGCCCACACCGACGTGTGGTAGATCGGCTGGTCGATCTCGCCCTCAAGCGTGGCGTGGAGTTCGATCGACTTGATGCGGGAAGCGCTGTCGCCGGTGTTGTAGACGAGCCGCCAGTCGGTCACCTGCGACATGTCCTGGGTCTTGCCGCTGGGCGAACTGCCGTCGGCCACCATGAGCGTGGCGTTCGGGAACGTCATGTGGACCTCGTCGGCGGCCGCGTCGAGGAGTTGCTGCAGGGACAGTTGGTCCGCCGCCTTCACCCCGTGGGCGACCGACGCGAAGGCCGGCGCGGCTGCCTGTGCCGCACCGGTTCCCGCTACGCCGGTCACTGCGAGTCCACACGCGACGATGGCGGCCGCGACACCGTTCCTGAGCTTCATTGCCTCTCCGTTCTCTTCTCGGAAGGGGACACACTCATCTGCCCCTCGTCGGCACGGGGACAGCGAATCGCCTGGGCCGACAGGGAGCCCTGAGCGCGACCAACGATTCCGTCACGATGAGTGTCCACTCAAGAGCGAGAAGTAGCCGTGGGGTTGGGGTGGGTGTGCGGCCAAGAAGGCCGGAATCACTGCCCTTGCCCGCCACAAGGCAGCGGAGGTTGATGACCCGCCGAGAACGGTCGAGGCTGCCACTGGCGGTCGCCGGGGATCGGCCCTTCAGGCGAGCAGCACCAGCACTCTCCGCGTCTTGCCACCCGCCGGGCCAGGCGTGACACCGCGGATGTCTGCCAGTATCTCCACAGCAGCAGGCCCCGCTCCGACTCACCCCCTGGGCCACGCACCCAGGGCGGATGCCCGCTCTTCGCACGCATTAACGAGTTCGATACGTAGCTTGCAAGCCTTGGCGTCGAGGGCCGGAAGCCGCGCCCCGCACCCCTCCGTGGAGCATGGCAGTGGCCGCGAGTTCGGCGACGATCCGCTCGCCCGGTTCCCTGATCTTCTGCGGGACCTCTCACGTACACGGCGGATGGTGAGGCCGGCACCAGGCCGGGCCGTATGGGATCTGTCGCAGGCGGCGGAGGAGGGTTGGGAGGGCCGGGATCAGGCAGCCGGATCGATATCGGATCGCGTGAGGCGGTCGCCCACTGGCACGCTGACCCCATGGATCACGCAGAAGTACTGCTCATCGGAGGACGTGCTGGTGTCGGCAAGACGACGGTGGGGTGGGAGGTTTCGGCGCTGCTGCGCTCCGAGGCGGTCGCTCACGCCATCATCGATGGCGACTTCATGGGGCAGGTACATCCGGCACCAGAGGGAGACCCTCGCCGCACGGAGATCACGGAGAGCAATCTGACTGCCGTGTGGGCGAACTTCGCCCGGCGCGGCTACCGACGCCTGATCTATACCAACACCATGAGTGTGCTGCCGGAGGCGACGGGCATGTTTGAGCGTGCCATGGGGGCCGGAGTGGGGATCACACGAGTGCTGCTCACCGCCTCCGACGCCACCGCCCGCAAGCGGCTGGTGGGACGAGAACTCGGCTCAGAGCTGGAGCAGGAGCTGGAAGGAAGCCTCCGCAAGGCACGGCTCCTGGATCAGCGGGCCCCCGCAGAGACCGTGCGAGTGGCGACGGACGGACGGCTCGTCGTTGACATCGCACGGGAGGTAGTGACCGCCACCGGTTGGGCCGGGCCTCACTTCGCCCGCAGATCATGATCGCGTTGGCGTGCTGGTCCGAGAACCGGCACAACCACCGGTGATCATCAGCGTGAAGACAGAAGATCAGCCGGTGGCCGCAGGTCACGGCATGGATCCCGGCCCGTTGGCAGGACACGTTCGCGTCCCTGATGGGCCGCGTCGCGCCGCGGTTCGCGCGGGTGGAACCGCGGCGCCAGGCAAGGGAGTTCGTGCTTGGCCTGTTGTCGGACCTACCGCGCCAGAACGGCCGGACGCTCGCCGAGCAGGCGAGGAGCGCGACCCAGGACGGCTTGCAGCATCTGCCGTCCAGGGCCGGGTGGGATGCGGTGACCGAGTTGGGTGCCGGCGACCAGGCCCGGATGCGGAGGAGCCCCGCCGCTCCTGGACCGGAGTGGCGGGGCCCTGCTCGGCCCTCGCTTGTCTGCTAGGGGTGCAGCTCGACCCAGTCGACGACCGTGTTGCCCGGTACGTTGCTGTAGTCGTCGCACTGGTCAGCCGCGTGCTGGAGCTTGCGCTGGTGCGGCTCTCCCGGGTTGGGGGCCCAGGCGTAGACCGCCCAGCCGGAGTAGACGCAGACCTGACTGACCCCCGTGATGGGGCCGATGTCGTAGCTGCCTGCGTCGTTGTAGCAGTACTTGTTGCCGGGCGTGAAGACGGCAAAGGCGCAGTCCGACGCGGCTGCGGCCTTCTTGGTGACGCGGACCCCGTCGTCGGCCGAGGCCGAGGTGGAGGTCATCCCCAGGAAACCCAGGCTCGCGGCGAGGACGGATGCGGCGGCGACGATTCTTCGCGGTGTGTTCACCGTGCTCCTTCAGATACGGGCCGTCGGCGGCGTCCCCTCCGACGGCGGATCGGAATATGAGGAAGACACGTCGGCCGCGTGACGACCTCGCGGCGCTCCAACAGACCTTCCCCCGTTGCGGGTTGACCGCAGTGCGGCACTCCGCGTGCCCCCTGGGAAGCGGGGCACGCATGATGCTGCCGTCCGTCCCGCGCTGCCGACAGGACGTCCAGCGGACGTTTAGCGGACGTTCTCCCCGGTCGGCGACAGTGCCTCATCGGAAGTGAAGCCGTGCGGCCCGGGGCCGCACGGTCCGGGCCCGCGGGGCGAGGAGAGGGCATGCCGGAACGGTTCGACACAGTGTTGCGCGCCTACAGACGGCGGGCCGGGCTGACCCAGGAGGAGCTGGCGGAGCGGGCCGGGCTGTCGGCCCGGACCATCCGGGCGCTGGAGTCCGGGCAGGGACGGGTGCCCCGCTTGGCCTCGGTACGGGAGGTCGCAAAGGCGCTCGGGTTGGGGGCGGACGACCAACGGCTCCTGCTCACCACGGTCGCGGCCGACGCGCCGGAGGGGACGGCGGAGCCCGGTTCCCTTGGGCGCCGACGGTATCTGCCTTATGACATACCGGACTTCACCGGGCGCACCGCCGAGGTGGCCCGGCTCGCGGAGCTGGTCGGTGGCGGCACCGCGAGCGCGGTGGTGGTCTCGGCGATCGACGGGATGGCGGGCGTCGGAAAGACCACGCTGGCGGTGCACGCCGCCCATCTCATGGCCGGAGGGTTCCCGGACGGCCAGTTCTACTGCGACCTCCACGGCTTCACCCCGGGGTTCGACCCGGTGGGCCCGGCTTCGGCGCTGGAGGCGCTGCTGCGCATGGCCGGTGTCGACGGCGCACGCATCCCGCACACCCTGGAGGAGCGGTCGGCCCTGTGGCGTACCACGCTGTCGGACTGGCGGGCGCTGGTCGTGCTGGACAACGCCGCCGACGCGGCGCAGGTGCGTCCACTGCTGCCCGGCTCCGCCTCGTGCGCGGTGCTGGTGACCTCGCGGCGGCGGCTCCTGGCACTGGAGGGTGCCGTCCCGCTCTCGCTCGATGTGCTACCCGAGGCGGAGGCGTGCGCACTGGTGGCCCGGATCGCGGGACACGACCGGGTCGCCGACGCGCCCGAGACCGTCGCCGAGATCGCCGAGCTGTGCGGCTACCTGCCGTTGGCCATCCGGATGGCAGCGGCCCGGCTCGCCCACCGGCCCGCGTGGACAGTGAGAGACCTCACCGCCGAGCTCCGCGCGGGCCGACGCCGGTCCGGCCCCGGCGGCAACGAGCAGGCGGTCAGTGCGGCCTTCGCCCTCTCCTATGGGCGCCTGAGCCCCGGCCATCAGCGGCTGTTCCGGCTGCTCGGCCTGCACCCCGGCGCCGATCTCGACGCGTACGCGGCCGCGTCCCTGGCGGGTACGGACGTGGCGACGGCACGGCAGTGGCTGGAAGAACTCGTCGACGTACACCTGCTGGAGCAGTACGAACCCCACCGCTACCAACTGCACGATCTGCTCCGCCGGCACACCCAGGAGGTCCTGCACGAGACCGAGCCCCCCGCACTGCGGGAAGAGGCGGAACTCCGGCTCCTCGACCACTACCTGCACACCGCGCTGCACGCCCGCCCCTTCGTGGCGCCGGGACAGCGGCTGCTCCCCTTCGAGGTCGCCTACCCGCCGGCCGACACCCCGCGCGTGAGCGACCGGGCCTCGGCCCTGGCCTGGTACGAGGCCGAGCACGCCAACCTCGTCGCGATGATCACGCATGCCGCCGCGCGGGGCAGGAACGAGCATGTCTGGCAGTACACCCATGTCCTCCAGCACTTCTTCGACATCCGGGGGCGCACCCTGGACTGGGTCAGCACCCATGAACTCGCCCTGGCCGCCACTGGGGACCTCGACAACCGCCTGGCCCACGCCGAGATCCTGACCAGCCTCGGCGTCGCCTGCTGGCACGCCGGGCGCTACGAGGACGCCTTCAACCGGGGGCTGGCGGCGCTGGCCCTGTGCCGGGAGATCGGCGACGCGTGGGGCGAGGCCGTCATCCTCACCAACTTCGGTATCGCTCAAGGGCAGTTGGGGCAGAGCGAGGAAGCCATCGACCTGCACCAGCAGGCCCTGGCCCTCTACGGCGGAGTCGACGCCCCCTGGGGCGAGGCCCTGAGCCTGACCAGCCTGGGCGCGGTCTACGCCCGGCTGGGGCGGGCTTCGGAGGCTCTCGACCACCACCGGCGGGCGCTTGACCGCTACCGGGGGATCGGTGACCCGTGGGGCGAGGCCCTCACCCTCACGAACATGGGCACCGGATACCGGCAGTTGGAACAGTTCGGGGAGGCTGTGGACCACCACGCACAGGCGCTCTCCCTCAGCCGCCGGATGGGCGACCGGCGCGCCGAGAGCGAGGTCCTCAACGACCTCGGTGCCACCTACCACGCGGCCGGCCGCCGCGACACCGCCCGCCGTCGACACCAGCGGGCGCTGGACATCGCCCGCGCCATCGACAGCAGCCCGCAGATCGCCCGCGCCCACCAGGGCATCGCCTACACCCTGGCCCCGGACGACCCCGATTCCGCCCGCGACCACGCCGAGCAGGCGCTCGCAATCCACGGCGAACTGAGCGCCCCCGAAACCGCCGAGCTCACCGCGTTCCTGGACGCTCTCAGCCAGGGCCCGGCCCCGGGGCACTGACAGCCGGCCCCCACGTGCACCGGCGACCGTCCGCCCCCTCGCTCTCCCCGCGCAGCCCGCCGTCCGGCAGGCGGGTCGGCGTCGAGGGGGCGGGCAGCTTGCACGAGCCCGGAGCGCCCTGGGCCACCACCCCGTCATCGACCTCCGTCAGCGCAGGTCCTGATGCGCGAGTGCCTTCAGGGTCGCGTTCAACCAGCGCACCTCTGCCTGGCTTGTCGCACGCGCGATCTGCAGGATGCCCTGCCGGAACGGATCATCGAACTCCTCAGCCCCCAGGGGTCGTTCGCCCTCGTAGAAGAAGCTGCTCGGCTCCCGGAGGAAGTCCAGTCGGCGCCGCAGCACAGCCGTCTGCGGACCCGGGTCATCGAGCTGCCGCAGGAAGGCCAGGACGGTGAACCAGTGGTTCTCGTCGCTGATCTGCACGCCGCGGGCTTCGCGCAGTCGACGCCGCCAGCTCGTCTCGTCCCTCGTCAGACCACGCCGACGCCCTCGCGACGGCCCTTGAGGCGGCCGGCTTCCGGGCGGCCGATGTCGTCGCGCACAGCATGGGCGGCGCGGTCGCCGTCGTGCTCGCCCATCGCCACCCGCACCTGGTCTCCCGCCTGGTCCTGGTCGACGCCAACCTCGACCCCATGACCCCCAGGCGCGGCTGGCCGGGCACACGTGGCATCGTCGCCTACACCGAAGAGGAGTTCCTCGACGGAGGATGGCAAGAAGTCCGCGAAGCCGTCGGACCGCACTGGTGGTCCACGATGCGACTGGCCGGCCTTGAGGCACTCCACCGCAGCGCCGTACACCTCGCCCGCGGCACCGAGCCCACGGTCCGTGAGCTGCTGCTGAGCCTGCCCATTCCACGGACCTACCTGCGGCCCGAACACGACGACCCGCTCGCCGCCACGAAGCAACTCGTCGAAGCAGGGGTCTCCATCGTGTCCATCCCGAACTGCGGGCACAACATCATGCTGGACAACGCGGAGGCGTTCGCCCAAGAAACCGCTCGTGCCCTGCAGGGCGCCTGACCGACGGCACTTGACACCTTCCTCAATCGAGGAGATGGCGCAGATAGGACTGCGGGGCGGCGAGAAAGCGGCGCCAGTGGTCGACCAGGGCGAGTTCGTCCCATCCCACCCGGCGCATACCGTGCTCGCCGACCTCGATGACGTCCGCACCCGGCAGCGCGGTCAGCAACGGAGAGTGGGTGGCGCAGATGACCTGGCCCCCGTTCTTCACCAGCTGGTCGAGATGGCCGAGCAGTTCCAGGCAGGAGGCGAAGGAAAGCGCCGCCTCCGGCTCATCCATCACATACAGCCCCGGCTGCAGGAACTTTCCTCGGAACGCGGCAAGGAAGCCCTCCCCATGGCTGACGGAATCCGGCGCGAACCCTTCCCGGCCCAACGCGTCCAGGGCCGTCTCGGCGCGCAGGAAGAACCCTTTGCGGGCGGACCAACTGCCCAACATGCGCCGCCCCCGCGGTGCAGCGTCGAAGCGGATCTTCTCGCCGAGCACCGATTTGGGGCGGTGACTGGCATAGCGCCAGTCATGCGAGCCGCCCCAGGAGTCCAGACCGAAACCCTCCGCGAGGGCCTCGACCAAGGTCGATTTGCCCGAGCCGTTCTCGCCCACGAGAAAAGTCACCGGCGCGGTGAAACGCAGTCCGTCTGCCAGCAGCCCCCGCACACAGGGCACGGACCAGGGCCACTCCTCATCCTTCCGCGAGGCCACATGAGCGTACGCACGTTCGATAATCATGTGGCGAGTCTTTCACAGGGCACATCGATCAAGACGTGCCGATCCCCGGTCGCGGCCCCCGCTCGCACCGGCGGCGTGATCGCTCTTCCGACTGCGGGCGAAGGACACCCACTCAACCTCTGGGAGGTTCAAGAGCCATCGGGCCCGGACCGTCGGGAAGCGGTTTGCGCGGTTCGCGCACTCCAGCCTGGCCGCCGTCATCGTTGCCCTCGTCGGTGAAGTCCTCGGGGCGGAGCTCGGAACGGGAGGAACCGTACTTCAACCGGCGGGACACCTTCAGATACCTGGCCACCACTGACCTCCGCAACACGTCTGCTGTATAGGCGAGTTGGCACGCGCTGCCCGACGCCCGTCTGACGTCTCAGGCTCTTGGATGGTTCCCGCGCACCGCCGCGGGTTCGTCCTACGGTCGCGCCACCGCCCCCGAGCGGAAGCGGAAGATCCTGGTCAGCCCCGGCGCCGCCACGAGTGGCTGCGGCCGAGCGCCGGGTGCCCAACTTGCCATGCATCATCGGGGACTTCTGCTGTGAGGTCGGGCAAGTCTCCTTAGAATGGGGCTCCTCGACTGTTCTTTCGAAAGGGACGGTGCCAGGTGACGGACGATCACCTCCGGGCAAGAGGTCTCAACCGGCGGCAGTTATTGAAACGCGGCGGGCAAGTAGCCTCCGGGGTGGGCGCGTTGTGGGCGGGCGACGCACTGGGCTGGGCGGCTCCCGCGCAGGCGCGGGACGAAGGTGACCGGGAGCCGTCGGTGACGGTGTCGTCGGGCACGAACTTCGCCGCGGCGGTCTCTCCGGACGGGCGATGGCTGGCACTCGACCTGTTCACGGTGGTCTGGCTGGTCCCCGTCGGCGGAGGCCGGGCCCGCCGCCTCACGGGGGACGCGCAGGACGCGAGCCGACCGAGTTGGTCGCCGGACGGGCAGCGCCTGGTCTTCCAGTCGTTCTGCGACGGGTACTACCAGCTGTGGCTGGTCAACACCGACGGCACCGGGCTGCGGCAGCTCACCGGCGACCCCGCCGACCACCAGGAGCCCGCCTTCTCGCCGGACGGCCGGCACATCGCCTTCGCCTCCGACGCCGAGAACACGAACGCCATCTGGGTCATGGACCTGGACGCCGGAACCAGCCGCCGCGTGACCACCGCCAAGGCCCGTGAGATCACGCCGACTTGGTCGCCTGACGGCCGTCGGATCGCCTTCACGGTCGGAGACACGGCGATCGACGTGGTCGAACTCGCCGGCGGCACCCGCAGTACGGCGGTGACCGCGCCCACCGGCACCACCCTGTGCGGGCCGGCCTGGACCCCGGACGGCACACGGCTCGCCTACACCCGGTTCACCGGCCGCACCGCCGACCTGGTCGTCGGCGAGCGGACCCTGACCTCCGGCGAGGACGTCTTCGGGTTCCCTCCCACCTGGCTGTCCGGCACCGAGCTGGTCTACACCGCCGACGGCCTGGTCCGACGCCGTACCGTCGACGGCTCCGTCCGCGAGATCCCGTTCACGGCGGCCCTGCCGCTGGCCGCGCGCGACTACCGCAGACAGGTGCGCGACCTCACCTCGCCCGCGCCGCGCCCGGTACGCGGCATCGCGAGCCCCGTCCTGTCCCCCGACGGCCACAGCGTCGCGTTCCGGGCGCTGAACGCGCTGTGGGTGATGCCGGTCGGCGGCAGGCCGAAGGCACGGGTGTCGGACGGGTTCTTCAACACCGACCCCGATTTCCACCCGGACGGCACGAGCCTCGTCTACGGCAGCGACCGCTCCGGCACCGCGAACCTGTGGCGGCTGAACCTGGCCGATGGATCCTCCCACCAGCTCACCGACGTGCCCCGGGGCGCGCTGACCCCGCGCTGGTCGCCGGACGGCGGCCGGATCGCCTACCAGGACGCGGACGGTGCCCTATGGGTGCTGACGGTCTCCGACGGGTCGGTGCGGCAGGTGCTGCCGGCGCTGTTCCAGCCGGGGCGGCCGGCCTGGTCGCCCGACGGCCGCAGCCTCGCCGTCGCCGCCGTCAGACCGGCGTCCCTGCGCAACAAGTCCGGCACCAACCAGATCCTCACCGTCGATCTGGAAACCGGCACCACGACCTACGCCGAACCCGCCGCGCACCGCTCCGTCGCCACCCGCGGCGACGACGGCCCGGTCTGGACGCCGGACGGGCGGAGTCTGGTGTTCGTCATGGAAAGCACGGCCTGGGCGCTGCCCGTGGACGGCGCGGGCCGCGCCACCGGGCCGGCACGGCAGCTGACCCGGGAGGTCACCGACGCGGTCTCGCTCGGCGACCGGGGCCGGACGCTGATGTACCTGTCCAACGGCCTTCTGCGCACGGTGCCGCTGGCCGGCGGCACCCCGCGGACCGTGCCGGTCCCCCTGACGTACCGGGTGCACGAGGGCACCGACCGACTCGTGCTGCGGGCGGGTGCGCTGTGGGACGGCGTCTCCCGGCAACTGCGCCGTGATGTCGACGTGGTGATCGAGGGGACGAAGGTCGCGGGCGTCGTACCGGCCGGCTCGGCCGTCGGCGGCCGGATCGTGGACGCGACCGGGCTGACCGTCATTCCGGGGCTGATCGACCTGCACACCCACTGGTTCATGCGAGGCCGCGGGTGGGGTGACCGCCAGGGCAGGCTGTGGCTGTCGTACGGCGTCACCACCGCCCGCTCGGTCGCCGACCCGGTCTACCAGATGGTGGAGACCCGCGAGTCGTCCGAGGCGGGCGTCAGGGTCATGCCGCGTTTCCTCGGCACCGGCGAGGCGTTGGACGGCAACCGGGTGCTGTACAACGCGATGCGCCCGGTGCATTCGGCGGCGCAGCTGGACCTGGAACTGTCCCGGGCCGAGGCACTCGCCTACGACCTGCTCAAGTGCTACATCCGGCTCCCGGTCGCGCTCACCGAACCGGTCGTGGCCCGGGCCCACCGGATGGGGGTGCCGGTCACCTCGCACTACGCCTACCCGGCCGCGCACACCGGCCTGGACGCGATGGAGCACGTCGGCGGCGGCAACCGGCTCGGCTACACCCACACGGTGAGCCGCCTGGGCCGTACCTCGGACGGTGTGGTCGAACTGTTCGCGCGCTCGGGCATGCCCATCACCCCGACCCTGATCTACGCCGCCGTGCTGTACGCCGAGGACCGGTCGCTGCTGGAGGACCCGCGGACGAAGGCGCTCTTCCCGGTCTGGGAGTACGAGTTGGTGGAGCAGTTGGCCCGGAACGCGGTGGGGCCCGCCGCGGACACCCTCCGCTTCCTGCTGGCCGGCGCCGTCGACCTGCTCAAGCGGGTGCACGCGGCCGGCGGCCTGGTGGTGGCCGGGACCGACGCGCCGCTGGACACCCCGGCACTGGCGATGCACCTGAACCTGCGGGCCCTGGCGCAGGGTGGGTTGAGCACCTACGACGTCCTGCGCACGGCCACCGCGAACTCCGCGCGGGTGTTGGGGCTGGCCGACCGGCTCGGCACGGTGGAGCCGGGGCGCTTCGCCGATCTGGCCGTCGTGGCGGGCGATCCGCTGGCGGACGTCAGGGCCGCGGCGGCCGTGCGCATGGTCGTGACCGGTGGACGGCCGCACACGGTGGACGACCTGCTCCACCCGTTCCGGCACGCGGCGGCCACGACGGTGCCGCGGAACCGTACCGCAGTGCCGCTGCGGGGCGCGCAGGCGGACTTCAGCCACGACTGGCACCGGCCCGGCTGGGTCGAGACGTCCTGCTCCTGCGCGCCGCCGCGCTGAACCCGGCGCCGGTCTACGGCAGGGCCCGCCGCCCTCGGCGCGGCGGGCCGGCGACCTCGCGGACGAAGTCCGCGAACCGCCCGATCCCCTCGTCGATCCGGTCGGGCGTCAGATAGCTGCAGGACAGGCGCAGTTCGTCGGTCCCGCCCCCGGACAGGTAGAAGTGCTCCATCGGGGTCCACAGCACGCCGAACTCCGTGGCACACCACTCCAGCAGAGCGGTATCCACCCGGACGGGCAGCCGCACGCGGACGAAGAAGCCGCCGGACGGGCTGTTCCACCGCACGCCGGGAGGCGTCGCACCGCCCAGCTCGCGGTCGAGGGCGGCCAGCAGATGCGCCAGGTTGCGCCGGTAGTGCGCCGAGGTGGCATCGCCCAACGCGGACAGCGACCCGCCGTGCGCGAGCAGCATCCCGCCGATGACCGCCTGGCACAGCGGCGAGGTGTTGACCGTGACCATGCCCTTGAGGACCGCGAGGTCGTCGGCGAGGACTCCCCCGGTGCCGTCGGCCCGTACGACCGGCTGGTCGGCGACGGCGAACCCGACCCGGGCGCCGGGCAGGCACACCTTGGCGAACGTACCGAGGTGGACCACCCGGCAGTCGGTGTCGAGCGCCTTGAGCGAGGGCAGGGCACGGCCGGGCGGCGCGGTGAAGCCGTAGGCCGAGTCCTCGATCAGCACCAGGTCCTCTTGGTCGGCCACGGCCAGCAGCCGCCGCCGGGTCTCCAGGTCCAGCACACTGCCCGACGGGTTGGAGTAGTCCGGGGCGACGTACAGCGCGCGAATCCGCCGTCCTCGCGTGCGCGCCGCCGCGCAGGCACCGCGCAGGGCGTCGAGGTCGACCCCGTCGGCGGTCTCCGGGACCGGCGCGAGGTCGACGTCGAGGAGCCGGGCGGCGCCCGTCATGCCGACGTAGGCGGGTTCGACGACCGCGAGCAGGTCGTCGCGCGAGCGGCACAGCGCGCGCAGGGTGAGCAGCATGGCCTCCTGGGCGCCGACGGTGACCACCACGGACCGGGGCGGCACGTCGATGCCCTGGTCGTGGCGGAGCGCGGCGGCGATCAGATCGTTGATGAGGCCGCGGCTCGGCCCGTACTCGTGCAGCAGGTTCCGGGCCCGCTCGACCGTCGTGCCCCGGTCCTCGACCAGGTGCCGCTCGTAGCGCGCGGCGTACGCGGTGACGTCGACGTCGGCCAGGTGGGCCAGGTACGGGGCGCCCGGGGCGAAGGAGATCGCCGACGGGTAGCGCGTCATCACCTCGTTGAGGAAGGCGACGGAGCCGAGCACCGGGTTCTCCAGGCTGGCGTGCAGGTCTCCCCCGGCCAGCGCGAAGCCGGGCGCCGCACTCATGGCCGACCGCCCGCGCGGGACCAGGCGCGGTCCACCTTGCCGATGACGTCGCGGCTGTAGAGCCGGATCGCCTGTACGTAGGCGAACTCCGCCATGTAGGTACGGAACAGTTCCGGAGGTTCCTCGGCCAGCGTCAGCATCGCCCGGTTCGCCACCACGGCCGGGTTGTCCAGAGCCGACACCGCCTCCTCGATCGCGGTGTCCATCTCCTCCGGCGCCACGACCTGGTCGCACACCGCCGCGGCGCCCGGGTCGCCGGCCGTGATCCGGTCGCCCCACAGGATCACCCGGCGGGCCTGGCGGGCGCCGGCGCAGCGGCTCAGACGCAGGTTGCCCGCGCCCGGAACGATGCCCTCCTGTGCGGCGGGAAGGGCGAAGAACGCGTCGCGCTCGGCGATCACACGGTCGAAGACCAGCAGCAGTTGCATGCCACCGCCGATGGCGAATGCGTCCACGGCGGCCACCCACGGCTTCCCGGCGACGGCGCCGCCGGGGTGGTGCGTCCCGGCACCGGCGTGGTCCGGACGGTGCAGGCCGCGCTGGATCTTGCTGATGTAGCCCAGTTCGCGCTGCATCAGGAAGCCGGCGAAGGAGATGCGTCCCTCGTGCAGATGACGCAGGTTGATTCCGGCGCTGAACACCCGCCGGCCCGCGTACTTCGGATGCGTCATCACCCCGCCGCGCAGCACGCCGACGCGGACCCGGTCGTCGAGCAGCGCCAGGTCGACCGCGGTCTCCATGTCCGCGATCAGGGTGTCGTCCTCGGCGTTGAGGCAGTGTTCGTTGTGCACGGTCAGGTGCGCGGCGGGGCCCCGGCGTTCGACGAGGACCGACTCCAGCTCGGCCCGGCCGGTCGCGGTGAAGTCCGCGAGCAGGGCCAGCGCCCGCCGTGAAGGTGTCCGCATCGCGTCGGTCAGATGGGCACCGGAGGCGGGATCGCGCAGTACCGCACGCAGGAAGAGCCCCTGGTCGATCTCCCGTCCCTCCTTGTGCGCCTGGATGTGCTTGCGTTCGGCGTCGAGTTGGGCCTCGGTGGGGACCAGTCCGGGCCACTGCTCACCGGCTGCGCGCAAGAGGTCCGGGAGCCGGACGTGGTGGGTCCGGTCACCGGTCAGGCGGCCGTACACCGCCTCGACGTGCCGGTCCAGGAAGATGGCGCGCAGCCGGCGGGCCGCAGCCAACACCCGTTCGGCCACGGCCTGTTGTGGCGCCTCGCGCTCGGGGCGGGGCGGCAGGGCAGCCAGCGACCGGTCTGCTGCGGCGGCGTACTCCGCGAGGGCCGCCGCGTCTTCGCCGAGGTTCCCGGTCAGGGGCGGTTCGGGGGCGAGCCCGAGGTCCGCGCCGGTGCCGGTGGTGGGGGTGGGCAGGTGGGCGTCGGCGCTCATGGACGCACCTCCCGGAGTTCACCGGCGCGCAACCGCTGGAGTTCGCGATCGCACGCGGCCAGGTGCGCGCCCAGAGCGTCCTCGAAGCTGGCGTCATGGGCCTCCAGCAGCAGCCGGCGCCGGATGGCCCAGTCCGTCCCGGACACGGTGCGCAGCGTCGCCAGCGCCGCGTCGAGCGCCACCTGGGGCTCGTGGGTGACCTCGTCGACCAGGCCCATGGCCAGGGCGCGTTCGGCGGTCAGTTGGGCCTCGCCCAGTACGATGCGCCGGCTCCGGGCGACGCCGTACTGGTGGACGAGCCGGTACAGCGCCATGCCCGGCCAGCAGCGGTCGTCGTTGCGCGGCAGCGCGATCCGCAGGTCGGTGCGGGCGATGCGGACGTCGGCGACCAGCAGCATGTCCGCGGCGGGCCCGGCGCAGCTCCCCTCGGCCACCGCGATGACCGGCGCGTCCAGCCGCTCGACCCGGCGCAGTGCCCGCTCCCACTTGTTGACCTCGTGCACGGCGACGCCGGGGCCCGGCCAGGGCGCCGTCGTGGCGGGCCCCAGGGCCAGTACGAGCACCGCGCCCGCGCCGGCGTCCTCGACCCGCTCCCGGGCGGCGTCGAGGTCGGCGATCAGCTCGGGGAGGGGCTGGCCGTGCGTGTGCACCCGGTGGCCGGCGGCCGGTCCGGGAGGGGCCTGGCCGTCCGTGCCCGCCTGGTGGTCGGCCGGGGAATCGTTCTTGCGGGTCATCGTGCGTGCGTCCTTTCGCTGCGTCGCCGTGTCGGTCCTCGTGGTGTCCGCCGCGGTCACCATCGCGCCAGTGCCGTCTCGATCGTCGATCCCGGACCCATCGTCATCAGCACCCCGAGATCGCCCCGTGCCACCGTTCCCTCGGCGACCAGGCGCTCGTAGGAGAACAGGAAGGAACCGCTGGAGAGGTTGCCGTAGTCGCGCAGCACGCCGGTGGTGTGGCGCACGTCGTGCTTGGTGAGGCCCAGGTTGACCCGGACCGAGTCGATGACCTTCTTGCCGCCGGAGTGCACCAGCCAGTGGTCGACGTCCGTCCGGCGCAGGCCCGCCCCGGCCAGCAGCGCATCGACGGCTTCCTCGGCGTGGGCGCCGACCACGTAGGGCACGTCGCGGTCGAGGAAGAAGCTGAACTTGCCCTCGTCGTCGTCCCAGTCGTAGCGCATGGCGTCCGCGGCCTCGGGGATGATCCGGCTGGAGAAGCCCGCCAGCGCGGGGCCGCTCGTGTCCTGGCCGGGCGCGTCGCCGGCCTCGACGAGGATTGCCGCGGCGCCGTCGCCGAAGAGGCTGTTGACGACCGACGTGCGCATGGTGCCGTCGAAGACGTACGCGGAGGAGCAGGACTCCACGCACACCATGGCGGCCGGCTGGCCCGGGTGTGCGGCGGCCCAGCCGGCCACGGCGGTCAGGGCGTTGAGCCCGGCGTTGCAGCCCATCCCGACCACGTCCAGTCGGGAGCAGTCCACCCGGAGCCCGAGTTCCCGGATCAACAGGGCGCTGAAGCCGGGGGTGAGGAAGCCGGTGGAGGTGACGCAGCACAGGTAGCGGATGTCGGAGAGGCCGGCTCCCGCTTCCTTCACGCAGGTCTCCAGAGCCCGGGATCCCATGTCGATTCCGGTGCTGACGTGCTTGCGCAGCAGTTCGCCCTGCGTCTCGACGCGCCGTTCGCGGTTCGGACCGGGGGGCGGCAGGGTCAGGTGCCGGGTGTTGATCGCGCTGTTGAGGAAGACGGAACGGATGCGCTCGTCGGTGACGCCGAAGATGTCGAGGATGTCCTGCTGGGTGTACGAATCGGGTGGCACCGCGGTGCCCACGGCGCGGATCCGTGGCAGCGCTCCGGACAGTAACGTGCCGTTGTGCACGGCCGGTTGGGTCTGGGGAGGTGCGAGCATGACGGTCATGTGTTCTCCGGTCTGTGCGGTCGGGGGTCAGTGCGCCAGGATCGCGAAGCCGCGGTAGCGCGGGATGCGGAGGCTGGCCGCGATGGCGCCGGTGCTCTGCGGTGTACTCATGCCGTCTCCTCCTCTCCTGGCGAGAAGTCTGGTGGGAAGGCCGTCGGGCGGGCCGCCGGCGGGAAGGGGCGTGTCGCGTTCACCGTGTTCGCGTCATGCCACCTCTCGGGCGGAGACGGCTCGGTCGATGCCGTATCCGGCGGCGGCGAAGCCGGCCAGCACGACCGCGGCCACCGCCATGGCCGACGTGGTCGCCGAGGGCAGCAGGTCGTCCGCGTTGCGCACGATCCAGCCGGCTGCCACGTTGCCCGCCATCTCGCCGACCGCGCTCATGATGGTGACCAGCGACAGCATCGCGGACACCTGCTCCTTGGCCACGGCTTTCCCGGCGTCCACCTGTGACTGCGGCAGCGCGAGACATTCGGCGAAGGCGAACAGCGCGAGGCCGAGCAGGACCAGGACGAGCGACGAGGTGAACGACAGCAGCACCCCCGCCCCGCAGGTGATCGCGGCCCCGGCGTACACCGCCCTGCGGCCCGTCTGGGCGAGGACCGGCATCATCGCCAGCTGGATCACGATCAGCGCCAGCGGCTCGAAGCTCAGGAACAGCTCCCGGTAGCCCGACAAGGCCGGGTTGACCTCGTCGTACAGCAGGAACATGGCCATGATGAACCCCATGGCGAAGTACGCGACCAGCGTGTACGCCAACACCGCCACCGGTCCGGGGCGCAGCAGCAGCCCGAGGCCGCCTCCGACGGCGAGCCGTTTGGCCTTCCCGGTGTCCGAGGTCAGCCGTCGCGCGCTCGCGCCGGCCCAGGCACCGCCCGCCAGTTCCAGCAGGAGCAGGAGCACCAGTGCGTACCGTGCCACGTGGAACCGGTCGGCGGCCTCGGCGGCCAGCGGAGCCAGCAGCAGCGCCACGTTCATGATCACAAAGAACAGCTGGAACGCCCTGGCCCGGTCCTTCTCCACGGTGGCGTCGGTCAGCAGCACCCGCACCGCGACCTTCGACACCCCGCGGCCGAACCCCGCGAGCACGGCGAAGACGAACAGTCCCGGCGGGTGCACCGTGGCCAGCAGCGCCACGAAACCGGCCGATTTCAGTAGTGCGGAGACGGACAGCAGCCAGCCGCTGCTCACGCCGCGGAAGACCACGGGTACGACGATGCCGCCGATCAGCGAGGCGACGACCTGGATGGACAGGGCGAGGGAGAACGTCAGCGGAGCGACCCGGGTGCCACCGAAGACCGCCACGGGCAGCATGGTCAGCACGGTGGTCATGTCGATGTTCGTGACGAACGTGAACACCAGCGCGGCCAGGACCGATCTGCGGTCGCTGGTCTCCGTGGCCTGAGGGGGCGTCGTCTCAGCGGCCTGCATGGGGTTCGGGCCTCTCCGGTGCGGGAAGGGACAGCTCCACCACCGACAGCGGGGTCCCGGTGGCGGTGACGTGGGCAGGGAGGAACCCCGCGGCGGTGCCGAGGGCGGAGAAGTCCGCCGCGGTGCGTTCCCGGCCCGCCATCAGGATCATCATCAGGACGTCCAGAGACCGCCCTACGGGGACGCGCCGGTCGTCGTCGAGCACCATGTCGACGACCACGACGCGTCCGCCGGGCGCCAGCGCGTCCCGGCAGTGGCCCAGGATGCGCGACGCCCGCTCGTCGTCCCAGTCGTGCAGGACACGCTTGAGAACGTGGACCTCCCCGCCGGAGGGCACCCCGTCGAAGAACGAACCACGCTCCACCCGGGCGCGTCCCCCGGCGATCAGATCGGCCAGAGCGGGGACCACCTCGGTCTTCTCCCGGGGCAGTTCGAACAGGATGCCGCGCGCCCCCGGGCTGGCCGTCAGCAGCGCCGCCAGCAGCGAGCCGTCACCGCCGCCGACATCGACCACGGTCTGGCCCGGCCGCAGCGTGATGGCCGCCGCCAGTCCGCCGTCCAGGTCACGCGAACCGTCCCGCATGGTCGCGTCGAACAGGTCGCTGATCTCCGGTGACCGGGCGAGCCACTCGAAGAAGCGCTCCTGATGGGTCAGCTCGAACGCCGGGGTGCCGGTGCGCAGTTGCTCCACGAGCCGGTCCCAGCTGTGCCAGTAGCCCTCCTGCAGTTCGCAGCGCACCCAGTTGGCGATCCCGTCCGGCGCCTCCCGGCACAACAGCCGGGACGCCTCGGTGCCGACGTATGCGCCGGACGCGTCGAGCCCCAGGGCCTCGGCCACCACCAGGTGATCGAGGACCCTGCGCAACGGGTCGACTTCGGTCCGGGTCTCGGCGGCCAGCTCAGCGGCGGTCATCGGGCGCCGTGCCAGCAGGTCCGGGATGCCCAACTCGACCGCCGCGTACAGGCACTTGCTGGTGCGATAGGCGGTGATCTGTCCGATCAGCCGACGCCGTACCCCGTCGCCGCTCACCGCTCCCCCACCCCGGTCAGCATGCGACCGGCCCACTGGAAGAAGGCGTCGGCCACCTTGGTCCGCGCCGGTTCCGGCATCAGCGAGAAGCCGGCCAGCGCGGTGCCCCACTCGCCCAGCACCGGCCCGTGCTCGGTCATCAGCCAGTCCACGTGCAGATAGCCGGCGTCCAGGCTCCCGGCGATGCGCAGGCACATCTCCCGTACGCCGGCGATGTCCGGGTCCAGTTCGGCGACACCGCCCTGCCGCAGGTTGGCCCGGTACCGGCCCGCGGCCGGACGGCGCAGCAGCGAGACCAGCACCTCACCGCCGACCAGCATCACCCGCAGGTCGCCGGTGATCGGCAGGCACTCCTGCACCAGGTAGTTCTGGCCGGTCTGGGCGACCACGTCCAGCGCCGCGGACAACTGCTCGGGGGTGTCCACCCGCAGTACCGCCGCGCCCATCCCCATCTCCCGGGGCTTGACCACGTACGGGCCGTCGCCGACGACCTCGCGCACCACGGGCAGTGCCTGGCGGGCGTAGCGGCCGAACGGCACGGCCACCGTCCGCGGGGTCGGCACGTCCAGGCTCGCCGCGCGCAGCATCATCGCCAGTTTGTCGCGCTCCAGGCACTCGGGGCCCCGCAACGCCCGGTTCAGCAGGACCGAATCGCTGGCGTCCACCGTCCGGTAGAGCGCCCGCAGGAAGTGGGCGGCCTGCGGGTCGGCGCTGACGTCGTCGACGAGGTAGCAGTGCCGGCGCGCCAGCAGGTCCTCGCCGCGGTGCAGCAGCCGCGGCCGGTCGGCCACGACGGGGACGAGTTCGTTGGCCGGCAGGAACCGGAAGGTGAAGCCGTTGCGTTCGGCGGCGGCGGTGTACTCCTTGGTCATGTCCGCCTCGATGGCGGCGGCGTAGTCGGGCGTCAGGTCGTCGGGGTGGCAGATCCAGGTCAGTACGGGTTCGGTGGGCCGTCGGGTCATGTCTCCTGGTTTCCGTACGTCCATGGGGTGCTGGTCAGTCGAGCTCTCCGAGCGCTTCGGCGGCTCGGGCGATCTGCTCGTCGGTGTGCAGCGCGGAGACGGCGAACCGCACCAGGCCCGTACCTCGGGCGACGGTGGGGTAGAAAGCCGGGGTCACCAGGATCCCGGCCTTCCGCAGCCGTTCGGCCGCGGCCAGCGCGTCGGCCTCGGCGGCGAAGGCCGCGCCCCGTACCGGCGAGCGTTCACCGGCGTTGACCAGTCGGCCGTAGGTGTGCTGGTCGAACAGCTCGGTGTTCTGCCACAACCGGTCCTGCAACGGGACCACCGCGCCGTTGAGGTGCAGCCGGGCCGAGGCCAGGTTGGCGCTGACCATGGGCAGGGCGATGGGGCCGCCGAAGATCAGCGGGTTGCCGAACTTGCGCAGCACCTTGGTGTCCGCGCGGTCGCGCAGCACGCCGAATCCGCCGGCGCCGCCGAACGCCTTGGACAGCGAGCCGACCAGGATCACCGAGTCGGGCAGGTCCGCGCCGAACGCCTCGTGCGCGTAGCCGCCGCCCTGGGGGCCGGCGATCGAGATCCCGTGCGCGTCGTCGACGTAGAGGTAGCCGCCCGCGGCCGCGGTCAGGGCGTTGAGTTCGACGACGTCGATCAGCCCGCCCATCGAGCCGATGCCGTCGACAAGCACGATCGGGGTCCGTCCCGCGTCCACCGCCTCGTCGAGCAGGGCGCCGAGCCCGGCGGTGTCGTGTGCGTCGAACCGGCTGACCGGGCCGATCTGTTCGAAGATGCCGCGCAGTACCTGGATCGAGGCGTGCGCGGTGCGGTCGACGAGGAACACCGGTCCGGCCTCGGCCACCGGGTAGCTGGGCAGCGCGTTGGCCGCCAGCAGCGGCAGCACGCCGAGGTGGACGTTGCCGACAGAGGTGAAGGCCGTGACCGATCGCAGACCGTAGACGCGGTCCAGGATCGATTCCAGTTCCTCCAGGTCGTCCAGCCGCATTCGGGTCCGCGCGGAGGCGAAGTGCACGCCGGCGCGGTCGATGGCCTCTTTCGCGCTGTGCAGGAGTTGGGGGTGCACCTCCAACCCCAGGTAGGAGCAGGAGACGAACTCGACGGCCTCACTGCCGTCGGCCAGTTCGACCACCTTGCCCCGGCGGCAGTGGAAGACGTGCGAGGTCAGGTCGCGCTCGGTGGCGAGGGCGAGCGCGTCGGTCGTGTTCTCAAGGCGGTTGGTCAGCCAGTTTTTGGAGATCTCCAGCAGGGCCACAGACAGTCCTCAGATGAGTGGGAGCGTTCGAGTGCCGGAGTGGGGGGGTGGTTCCGGACTTGGGTCGGCGGTCAGAGCTCGACGAAGAACGGAGTCTTGCCGCGTGCGTTGCGCACGAAGTCCGTCGTGGGAAGGTGCCGCAGGGTGAAGCCCCGGAAGCCCGGCATGGCGAAGACCCGGCCGAGGTGGTAGCCCTCGCGCAGCCGCCGGAGTACCTCGTCGCCGGTGGGGCGGACGGCGAGCCGGTCGGCGAGCAGGAGGACGACGTCGAATCCGCGGTCGGGTGCGCGCCGTACCTGGAACTGGCAGTCGGCCGGGTCGGCCACTCCGAGGCCGCGCAGCTGAGCCATCACCAGGTCCTGGGAGATCGTCGCGCCGTCGACGTTGAGCGAGCGGGGCACGCGTCCGGTCAGCGTGATCCGCGAGGCGGGGCTGCCGCAGGCGCAGCCGCCGGTGGTGTGCCGTATCGCACGGTCGCCGATCCGAAAGCGCACCAGGGGCATCCCGGTGTCGGTCAGCGTGGTGGTGATGACCTCGCCTTCCTCGCCGTCGGCCACCTCGGCGCCGGTCTCCGGGTCGACCACCTCGACGAACATCGCGTCGTCGTGCACATGGTGGGTGCCGTCGCCCTGAAAGGGGCACTGGTAGCCGATCGGGCCCGTCTCGCTGGTCGAGTAGGACAGCGAC
Source organism: Streptomyces sp. YGL11-2 (assembly GCF_050054615.1). Taxonomy (NCBI): domain Bacteria; kingdom Bacillati; phylum Actinomycetota; class Actinomycetes; order Kitasatosporales; family Streptomycetaceae; genus Streptomyces; species Streptomyces sp. YGL11-2. Next base: position 104,415 of record NZ_JBNHIN010000017.1, read on the forward strand.
CGCACCCGCAATCCGGGGATCGCCTCGGTCATGACCGCCGCGCGGGCCGTTCCGAGGTTCTCGCCGATGTACAGGTAGGTCCGCAGTGACGCCAGCGACGCCAGGTTCGCCGGGTCGGAGAGCAGGTCGGCGCCCATCGCGGGCGATCCGATCAGCGTGTCGATTCGGTGTTCGCGGATGACCTCCAGCAGTTCCTCCGTGCGCATCGAGGTCCCCAGGGGGTACGTCTGCGCGCCGAGGCGCCGGGTGAGGTCCTGGGCGAAGGAGAACGCCCCGTTCAGCTCACCGGGGTAGAGGCAGTTGCCCACCCGGCTCGGGGCCGTCGTCAGCGCGGCGCGTACGCCCCGTGCGCCGAGGTGGGTGACCCGGGCGTCGAACTCCCAGGAGTGGTAGAGGACTTTGCGCTTTCCCGAGGTGCCGCTGGAACGCAGCACCATTCCGCTGTCGGCGCTGTCGAGCACCAGATCGGTCACCGCGGGCGGGCACAGGTCCTCAAGTGTGTCGGGCGACATGAGGGGGAGTTCGGACAGGTCGTCCGCGGTACGGACGTCCTCGATACCAGGCCATCGGGCTGCCGCGGCGGGACGTTTCACGATGGCGTCCACCGTCGCCAACAGGTTGTGGCTACGCAGGCGCGCGAGTTCGTCTGCTTCGAGGGCCTCCAGGTCGTCCGCTAGTTGAACACCCGAACTGCTTGCCCTTAAAGGGCGAACAGAGATCGACACTTCCGCTTCCCCCGTCGTTCTTCACCGGGCATCTGTCTTCGCCCGTCGGCGCTTACGCTACGCGGAGCCCGAGTAACCCGGGCTAGCGAAATTGAGCCAACTCCCGACATGATCTTCGGCGAATGCCGTCGAATGCGGAACCGGATACACCACCCTGCATGATCACGCTATTCAGCAACCGGCACGCACGGCAGCGGCCCCCCTTTGACGTGCACTCCAACCCCTTCCGCACGGAATTGATTTACCCCCGGAACAAATTCCGTGAAAAACGATCACACTTAATCCACTCCAGCCGTATTTCTTGATCACGGCCGCTCCGACACGTCGCTTCCACGGCGACTTTTCCCCGGCGGCAGCGTGTCCCCGTATCCCCGTACGGCCTTCTGCATCCCCCTGATAAACCGGAGTGGCGTGCTCCATGACCCTTCATTCCCTTCTCTCCCGCCCGGCTTCGTCACCGGTCCACGACACACACGCAACGCGCAGACGCACAGCGTGGGCAGTTGCCACAGCGCGGGCCGGTTGTAGGCCGGTTGCAGGCCCGTTGCGAACCGGCACGACGGATGATCGGACGGATGCCGGCCGGACATGACGAAAGGGCACGACTGCCGGGAGCGCATCCGCGCCACACGCGCAGCACGGCGCCCCCGACGAAGCCGGCAACAGCGCACTGACGAACCGTCGATGGCGCGCCGGCTGTCCGATATCCGCCCCTAGGCGTCCGCGATAGCCGAACGTCCGCTGCACCGAGAAAATCGCGCACGCCCCGGACCGACGCGGACAGTCGTGGGCGAGCCGCGACGGCCACGCTGGCGGGGCCCACGAGTCAGACATCAATCGCACAGCGCCCGCCCATGCCGAACGGCTCCAACGTCGCTCCACTCGCGCAGAGCGCCCACCCGCCGAAGCCAGGGGCTCCGGTGGGCGGAAGCCCAACTCCGTTGCACCGCATGGGCTCGGCAAGGAGCAGGCCGTTCCGCTCCCTCTCCGAATCTGCCACTCACGTGGTCGGCGGCAAGCGCGCCTCGGTGTGCCGTTGCACCGCATTAGCCGTCCGTTAGCAGAACGCCAACCCGGTCTTCGAAGCTGAGTGTCGTCCGGGAGTGAGAGACAAGAGAACACAGCAACGGGAGACCCGATGAACACCGCCACCAACCGCTTCCGCGGCCGCGCCGGCCGCCGCCTCGCCGCCGCCGTCGTCGCCGCCGCGGCACTGGGGCTGGGGGCCACGGCCTGCGGGCAGGGCTCCGGGACAGCGGGCGCCGCCGGCCCCTCGGCCTCGGCCCAGCCAACGAGCGGCTCTTCCTCCGACAAGTCCGACTCGCAGGGCCACAACGGCGGCAAGTCCACCGCGGCGCCGTCCGCCGCCCGGGGCTCGGGCACCGGAGGCAAGCCCGCCTCCACCGGGGGCGGCGTCGCCCACGCCGGTCACCACCGCACGATCGTCGGCACGCTCAACTACCTCGCGCCCGGCAAACTGATCGTCAAGCCCCAGGGCGGCGGCATGGACCAGGCATTCCTGATCTCCAACGCCACGCGGATCCTCGGCGCGGCCGCGATCTGCTCCGGCACCGACGGCAGCGTGACCATCGGCAGGGACGGCTACGGCACCTCGAAGTGCACCGTGAACCAACTGGAGACGGCTGCGAAGACCAACAGCGTGACCGTCCGCGTCACCATGAACCCCAAGTCCGGCGGTGCCGAGACGGTCGAGGAGAAGTACCACCCGTAAGCCCCGGCACCCCGCGCCATGCCCGCCCGGTGGCCCCTCCGGCCCGCCGGGCGCACAGGCGCGCGCCCACTGCCGGCCAGGCTCCTGGCGTGCAGGGACACCGACTTCGACGCGAACGTGCCCTGCCGTCCCGGGACGCGGCCGGCGTCACCGCCCCGGCGTCGCTCAGCACGGTCTTGACCGAGGCGCTTCCCGGGCCCCGGGAAGAGGGCCGGCGACGCAGTCACACCACGGCGTCGGTCTGGAGCGGGCCTGCGGTGATGCGGAGCGTCCGGATGCGAACGGGCTCTTCCTGTCGGACAGTTCCTCGACCCTGATGGGCCGACCGATCACCCGGGAGAGCAGTTCCACCCAGCGCCGATGGGAGATCAGTTCGGGTCCCGTCAGCATTCCGCTGACCACCCCGTCGTACACGCCGCCGAGGGCTGCGACCGCCACGGCGGCGACATCACGTTCATGGATCGGCGCGGCGACGGCGTCGGCGCGGACCAGCTGGACCTGTCCGTCGGCGCGGACCAGCTGGACCTGTGTCCGTCGGCGCGGATGGAGTGCGACCAGTTCAACGCGTTGGTGGCCAGCACGAGGGGCCGGATCGGGTTCCAGTGAAGCCCGGAGTCGGCCAGGACCCGCTCAACCGTCCGATGCTCCTCGGCAATCGCGCTACCGACGGCGTAGGGCAGCAGCACACTGCCCGAGGAGAGCAGCACCACCTGCTCGATCCCGGCCTCCCGAGGGGCTTGGTCAGGTCGGCCGCGACCACCGGCACGCCGGCCGGCAGGCCCGCTGCGGCGGGGTCGCGGACCGCAGCGCGCACGGGTTCGACCGCGGCCTCGATCCAGCACATGGAGACAGCGCCGGTCATCCATCCCCCGAACAACGTAGGACCCTCTGACGCACGGACCGGAACTGCCCGCGAACGTGACCGTAAGCGTCGCGCTTCCGCCTGGCACGGCGTCCGGCAACTGATCACGTGCGCAGAAAGCGCCTACGACCAGCAACACCATTGACATGGCGGCCAGTTCGCTCGCCTGACCTGTGCAAAGGCCGCCCTTCGGGGGACTCGACAGCCGCCGACTGTCGGACAGGGCAACGCGGTTGTCCGCCGGGAACCCGCCGGGGAAGCGGTGCCGCGGCGGCCGGATGGGGAGCAGCGGGGCAGCCGGTGCGGCGTGGGAATGGCTCCATGGCTCCCCCATGCCTACATGCCGCCGGCGCGACAGCAGGGCTCGTCGTAGCGCCGGAGACAGCAGACTTCCCGAGGGGGAGTCTGGCCGGGTCCGAACTCCGGCCGCGGGG
>NZ_JBNHIN010000017.1:108298-112076 GCF_050054615.1 Streptomyces sp. YGL11-2
GGGCTTCCCCGAGAAGCCCGGCCAGCGGCCTCCTCTTCCGACTGCGGGTCGAGCAGTGCCCCGCGGTCTGGCCCTGAAGAGGCCGAAAAGGGTCCCGGGCCGGCCTGTGGTGCGGACGCCGGGCCCCGGTGTTATTCCCCGCCGTCCCCGCCCACCGCACGTACCGGGCCTTCGCCGCCTTCCTTGGCTTCCCCGGCTTCCTTGGCTCCCTTGCCTGCCCGGCCCTCCGAGCCTCCGCTCTTACCTTCGTCGCCCCCCTTGTCTCCCCTATCTCCCTTGTCTCCCTTGTCTCCCTTGTCCCCCTCGTCCCCCTTGCCTTCCCGGCCCTCCGAGCCTCCGGCCTTGCCTTCGTCGCCCCCCTTGTCACCCCTGCCTTCCCGGCCCTCCGAACCTCCGCCTTGGCCGCCCCCCTTGTCGCCCATGAAGTCGACGCTGTTGTCGCAGCCCATGGACGAGCCCATCCTGGTGCTCTGCGCACCCGGGGAGCCCTCGCCGCCGAGCGCGTTGCCCAGCACGCCGTTGAGGATCCCGACCTCGCCGAGGACGTCGACGTTCAGGTCGTGCGACCGACACTGGCTGCCCTGCCTGACCTCGAAGTCGGTGCCGCCCCTCCCGCCTTCCTTCTCGCCATGGGCGTACGCGGTGCCGGCGCCCACGAAGCCGAAGCTGCCGAGGACGACGGCCACGACTGCGGCCTTCTGAAGCTTGCGCATTTTCTCTCCGGTGGTCGAACGGATACAATCCGTGATATAGCGACTTCGTACAGTCATAGGAGGCTAATACGAAATATTCCGGAGGCATTCGATGACGCGCCGGATTCACGGCCGTTGCGAACGAGTGGCTGTCGGGAGCCGTCCTGCGCCCTGGGCAGGTCGGGGCATCGACTGGCCGCGACACGTACAGACACTCCGCTCCAATGGCCCCAACCCCAGGAGCCGGCATGCGCGCCACGCATCGCGTCGCTCCTGCGCCCGCCATCACAGCCAGCGGAGCTCACGAACACAGGACCTGACACTCGTACTTGCCCAGGTGAGCCAGCTCCGGACAGCGCAGCTCGCGATCCGGGAGAAATGCGTTGGGCCAGCGCATGATCGCCACCTATGCCCCGCCGCCCACCGCCATCTCGCGTACCTGCATCCAGCCGCTTCGCTGCTGAGGGACAGGCTCGCCATACGGCTTGATGCTCGCCGCGACGATGCGCAGGCCGACCTTCCCAGCGAAGGCGTGGTCTTCCCCGGCTGCTCGCTCCATAGCCAGGAGCCGGACCCCGCCCGCTCCGGACAGACGTAGAGCACGGCCGGGGTGCTGTCCACGGTGATGGCGCTCGGCGTCCTCCGTGGTGCAGTGCCGGCCACCGTGGCCACTTCGTCCGTATGGGCACCTGCCTCATCAGGGGTGGCGCCGCAGCTCCCTTCCTATGTGCCGGAGCTCCCTTCCGATATGCCGGAGCTCAACCCCGTCGAAGGCGCCCGTCGGTCGACCGCCAATGACTGGCGCGCAGATGCACCGCGCGGCGGCAGGGGACGTCGGCGTTCCCCTCGGTGGTTGATCACTGCTGGGTCAGCGAGTCCAGGAGCTTGCGTCCGTCCGGCCACGGGCCAAGGCCGCTGGCGGAGTTGAGGTGTCCGTGTGGGCCCGTCACGTGCCATTGCGCTGCCCATCGCGCGGCGAGGTCCGTCGCCGCCTCGGGGGTGCAGTACGGATCGTCGAGGCTGCCCACCACCAGGGCCGGGCACGGGAGCGGTTGCGCGGACACCGTCGTGAACGATGCGGCTGCCTGGCGCGGGAACGCCGGCCCGTGCGGGTCGGGCGGCGCCGCCAGGAACGCGCCTGCCACCGGGCTCGACGGGTTCGCGTCCAGCCAGGTGGACACCGCCCAGCAGCCCAGGCTGTGGGCCACCAGCACCACGCGGTCGCCCAGCCGTCGGGCCTCGTCGTACGCCGCCCCGACCGCGTCGCCCCAGTCCTCCAGTTCGGGGGTGGACCACGAGGCGGGCGAGATGCGCACTGCCGAGGTACCCCACTGTCGCTCCCAGAGTGTCTGCCAGTGCTGCCCGTCCGAGCCGTCGATGCCGGGGATGATGACGTATGCGACCACTGCGTGCCACCGTTTCACTCGTCACTCCCTGCGATCTCAGGAGTGTCTGGCGCAGATTCTGCGGGAAGCAACAGCGTGGTGACAGCGATGCAAGTGATCTCAAAGAAGGTGGTGCGGACGACGATGGAATCACTCGACCGGATAGACCGGGACATCCTCGCCCTGCTTCAGGCCGAGGGCAGGTTGACCGGAGCGGAGGTGGGCCGCCGCGTCGGGCTGTCGCAGCCTGCGGCCAGCGCACGTATCCAACGGCTGGAGAAGAACGGCGTCATCACCGGCTATCGGGCCGTCATCGACCCGGTGGCACTCGGTCTGAACATCCACGCGATCATTCGCCTGCGCACCACGCACGCCCATCTCCCGCGCGCCCTGGACCTCGCCTCCCGGACCCCCGAAGTCACCTCCATCCTGAGGGTCACCGGGGAGGACTGCCTCATCTTCGACATCCACTGTCCGCAGGCGGAGCGGCTTGAGCACATCGTCGACGCGCTGGCCCGGTACGGGCCGGTCACCACCTCGCTCGTGCTCCGCGCCCATCCCCCGAAGCCGCTGGCGAACTCCGCAGCAACAACTTCTTGACCAACAACTCCCGTCACGGCGGTGCGAGAGACGCCGCGCTTACATGACATGCCATGGGCGTACCGCCCGCCGGCCGCGGGGCGTTGGCCAGAAGAGGGGACCGTGGGTCAGCGCCCGGCCCAGGTAGGCAGCAGCACGATGACTGGCAGACCGGTGTCCGCGAACCTCCGCCAGGCAACCGTCAGGAAAGCCCGCAGCTGTCCCGGATGGCGGCGCGAGGGGGCGCGCGCCCGGGCCTGTGCGTACCCCGTGCGCCGCGCCGTGTCCACGGCGGACGACTCATGCGCTCATGCGCCCGTTCCGGCGCCCTTGGCTTCAGTGTTCGGCGCGCCTGCAATGGTGAGGCGACGGCACTGCGAGAGGAGCCCGCGGACCCCGATGAACATCGCCTCCCCGCCCTCGCTTGGCAGCCCGAGTCCCGGCCACGTCAACGTATCGTCCAGCGGCGCCACCGCCGGCTCCGGTGCGGCCAGCGCGAGTCCGGGTACCGGCGGCATCACCGCCGGCTCCGGTGCCACCGGCGGGAGCCTGGGCGCTGGCGCCATTTCCGCCGGCTCCGGTGGGGGCGGCGCAAATCCGGGTACCGGCGGCATCACAGCGAACCGGTGACTCGGCAGGCGGACAGGAGATCAAACCGGTCAATCAGAGGCCGTGGGACGGCCCGGAAACCGGGGCCCGTCCCACAACCTCCTGCGGCAAGTGGCGCGGCAGATCTCTCCAGGATCCCAGGATCCCAAGAAACGGGCACTTGGCCGGACCTTTCGTCAACTCCCGCCTGCCTCGCCCCCTCAGAAGCACCTCCCATGCGGCAGTGGCTGAACTGCGGTGCCTCCGCTGCTCCTTTCGCCCTTCTCACGGGATTGGCGTCACGTTGCGGCCGGACAAACATTCCTATGGGGCGATTGTGGAGAAGGCCACCGATGGCCCGTCGCGTTCGCTCTCGTCCGCAACGCCCACGAGTCAGGGGAGATACGTCATGGTGCGGGCTTCGACGAACCGACACAGGCACGCGAGCCCGGCAATGCGGGTCGGCATGGGCGTGGCGGCCCTCGTGGGCGGGCTGCTCCCCCCGATGGTGGGCGCGGACAGTGGGGGGGGGGG
>NZ_JBNHIN010000017.1:112197-160501 GCF_050054615.1 Streptomyces sp. YGL11-2
CGGCTGCGCAGCCGCACCAGCAGACGAGCTTCACGAATCCTGGCCGGTTCACCTTCACGGTTCCCGGTAGCCCCACTGACGTGAAGATCCTGACCATCAGGGTCTGGGGCGCCGGGGCCGGAGGGAGCGCCGGAGGAGCCGGTGGTGGCGGGACCGGTGCCGGCGCAGCACGAGGCTGCCGCGGACTCCGGATACCTGGTCGATGCTCCGGCTCCGTGACACCGCGGTCGTGCGGCAGACGCAGGCGGCGTATCAGTGGGTCTTCGATCACCGGGGCGGGTTGGATCGTGGCGTGCGCTGAGCGGTGTCCGGCCCGCACGGCGGCTGTTGGCGGAGGGCTCGCCGTCGGTGGAGTGGCCCGGACGTGCCGATTGCCCGTCGGCAGTGGATGCGCAGGCGGACGACCATGCTGTCTGGTGCCAGATCGTCCAAGTAGGCGTGGGCGAAGGTGAGGTAGCTCATTGCGGACCGGGGAGGCCGGTGTCGTGGAGCCAGACTCCGTCCAGGGTGAGCGGATGTTCCGTGGGGATGGCCCGCTCCGCTCGGGCTGCCGGTCGTCGTGAATCGCCGGGAGGAGCGCAGTGCGCGTGAATCGCCGGGTGCGGCGCGTTACGCCGTGTGAAGGGCTTGTCTGTCCAGAGCGGACGATCACGGCAGAGGGGAGTACTCACCACTCCTTGCCACTCTCAACGTATAGCGCACTGGGGGCCTTGCGGCAAGGCCCCGGTCATACCGCACAATCACTGACCTCAGCCAGAACCTTCGGTAATGGGGGGCTTCTCCAAGTGCATGTGTTGTTGTCGGCCTGTGGGTCGTGTGGTGGTGGCGAGCCGTCGGTGGGACTGCCTCCGCGGTCGCGGGCGCTCGGCGCCGAGGTGCGTGCGGATGCGCCGTTGGACCTCGCGGGCGCGACCTCGGATCGGAGCTGGTGACGTGAATCCCCTGACCACCAGCGCGTTCGACCTTCCCGACCGCCTCTCCCCCAAGGCCGACCCGGCACTGATAGCCGACGACGAGCGGCACTTCGCGGCCGTCGCGGAGAGCCTTGAGCAGTCGATAGCCGAACTGTCCGACCGCCTCGACGCCGAGCTGAAGGCGCCCGGCGGCATCGGCCGGCAGGCGATGGACCGGGACGCGGAGGTCCAGCGACTGACCGGGCGCCTGCGCGCCCTGCGTCGCTTCGGATGGGATCTGTGCCTGGGGCGCGTCGTGGGCGCGGACGACCCCGAGCCCGTGTACATCGGACGGCTCGGCCTCACCGACAGCACGGGACGTCGGCTGCTGGTCGACTGGCGCTCCCCCGCGGCCGCATCGTTCTTCGCAGCGACCCACGCCAACCCGATGGGGTTGGCGAGCCGCCGAAGGTACCGCTGGACGAGCGGCCGGATCAGCGACTACTGGGACGAGGTGTTCACCGCCGACGGACTGGACGGGCATGCCGCGCTGGATGACCAGTCCGCCTTCATCGCCAGTCTGGGCAGCACCCGGTCGTCCCGGATGCGCGACGTGCTGGCCACCATCCAGGCCGACCAGGACGCCATCATCCGGGCGGGATCCCGGGGCGCTCTCGTCGTCGACGGCGGTCCGGGCACGGGCAAGACCGTGGTCGCTCTGCATCGGACCGCTCACCTCCTCTACTCCGACCCTCGCCTCGGCCACCGTCGAGGCGGCGTGCTGTTCGTCGGTCCGCACCAGCCCTACCTGGCCTACGTCGAGGACGTCCTGCCCAGTCTCGGGGAGGAGGGCGTGCAGACCTGCACCGTACGGGACCTCGTCGCCGAAGGGGCCGGAGCGGCGGTCGAGGCCGACCCGGACGTCGCCCGCCTGAAGTCGTCCGCGGACATGGTCAAGGCGATCGAGGCGGCCGTCCGGTTCTACGAGGAGCCGCCGGCCGAGGGGATGACGGTCACGACCGACTGGGCCGACATCTGGCTGAGCGCCGACGACTGGGCCGAGGCGTTCGACGCGCCGGATCCCGGCACCGAGCACAACGAGGCGCGCGAGCAGATCTGGGAGGAACTGGTCACGATCCTGCTGGACAAGCTCGACGGCGATGTCCCGCCCGACATCTTCCACAGTTCGCTGCGGCACGACGAGGAGCTGGTCACCGCCCTCAACCGCGCGTGGCCCCTGCTCGAAGCGGCAGACCTCGTCGGTGGCCTGTGGTCGGTCCCCGCATATCTGCGGCTGTGCGCTCCCTGGCTCAGCGGCGATGAGGTGCGCAGGCTGCAGCGCAAGGAGGCGCCCCAGGCATGGACGGTGTCCGATCTGCCGCTCCTGGACGTGGCGCGGCAGCGGCTCGGCGACCCGGAGGCGGCACGACGGAAGCGCCGGCAGGAAGCCGCTGTCGCTGCCGAACGCGCCCGCATGGCCGACGTCATCGACAACGTGCTGGCGGCCGATGACGACGGTGAAGGCGCCGTGACGATGCTGCGCGGACAGGATCTGCGGGACAGGCTGATCGATCGGACCGCCGTGCCCGGCGCCGACCCGGACCGGCTCGCCGGCCCGTTCGCGCACATCGTCGTGGACGAGGCGCAGGAACTGACCGACGCGGAGTGGCAGATGCTGCTGCTGCGCTGTCCGTCCCGAAGTTTCACCATCGTCGGGGACCGCGCCCAGGCCAGGCACGGGTTCGCGGAGTCGTGGCAGGAACGGCTGAAGCGGATCGGGCTCGACCGGGTCGAGGTGGCCTCCCTGAGCGTCAACTACCGTACGCCGGAAGAGGTCATGGCGGAGGCCGAGCCGGTCATCCGGGCCGAGCTCCCGGACGCCAACGTGCCGACCTCCATCCGCAGCGGTGGCGTACCCGTCACCTACGGAGCCGTTGCGGATCGGGAGTCGATCCTCGGCGCCTGGCTCGCCGCGCATGCCGATGGGACCGCCTGCGTCATCGGCGATCCCACGTTCCTGGGGACGACCCGCGTGCAGTCGCTGACCCCGGAACTGTCGAAGGGGCTGGAGTTCGACCTGGTCGTCCTCGTCGATCCGGAGGAGTTCGGCGCAGGCATCGAAGGAGCGGTCGATCGCTATGTCGCGATGACCCGCGCGACCCGGCAACTCGTCATCCTGACGAGCTCCTGACGTCGGCCGTTGTGGGCCACCTCCCCGATCCGCCACTGGGGCGCCGCTCCTCGTGGCGCCCCAGTCCCGCCCCAGCTTGGCCGGTTCCCCGTAGCACTCCGGGGTCCCATTGCCGATCATCTCGGGCATCCGGACATCACCCCCGCGGACCCGGGTGCGGCACCCCTCTATGCCGCCAACTCGCCGAGGGCACCCGCTTCTTGACACCATATGGTGGCCCACAGGGGCTGGGCAGGGTGCATTGGAGCGGCGCGTGAAGCCGTCGCGCCCCCGCCGCCAGTGCATGGAACGGCATACCAGCGAACAGAACACCGCCGTCGGGTTCCGGGACGCACTTGGGTGCGAGTTCCACCATGGGGGTGGCGCAGGGCAAGGGTGTGGTCACCGCGACCGCCTGCGCCGGGAGCTGAACGAAGTGACCGCGGACGAGCCGTCTTCGGCCCGGGTGAGCGGCTCGGGTGAGCGGCTCGGGGAGTGGGGAAGCATCGGCGCGCATCGCGCGTCCGGGGGTGTGCGTCGAGCGGGCTGGCCATGGGCACATACGGCCACGGGCCGGGCGTGAGGTGTGCATCCGTGCGCTGGTGGCGAGGGGTTGTCTTCGCCTGTGGGCCGGGGTCGACCGGAGAGAGCCGGCCGATTCCCGTGGTGGGAACGTGCGAGCCGCCCGGTGGCTTGAACGCCCTTCTGTACGGAGGTACGCATCGGGCCGGCGACAGCCGAGAGCGCCGGGCGCTCGTACGCCAACCACCCACGGTTTTCTGCGGTGTGAGGCGCGGCGTTGCTCCTGGGTGGGGTCCGTGGGACGGCGGATCCCGGCCGTCACCGGCGGTGGATCGCCTCCCGATCGCAGCGGACCGTCCGGGCCTGGCTCGGAGGTATGCGTGTGGTGTGCAGCGTGGCGTCCGAAGCGCCGAACCAGGCTCCTGACCGGTCGGGGCCGCCTGGCGGCACTCCCCAGATGACCGGTGTCGTGCGCAGGGTCGTCGTCATGCTTGCCGAACTGGCGAAGCAAGCGCTCCCCTGCCGCTGACGGACCTCACTCGCCGCACCGGCCCGCCCAAGACCACGGTCCAGCGCCTGCCGGCGTCGATGTGCGACGCCGGGCAACTCCCACTGCCAAAGGCCCTTACAAGGGCTCACCCAATGAGCCGGGTTCGGCGTGCCGAAGACTGCGGAACACTGCGGGAGTCGTCCAGCCGCGCAGCATGGCGTGAACCGTCGAGCGGAATGCGGCCTCGGCCGTGTGGGCGTCGAAGGCCCCAGACAGTTCGAGCGTCACGAGCCCGTGCAGGGTTACCCAGAGCGAGAGGGCGATCGACGTCACTTCGCCGGCGAGGACGGCCCCTTCCACAGCCCGGTCGATCGCCGCGATGAGCGGCCGGATGGGGTCACGGGTGCCGACCGCACCCGACGGCTCGAAGGATTGCACCCCTCCGAACAGCACCATGTACAGGTGCCTGTGTCCGCATCCCCATCGCCGGTACGCGACGGCCAGTGCGTACATGTCGGCGAGGGGCTCCTGAGAAGTCGGCACCGCCGACAGGTCCTGGAACAGGCTGGCGACAGCTCGGTCGCGTACCGCTCCGATCAACCCGTCCTTACCGCCGAACAGGGAGTACACCGCCGTCGTCGACGCGCCGGCGGCAGCCGCCACGGCGCGGACCGTGACCGACTCCCGCGGACCCGTGGCGAGCAGTTCGGTCGCGCACTCCACAAGCCGCTCTCTGACCGTCTCGTCGTTCGTCCTGGGCCTACCCACGACGAGAAGCCTACCCCCTCTGATAACGTCGTTTTGAAACAGTGTTCTGAAACCACGGAGGTTCACCTTGCCCACCTTCGCCATGCGCCCCATCCGCTTCGCTGGACGCTTACTGCTGGCGCTGACTGCCGTCACAACGCTGGCTGTTGTCTTTCTCGTATCGATCGTCCTCACGGACGGGGCCGGCTCGGGACTCGCCGCATGGCTCACCACCCTTGGAGTCGCTTCTGTCGCCGCACTGTGGCGGGGCCACAGCCGTACCGGGGCGGCGCGACTCGTGCCGTTCCTACCGGTGGTTGTCGCGGCGGCGCTGACGGCGTCGGTCTGCATCCCGACCGTGCCCACGACCCGGCGGTACCCGCCCGCCCTGCCGTTCGTGGCCACACAGCACTGGACCCTGGCCACAGGCAGCCAGGTCGCGGTCTACCACTACCCGCCCGCAGAACCCGGCACCCGACACCCCATCCCGCTCGTGTACCTCAACGGTGGACCAGTCCGCGGCATATCGGTACTCGACCACCGGTTCCTGCAACTCCTGGCGCGCCAGGGCTACGACGTCTACGCCTACGAACAGGCCGGCGGCGGCCGCAGCGACCTGCTCTCCATGGACCAGTACACGATCTCCAGATCAGTCCGTGACCTCGACGCCTTCACCCACCGTCTGGACAGGGGCAAGGTCGACGTCCTCGGCTTCTCGTCAGGCGCGGTCGTGCTCGCACGTGCCCTGGCCGACCCCTCCGTCGCCGCACATCTGCACCGGGCGATCGTCGCCGAGCCCGGCCCGATGGACGGCTCCACGTCGAGGATCGCCGGTCACCAGGGACGCCCATCCGCACGCGACCTCGCACCGGGCACGACCGGACCACGATCAACACAACTCCCCCGGTACGCCGCGGCATTCGGACTCATGCGGCTCGGACTCCTCACCCCCGACACCGGACTGATCGGACAGGCTGAGGGCGACAACGCATTCACCGCCGCAGACCTCGGCAGCGACACCGCGTCCGCCTACTGCGCACGCGACGCGCACCGCATCCCGACCGAGGACACGGCACAGAACTTCTCCTTCAGCCCCGCTGCCAGCCTCCGCATCCAGCAGACGGTGCAGGACTCCCCCTCCAGCGTCCCGCAACTGAGGCGCTCGAAGACGCCCGCCATGCTGATGATCGCCGAGTGCTCTTCCCAGGTTCGCCAATGGGCGACCACCATCCTTGCCAATGACCCCGCCATCCAACGCACGCAGTACATGCCAGGCGTCGGGCATCACATGTGGAACGGCCTGGACGACAACAACGACCGAGCCGCCGCCGTCATCACCTCGTTCCTTCAAGGCAAGCCAGCACCCCTGCCGAACCACCCCACCCGCGACGAGATCCCCGCCTTCCTGCGCGACCACGAATGAACACGGCCCGACCGAGGTCGCGACCGTCTGCTCGCGGAGGACCTCGGCGGCAGTCCGGCATCCCTCGGCATTCCGGCATCCGTCGGAACGCACTCACGCCATCCGAAGGGCAACGGCCAGGAACCGGACCGTAGGTCAACGCGTCACAGTGGCGCGCGGTGGTGGAAGGGGGAGCAGTGGCGGCGGAGTACAGGAGGCGCAGTGCGTCGCAGGGGATGGCCTGGCCTTGGTTCGCGGCTGTGCTGGTTGCCGTGTCCTGCGTCCTGACCGCCTGCGGGGGCGGCGGCAGCGGCTCGGGGACGCGCGCCGCGCCGTCGCGCCGTTCCGTCGATCCGCGCACCGCGACGCCGGCGCCGTCTCCCCCGGCGGGAACCTCGACGTCCCCCGGGACGGCCTCCACGTCACCGGACTGTGTCGCCGGCTCCGCCACCGTCACCCACGGCCCTGGGGACGCCTCCGTCCGGGACCTCTGTGTGCGCGCCGGCGCGACGGTCACCGTGGTTCTGGGGCCTCGCTCCGGGAGCGCCTGGCCGCAGCCGCACAGCAGCAATCCCATGCTGGCCATGGTGACTTCGACCGCCGCCGGCCGGAACGGCGCCACCCGCGTCACCGTGCGGGCCGCGCGCACCGGCCTGGTGACCGTGACCTGGGGGCGGGACGAGACTCCTGTCTTCACCCTCCGGCTGAGTGTGGCGGCGTATCCAGTGCAGTGATCGGGACGCGCACGGCCGGTGCGCGTCCCGCAGGTGGGGTGCGCACCGGCCGCCGGGTGACGGGGATCCGTCGTGGTCAGTCGTTACGGGTGGCCTTGAGGCGCCGTACGTCGAGGGACCAGATGCCGCGACCGTGGGTGGCGGCGTACAGCTTGCCGTCCGGGCCGAGTCGCAGCTGCATCACGGCCGCAGTGGGGAGGTTGTGTCCTGCCACCTGCCACCGGGTGGCACCGGCGGGCCGGTAGAAGGTGGCCAGGTCGGTGCCGAGGGCGAGACCGCCGTTCGAGAGCAGCTTCACCGTGTTGGCGGGAACGTCGGGCAGGTTCGCCGAGATGTCCGTCCAGTCGGTGCCGCCGTTCTTCGACTCGAAGACGTGGCCGACGCCCGCGCCGGGTCCTTCGGTCCACTTGCGGGAGAAGCCGTTGACGGCCACATACACGTGCTGGGCGTTGGCCGGGTCGACCTCGAAGCCGGAGATGTAGCGGTTGGGGAGGGTGCCGTCGACCGGGAGCGTGAGCTGGTGCCAGCCGGTGCCGTCGGCGTTGCCGACCGCGATGCCCCGGCTGAAGCCCTTGCTGTCGCAGGGGCCGCACCAGCCGGCGTACACGGTGCCGCCCGAGGTCGCCACGGCGGTGGCCACGTGGCCGTCGCCGAGGTCGTAGGCGTTCTTCCACTCCTTACCGGACCGGATCGCGAAGCCCTTGTGCTGCACCCATACATGCCGGCCACCGGCCACCCAGGTGTTGCCGTCCTTGGTGTCGGCGGTGATCGGGGCGATGAAGCGGGCGCCGGCGCCGCCCAGGTCCTTGTCCGGCGGCGCGACCTCGTACTCGGTGGCCTTGGTCGGGTCCGTGTTCCACGAGCCGTCGTTGACACCGCAGTTCTGGGTGACCCACATGTCGAGGTAGACGTACTCCGCAGCGATGTTGCAGCCGTTGGCGGGGTCGGCGATGGTGTCGGCGCCGTCGCCGCCGAAGTTGGATCCCATGACCTTGTCCCGGCCGCGCAGGATCGACTGGCCGTTGTCCTGGAGCCCGCCGGTCACCGAGACGCCGCCATGGGCGAGGTCCTTGCCGACGCCCACCGAGTAGTACTGGAGGGTGTCGAGGGTGCCGTCGTTGAGGGACTGCCAGTCCTTCGCGTGGCCGCCCGAGTCGACCGCACCGTTGAACGGACGGCGGTATATGCCGCCGTCGTTGCCGACGTACGCCCAGGTCCTGCCGTGGTAGCTGCCGATCGCGACCGCGTGCTGATCGGAGTGGGTGGTCTGCGAGCAGTCACCGGTCTGCTTGGCCGGGTCGATGCTCCAGCAGGGGAAGGGGAAGTTCCAGTACGGTCCGGGTGTGGTCCAGCTCGTACCGCCGTTCTTGGTCTCGAAGACCTCTTCCAGGCCCAGGTACACGTGGTCGGCGTTGGCGGGGTCGACCTGGAGGAACTGGTTGTACCAGGACTGGATGCCGGGCTGGTAGCCCGCGCTCTGCAGCGCGGACCCGGATGCCTTGAGCTTGGTGTAGTCGGCGATCTGCGTCCACGGCCCGAACGGCGAACCGTTCTTCGACACGTACACGCCCTTGAGGCCGCTGTCCGGGTTGGCGGTGGTCTGCGCCGGCGACTGGTCGATGGCGTACAGCCGCGAGCCGTCGGCAGCGGCGGCGAACGTCATGTTGCCGACGTCGGCACTGACGGTCGGCAGGTCGCCGAGCCCGCTGACCGGCTTCCAGCCGTCGTCCTGCTTGGCGTACAGCCCGTTGTAGGTGTCTCCGCCGCGCCAACCGACGGCGAGCAGGACCTTGGACGGGTCCTTCGGGTCGACGGCGATGTCGTTGGCGATGTTCTTGTACGGGGCGCTCGGGTCGGATGCCTTCGAACCGCCCGGCAGATAGTCCGGGTTGGGAGCGAACTCCAGCTTCCACGGACCGGACAGGGTGGTGGTCGAGTGCGACCACACGCCGCGGCTGGTCGCCGCCCAGACCGTGCCGCCCACGAACCGCAACGCGTGGATGACGGTGCTCTCCAGCTCGGCACCGCCCACCCGGTTGCCGGGCCGGAACTGCCCGTGCCGCGGATCGCCCAGAACGTAGACGCCGGTACCGACGAAGGCGGTTGCCCCGGTGTTCGACTCGCCGGTGGCGTACCAGAGGCGCTTCTTGCCGTCCAGGGCCAGGGTCCCCGTGGACAGCGAGGGAAGTGCGTCGGCGATCGGCTCCCAGTGTCCGCCGCCGGTCTTCGACCGGAAGACGCCGCCGTTGGCGCCGCCCGCATACACATACCCCTGGTCGTCGGCGGCGATCCCGGTGATCCGGCCGGTCACCTTCCCGAAGCCGCCGCTGGAGTTGGAGTTCACGTCGCGGTAGCGGGGGTCGTCGGCGTTGTACGCCTTCTTGGTGACGTGATCCCAGTTGCCTGGTGTGTGGCGCATCGACTGGAGCTGCTGCCAAGCGGCCCCGTAGGCCCCCGGCGCGACCACGCCGGGGGCCGTGCGTGCCTCGGTGAACTGTGCAGTGGCTTCGGCGGAGTTCTCCGCCTCGTCGGAATCGCCCTCCGAGCTGCCCGGGGTGGCGGCAGCGGACTTTCCCCGACCGGCGTGCGCCGCCTTGATGTGCTGCCGACCGATGTCGGCCTGGTGGCGCGCGTTCCAGGGCCGGGGTCTGGACTCACCTGACGCTGCGAACGACTGGGTGGTCGCCAGTCCGAACGCGGCGGCGACGGCGGCGCAGGTGATGAACCGCCGACGATGCCGTTGGGGCACCATGCCCTCTCCTCCCTGCGCCGAGTATGGGGGGCTCGACGCGGAGGAGATCTTGGCGTGCCCGCGACAGCGCTGCGAAGGGGGCCGCAGGAAAAATGGTGCGGAGTTTACGTTTGCGGCCCGCCTGGCTCGAACTTCCCCTAACTTCCCGTTAATAACTGCAAGTTGATGTTATTCACGGTGCCGGCGGAGCCGGCGGGAACGGCTGCCGGCAACCCGAGCGAGTCCGGCACAGCGGCTGGCGAGCGGACGGCGGCGCCGGTGGGGGTGCCGTGCCGGTGGGGCGCCGGTGCCGCTTGCGGCTCCTCATCTTCCCCCGTCCCCTCACGCATCGCTCACGCACGTGCCGGACACCCCGCGGCCGTCAGGTCCCGCCGCCCACCGGCGCTCACCCGGCGAGTTCCCCGAGCAGTGCCCACGTACGGCGCCGGTCGGCGTCTCCGGCGATCTCCGTCCCGGAGAACACCACCTCCGTCGCCCCGGCGTCCCGATAGCGCTGCACCTCGGCGGCGACCGTCTTCTCGTCGCCGATCACCGCCACATCGGCGGCCCGTCGGCCGCCGGAGAGTCCGATGACCCGCGCATAGGACGGAATCTGCTCGTAGAACGCGAGCTGCTCGACGGCCTTCTCCCGCACGGAGTCCACATCGTCGGTCACCACGCCCTGCACCAGCGCGACGATCCGGGGCGCGGGCCGGCCGGCCGCCGATGCGGCCGCCGTGACGGCCGGAACGATGTGCTCGCTCAGGGCGCGCGGCCCGGCCAGATAGGGCAGAATCCCATCCGCCAACTCACCGCTGGCGCGTAGCGCCTGGGGCCCCATCGCGGCGACGAGCAACGGCACGCCCGCCTCGGCGCCCGGCACCCGGGCGGGGATCGGAGTCCTCGCGGTGAGCAGTTCGCCGTGGAAGTCGGCGGTACCGGTCTCGGTCAACTGCCGCAGCGCGGTGAGGAATTCACGCAGTCGCGCGACGGGTCGCTCGAAGGGGACACCGAAGCCCCCCTCGGTCAGGAGCTTGGTACCGAGCGCCAAACCGAGGTGGTAACGGCCGTGCGTAGCCGCCTGGGCCGTCAGAGCCTGGCTGGAGACCACCAGCGGGTGGCGGCCGAAAACGGGAATGGCGGACGTACCCACGTGCAGGCCGGGCACTTCCCGCCCGACGACCGCCGCGAGCTGGGGTGAGTCCACACCGAAGGTCTGCCCGAACCAGGCAGACCGCAGTCCGGCGGCCGCGGCCTCGTGCGCGAGCCGCACGGTGGCGTCGATCTGGTTGTCGGCATCGATCGCGTTGAGCGCTACTCCTGTCACCATGACGCTGCAAACCAGCGGAGCCGGCCGGGTATTCCGGTTCTCGCGTAGCGGCTCGGGGATTCAGGATGAGGAGCCGGGCTGGGTGAACTGCTCCTGAAGAAGCCGACGTTCACCCAGCCACACCTTGGCCTCGGGGGCGTTACGGTGGGCCGGTTTCGACCGCACCAGGCCCCCGAGTCTTGAGAACGGACCGCGGACTCAAGCGCGGGTGTTCCCTCACGTCACACTTGCTGTGGTGCAGTGGCTTCCAGCCAGTCCTCGACGGTCACCACATCCGCCCACTGCGGGAACAGCTTTTCCGTGAGGGTCCGGTGCACCCCGGGGTCGGTGTCCAGGCAGCCATCCGCCAGGACGGTGAGGCCGAAGTCCATGTCGTTGGCCTGGCACAGGGTGTACAGCACCACACCGCTGGTGGCGATGCCGGTGAGAACAAGGCTGTCGATGCCACGGGACCTGAGCACCAGGTCGAGATCGCTGCCCGAGAAGGCGCTTGCCCGCCTCTTGGTGACCACCACGTCCCCCTCCTCGGGTGCAACGTCCTGGTGGATCTCCGTACCGGGGTCCCCCACGACGTACCGGCCCTCCCGCACCGCTGCGGAAAGCACCCTGTTACGCGTACTGACGTCGGCGCTGATCGGACGTAACCCGATGACCACGTAGATCACGGGGATACCGGCCGCCCGGGCACCGTCGATCGCCCTGCGCAGGCGCACCAGATATCCCGAGCCGTCGTCCACGATATCCACGATGTCCCGTTGGACGTCCATCACGAGGAGGGCGCTGTGTGCCATGGTCGCTGTCCTTGTCTTCTCCGGGGAACGTCGCCGAACCGTTCGGCGTGACCCGCTCCACGGTGTACGAACGCCCGGCAGCACCACGACCGTTCCCCGCCGGCCCAAGAAGACCGCGGCCACGGGCACGATTGCCGTCAGAACTCCACGGTCACCGTCCGACGCCGCCCCATGACGACGTCGGTACACGGTGCGGTCACCGTCCCCGTCCCTGGTCTGTGGCGCCGGCCAGAACCGGCAGTACCTGCGGCGACTGCAGATCCAGCACACGATCCCCGAACGCCGGGACCAGCGGGCCAACCACCAACCGCACGTCGGCCGAGGCAGACGCCCCGCCGACTTCGACCGGGCGCGCGACGCCCGCAGGCACGAAGTCGAGCGGGCCGTCAACGCTCTCAGAAGCATCCGAGTCACAGCGACCCGATACGACACAAGGGCGTACGTCTTTCACGGAGCGGTCACCGTCATTGCAATCCGGCTGTGGCTCCGCCGATACCCGTCGGACCGTTGTCAGCTTGAGCTGAGCAGGCCCTTGAGCCCATCCCCCACCCCACTCGCGGTCGATCCCACGGCCTGGTCCACCTTGCCACCGGGAGTACCCGGGTCGAACAGTGTGCCGATCGCATTGGTCAGACTCTTACCTGGTTCGATCTTGGCCGGGTCGCCTTCGGCGTTGGCGGCGGGGGCGCCGAGAGCGAGGAGTGCGGCGGCACTGAGGGCGACCGTGGCGATGCCTCGCATGAACTTCCCTTCACTTAGGAAACGTTGGGAACTGACTACGACTGTCCGGTCGTGGAGACACGGGTGGATCGCCGCTATCACTCGCTTGGGGCCGCCGAAAAGGTCAACCTCGATCGCGAACAGTCGCCCAGGCAGCAGGCCAACGAGCGCAGGGCAGTACCAGCGGCCAAGCAGCAGACCCGCCGGACACGCCTGAGCCGTCACTCCACGTACAGCCCCCACCCGGGCCGGCATCGTGCGGGCCCTGACCTGCTCGAAACCGGTTCAGTCATTCACGTACCCGGTGGTGGTCGTGAAGGCCGGCGGCCGGCCTTCCATCACAGGCTGGATGGATCTTCGTGGTCGGCCCGCAGCGGGGCGTCCTTGAGGCGGCCGGTCACCACCAGGTTCCCGTCCGAGGTGCGCCGCGCGCGGTCACCGGTGCGGAAGTAGCCGTCGGTGGTGAAGGAGCGTGCGTTGTGGTCGGGCGCCCGATAGTAGCCCCGCAGGGTATACGGGCCGCGGGCGAGGAGTTCCCCGGGCTCCCCGTCGGGCACGTCCTTGCCGTCGACGTCGACGATGCGGATCTCGTCGTCGGGCGAGAGCGGGCGGCCCTGCGTGGTGAGCACGCTCTCGTCCGGATCGGCGGGCCGGGTGAGGGTGAGCGGCCCCTCAGCCCTGCCGAAGACCTGCTGCAGACGACAGCCCAATGCCTGTCCTGTCCGTTCGGCGGTCGGCCGGTCCAAGGGCGCGCCAACGATCTGCACGAGACGCAGACTGCTCAAGTCGGCCTGGACCGTGGGAAGTAGGTCGAGCCAGAGCCGGGCGGCGGCGGGCACCACCGATGTGATGGTGACCCGCTCTCGTCCGATGGCCGGAAGGCATGCGGCGGGATCCGGGTTCTCGACCAGGACGACGGTGCCGCCGACGGAGAGGGTCCCGACGATGCCGGGGCAGCCGAGGACGAAGTTGGACTCGGCGGGCAGCGCGGCGAGATACACGTCGTTCTCGGTGAGCGACACCAGCTCGGCGGCGGCCCGTGCCTGGTAGGCGTAGTCGTTGTGGGTGCGCGGAACGATCCTGGGCGCGGTGGTGTCACCGGAGAGCAGGAAGAACGCCACCTGGTCGGCGCTCTGCGCCCGCGCCGGCGCGGGCGGGGCGTCGATGGAGCCCAGGGGGAAGTAGTGGCAGCCCGACCGGTCGGCCGAAAGGCCGCCGTACGGGGACGCGGTGCCCGGCGCCTCATGGGTGAACACCCGTCGCAGAAAGGGCCCTTGGGCCGCGATGTCCGCGGCCATCGCCGTGTGGTCGAAGCCCTGGTACGTCGAGGGACCGACGTAGCCGGTCGCCTCGGTGATCCGCACGAGGCGGGACACCTCGGGCGTGCGGTGCGAGACCGGGCAGAACACGGGGAGCGCGCCGACGCGCATCAGCGCGAAGACGGTGATCACGAACTCGGGAACGTTGGGTAGCTGGACGACGAGCCGTTGCCCGGGCCGGAGGCCGCGCAGCCGGAATCCGGCGGCCATGCGGTCCACGCGCCGGTTCAGGTTCGCGTACGTGATGCGGGTGCCGCCGTGCACGAGCGCGGTTCGCGGTCCGTACTGCAGGGACCAGCCGCGCAACAGGTTGTCCAGCGTGTTGCCACGCCAGTGTCCGGCCGCCCAGTAGCGGTCGACGAACTCCTCGGGCCAGGGAGTGCAGCCGCCGAGCATGGATGACATTCGCCTTCTCCTGTGCCGCGTTCTGAACCGGAAGCCGTGCGGGTCGCGTGTCGCCGTGACGGGACGCGGCAGCGGTGACCTCGACGGCCGCGCCCCGGCCTCCATCACCCCCATCGCCCCCTTCTCAACGCCGGGGCGGCCCCTTCCTCTTGACCTTGACCACCCAATCTCTCAACACCCCTCTACGCAATGCGCGTTCCCGACCATGGACCTGGAACTCCCTCAGCAGAAAGTCCAATGAGCGCCGCTGACCAGGAGGAATGGTCGGGGTTCGAGCACCGCTCACAGCTCATCGAGCAGACCTGGGGCCCGACCCTGACCCACGATGCCGGCGATGCGGGCCGGGCCGGGGCGCGGATCCGCCGGTGCCGGCCGGAGCCTCGGCTGTCCCCACCGGCTGCTCGTGCGGTCTCCGGACCTGTTCAGCTCCGCTCCTCATTGCGGCCTGGGCCAGGAGGAGTCTGTACGGCGAGGAGGTGAGGGCGTTTTGCGGTGTGGCCGTCGCCGCTTGAGCGGCCGCGCAGGCGTCTGCCCAGCCAGGGTCCGAGGAACGCGGCGGCCCAGCGCAGTTCGGCGACGGCGGCGTTCCATCCGGTGGGTGCGGGCGTTGCGAGAGGGGGCAGGGGGTGTGTCCAGGTGTCGTCGCTGCCGGGCAGTGCGAGGGCGTGGGCGACGGCGGCGGCGATCCGCTGGTGGCCGAGTGGGCTGGCGTGGAGGCGGTCCGGGCTCCACAGGCGGGGGTCGGTGACCACGGGGTGGTGGCTGGTCTCGGCGACGGTGACGCCGTGGCGTCGGGCCGCCTGGCGGATGCGGTCGTTGAGCGTGCTGACGCGGCGACTGAGCGGCCGGGCGAGCGGGGTGATGCGTGCGATGTCGGGGAAGGTGAGAGTGGCGACGCGAGCGCCCTGGGCGGTGAGCGCGGCGAACATCGCCTCCAGGTGGCCGGCGACCTCGTCGGCGTCGAACCGCGGCCGCAGCAGGTCGTTGACCCCCGCGACCACGGTGGCCAGGTCGGGCCGCAGTGCGAGGGCAGGGGCGAGTTGCTCGGTGTGGACGTGGCGGGCCAGGCATCCTCGTACGGCCAGGTTGGCGTACCGCAGACCGGGGTTGTGCGGTGCGAGGTGTTCGGCGAGCCGGTCGGCCCAGCCGCGCAGCCCCGCTGTGTCGTCGCCGTCGCCGAGTCCCTCGGTCTGGCTGTCGCCGAGGGCGACGTAGCGCGCGTATCGCGGATCAGTACCGGGCACGGTCCGCCTGCCTTTCCCGCAGGATCGTGCTGGTGCGCTCGCACCAGTCACGGTTGCCCTGCTCGAAGGCGAGCCCACGAAGGCAGGTCAGGTAGGGGCCGATGCGCTCGCTGTGGCGTAGGAACTCCGCTTCGGTGCGGTCGCCGCGCATGGTGTGCAGCAGCTTGCCGAACAGGTCGATCCTGGTCTGGGCGAAGGCGGCGCGCTCGGTGAGCCGCGCCGTCAGCTCCTCGATGTCGACGTGGTCGGCGGCCTGGACCTTGACCAGCAGGTCGTCGCGGATGAAGGAGGACTTGCCGACGGTGGCGGTGAAGTGTTCCAGTTCGGCCAGGCCGGCGTCGGTGACCTGGAACAGGCGCTTGTTGGGCCGGGTGTCCTGGACGACTTCGCGGCCTGTGACCAGCCCGTCCTTCTCCAGCCGGGTCAGCTCGGCGTACAACTGCTGTGGCTGTGCGTGCCAGAAGTTCGCCACCCCGAGGTCGAACGCCTTGGTCAGCTGGTATCCGCTCAGCTCCTCGTCGAGCAGCGCCGCCAGCACGGCATGACGCAAGGCCATCGGATCGCCTCCGCTTCTTCGTGTCCTTCGTGGTTCTACGTGTTCTTCGTCCTGCTTGGCGCTGTCCGCGGTTCCACCTCTCATGATACTCATGAATCTGATTGGTCTTATCCATGAGCATGAGGGGACGTCATGAACGCAGCAGAACGCTTCCGCGCCGCCGTCGACCGCCGCGACCTCGCAGCGATGGAGGACCTGTTCACCGACGACGTTCACCTGTACAGCCCCGTGAAGTTCCAGCCCTTCGAGGGCAAGCCGATGGTGCTGGGCCTCTTCGGAGTCCTGCTCCGTACCTTCGAGAACTTCCGCTACATCGGCCAGTTCGCCGGCACCGCCGAGACGAGCGCCGACGGCACCGCTTCTCCGTCGACGGTCCTGCTCTTCCGCACCACCGTGGGCGGCAAGCAGATCCACGGCATCGACCTGCTGCACTTCGACGACGACGGCCGGATCAAGGAGTTCACCGTCATGGTCCGGCCGCAGTCCGCCGTCCACGCCCTGGGCGAGGCGGTTCTCGCCGGGCTGATCGATGACGGTCTGGTCCCCGCGCCCGCCGATCGGTGACGTGGGTTCCCTGGTTCGCCCGCCGGAGAGCGATCGCCACCGCGGCCACGATGGCGGGCACGACCAGGGCACGCACAAGGGAAAACCCGGCCGCTCGGCACCTCACCGGATCGCGTTCGAGGGGTCGGTAACCGCAGATCCAAGACGCCTCCGTCCACACCGACGTGACACACAACCCGGTGGCCGTACCGCCGTACGTCTCGCGCCACTGCCGCACCCGTACCGGCAACCAGCCACGGGCGACCAGGCATTGCGGTAGGGCAGCGTGGCGTCCCTCCTCACGCCCGGGGTTCGTCGGCCCCCGGTGAGCCGAGTGCCGGTGCCATCGGTTGATGCCTGCCGCGCGATCAGGACGCGTCGTCCGCGAAACCCCGCTCAAGGGCATCGAGCGCTGCACCCACCGTGGCATTGAGTCGCCGACGGACACTGACCGGCGAGCGTCCCGCAAGGAGCCCGTCCTGGACGACCGAGTGCCGCAGGATGAGTACACCCGTCGCCGCCGCAGCCCACGCCGTCGATCCGCTCGCCTCCCCCAGCGGTGTGAGCCACGACTGGAGGAGGGAAGCCCGTCGGGCGGTCAGTGTCGGTGAGTCCCGTTCGCACTGCGCGAAGGTGCGCATGGCGGCCCACATCGCTTCGTCGACCGCTCCCCATGAGCACGGGCCGGCGAGGATGGGGCTGCTCACCACCAGGGGGCGGATCGCGGTGGTCGCGGAGGCGGTCCCGCGATCGGCGACCGTTGCCACCAGCTGCTCCAGAACAGCCGGCTCGGCATCGAAGAACAACTCCTCCTTCGCGCCGAAGTAGTTGACGACCGTCTTGACCGACACGTCAGCGGCGGCGGCGACGTCGGCGAGCGTCACCGACTCGAACCCTCGCCGCTCGAACAGTCGGGTCGCGCAGTCGGAGATCCGCTGCCGCGTCTCTGCTCGCTTGCGCTCACGAATACCTACCATGATAGAAAGTTTACCAGCATGGTAAGAATCTTGAAAGGCGGAGCCATGGATGGACAGTTGCGCTGGCTGGTGACAGGCGCCAGTTCGGGCCTGGGAGCGGCAGTTGCCGAAGCCGCGATCGCGCGGGGGGACGAGGTCATCGCGACCGCTCGCGATGCGGCACGGCTGGACCGTCTCGTCAGCCGAGCCGCCGACCGGGTGCGCGCGGTCGAGCTGGACCTGTCCGACCCGGTGGGAGCACGGGCGACGATCGCCGACATCGCACGGGCCGGGATCGACGTCCTGGTGAACAACGCCGGCTACGGGCTCATCGGCGCCTTCGAGGAGGCCACCGATGGGCAACTGCGTGAGGCATTCGAGGTCAACCTCTTCGGCGGCCTTGAACTGACCCGCGCTCTCCTGCCCTTCATGCGCGAGCGGAGCTGGGGGCGCATCGTGCAGATGTCGTCGATCGTCGGTGTCACCTCCGGGCTCGGCGGCGCGGCGTATGCGGGCCCCAAGGCGGCCCTCGAAGCCGTGTCGGACTCGATCGCGGCCGAAGTCGCACCGTTCGGCATCCACCTCACGATCGTCGAACCCGGCGCGTTCCGCACGGACTTCGGCGGACGGTCGCTGCGCCTGACCGACCAGCTTCCCGAGTACCGGTCGATCGTCGGGCCACCCCGCAACGCGTTCCTCGCCCACCACGGCACCCAGCGGGGCAACCCCGCGCGCGCCGCCCAGGCCATCCTCGACGCGGTCCTGTCGCCGCAGCCCCCGCGACGACTGCCGCTCGGCCCGGACGCCTTCGGCGTGCTCCGCGCCCACTACACGGCGCGACTCTCCGAACTCGACGCTCTGGAGCCGACCGCCGCGGTGACCGACTACCTCGGGTCCTGACCCGGCGGGCCGCCCAGTCCTGACCGAACCGGTCCGGGAAGTCCGGCCGGGTCGCGGACCGGCAGGGCCGTGCCGTCCCGCCCGCATCCGTACACCGTCTTGCTTGGGCGAGCAAACCTCGCTACCGTCTTGCTCATGCAAGCAAGGAAGAGCTCGTCCAAGCAAAATGCGGGCGGCAAGGCCAAGCGCTCCTTCACGGAGACGGGCCGTCGCGCCCAGATCGTCACCGCGGCGATCGACGTCATCGCCGAAGTCGGTTACCACCGGGCCTCGTTCGCGAAGATCGCCGAGCGCGCCGGGCTGAGCAGCACGGGGATGATCTCCTACCACTTCGACGGGCGGGACGACCTGATGCGCGAGGTCGTCGCCGAGGTACTGCGGATCGCGGAGGGTCACCTCCGCCCCCGCATCGAGGCCCACGAGAGCTACGCGGCCCGCCTGCGCGCCTCCATCGAGGGCAACCTCGATCTGTGCGCCGAGTACCCGAACCACCTCGCGGCGATCACCGAGATCCTCACCAACCTCCCCGGCGGCTCCCCCGGCATGGCCGCCTTCCTCGACACCACGGAGGCGAACCTCGCCGTTCAGGTGGAGCAGATCCGCAAGGGGCAACGCGCGGGCGAGTTCTGCGACTTCGACCCGTGGGTGATGATGCGCGCGATCCGCGCCGCCATCGACGACGTGGTACGCCGCGCCACCCACGATCCCGATCTCGATGTACGGGCCGCCGGCCGGGAGTTGGCCGACCTGTTCGACCGGGCCACCAGAAGCACGTCATGACCACAGCGAAAACGGGGGAACGCGCCATGGCAACACAGCAGGCACCGCAGACCGACACCGACGGGGGCACCGCAGCGCCCGCCCGACGCCGCACCGCGGCGCTGCGCCGTCGACTCGCCGCGCAGCTGCTCTTCGAACTCGTCATCCCGCTCGGCTCCTACTACGGGCTGCGCGCGGCCGGCGCCGGCCAGTGGCTCTCGATGGCCGTAGGCGGCCTGCTGTTGCTGCCGTGGATCGGTTACGGCATCGTGCGGCAGCGGCGGGTGGAGGCGATGGCGGTGTTCACGCTGAGCCTGGTGGTGGTCGGAACGCTGCTGTCCCTGATCACCGGCAGCCCACGGGTGCTGATGATCAGGGACAGCTGGCTGACCGCCGCGATCGGACTCTGGGTGCTCGGCACCCTGCTCACCCGGCGTCCGTTCATCATGACGACCTCGCGCGGCATCGTCATCGCCAAGGTCGGCGAGGCCGGACTGGTCGAATGGGAGGCGCGGTGGGATGTGGAACCGATGTTCCGTCACCACCTGCGACTGGTCACGGCGGTGTGGGGCGCGGTCTTCCTGCTCGACGCGGTACTGCGGGTGGTGCTGGCGTACACGATCCCGGTGGACGCCTTCCCGCTGGCCAGCACCGTGCTCTGGCTGGTGCTGCTCGGCGGGCTGCTCACGTTCCACAACTGGTACATCACCCGGCACGGCCTCAAGCTGTAGGGAGAGCCACGGGCACCGACGTCGGGGGGGATCATCCCGTGGAGGTGCTCATCCCGCGAGGGCCGGTCCTTGTCTGTCTGTTACTCGCAGGGATGGGTTGGTGTTGTCCGTCGGCCGGGGTGCGGCAGGGCCTCAGGCCGTCGGACGGCGGTCGCGGAGAGCCTTCGCAACCGCCCGCGTTCGAGGCCCGTCGTCGGACGGAACCGCTCGGTTGCCGCAACCGGCCATGGGCTCAGCGGGCAGGTCCGCTGCTCGGAGCGGACTGTGTGAGGATGCGCCGAAGCCAGCGGGAACGGGCGTTGCCGGCGTCCTGGCTGAGGACTGCCTGTGGGGCGAAGGTGTCGAAGCCGTGGCACGCTCCGGGCCATACGTGCAGTTCGGCCTGGCCGCCGGCCTGCCAGATCGCCTGGGCATAGGCCACATCCTCGTCCCGGAAGGTCTCGGCCGACCCGACCTCGATGTAGGCCGGGGGGAGCCCGGACAGATCCGTGGCGCGGGCGGGAGCGGCGTAGGGCGGCAGGTCCGCGGCGCCGTACCGGTCGCCCAGCAGCGCCTGCCACGCAGTGGTGTTGGAGGTTCGGTCCCAGGTGTCGATGCCGGCCATCTGATGACTGGAGAAGGTGTCGTTGCGGTCGTCGAGCATCGGGGACAGAAGCAGCTGTCCGATCGGTGTGGGCCCGCCTCGGTCGCGGGTGAGCAGGGCGACCGCCGCCGCGAGTCCGCCACCGGCGCTCTTTCCCCCCACGATGATCCGGCCCGCGTCGATGCCCAGTTGGGCCGCTTGCCCGGCCACCCAGACGAATCCGGCGTAACAGTCCTCCACCGGTGCCGGATACTGCGCCTGCGGCGCCAAGCGGTACTCGACGGAGACGACGGCCAACTCCAGTGTGAGAGCCCATTCGCGCAGCAGTCGCGGAAGAACCGACCACGCGTTGCCCGCGATCATCCCGCCGCCGTGCATGTAGTACAGCAGGGGCAACCGCCCGGCGATCCCGGCGGGCCGTGCGCTCACGAGCGTGACGTCCTGCCCGCCAGACACTCCCGGTACACGCAGCTCGGTCACCTCGAAGCGGCCGTCGGCCCGGAGATCCCGGACCGTCGGCCTGGGCCGGGCCGCGGCATCCCGCTGCTGCCGGGCCGCAAGGTTCTCCAGGGTGATCGGCTCCCTCGCCGCGTCGCCCAAAGCCGCCAGTACCACCCTCAGTTCGGGGTCGAAAGGAGGCGCGTCCCCAGCCGTCGAGACCGGGCCGCGCTCCGGCGGCATGCCACCGGCACTCATGCCAGGCCCTCCCATCGGGCCAGGGGATACCGGCCGGTGTCCCGGCCGCAACAGCTCGTCAGTGTATCCGGGCTGGCGGGGAACGCTCGCGTGAGGTCCATGCGGCGTAGTCAATCACCTGGGGGCTGGTGCGGGTGGTGGGCCGGGCTCGCCCGCCGTGGAGCCGGGACGTGCACCTGGGCTGTTCGGCCCTGACCTGACCTGCACACCCACCGCTCCGCCCCACCGGACGAAAGCCGGTGGGGCGGAGTACGCCAGGCCGAGTGCGTCAGGCGGCGTGCGCCGACATGGTGCGGTGCCACGCCACACCGGTTCGCTGCGCTTCGTGGGTGAGGTGGCCGGGCGCGGCGCCGGAGGGCACCGGGGACGGTCGGGTGGTTCAGCGGCCCAGTGCCCTCAACACCGCCTCGGCCATGGCGTGTTCACCGACGGCGTTGGGGTGCAGCGGTGCGGCGGGCGAGGTCGGCAACAGTCCCTCGATCCAGGGGGACGCGGAGCAGCTGTCGTGGCCCTTGGTCGGGGTGAGGGTGTCGACGTACGTGGCGCCCGCCGCGGTGGCGGTCCCGGCCAGTTTCTCGTTGAGCTCGCCGAGGACGGAGCGCAGGAAGCGGAGATCGCCGGTGGTGACGGGCATCCTGCCGAGGCACGTCGTGGGGTCGTCGGGGAGCACCGGCGGGTAGCCGACGACCATCACCTTGGCCTTGGGTGCCTTGCTGGACAGCCTGCGCAGGCCGTCGGTCAGGTGTGCCGCCGCCGAGTCGAGCCGCCTGCTGAGCGTGTCGCCGTAGAAGTCGCGGCAGGGCGTCCCGAGGGGGTCGGTCACGGCCAGGCCCGAGCAGGCGAGCACGACGTCGACGAAGCCGACGTCGGAGGTGCCGAGGTCGTTGCCGCCGAGAGTGAGGGTGACCAGGGACGTGTCGGGCGTGACGGCGTCGAGTTGGGGGCCGTTGACGACGATCCCGGCATCGGTCTGAGGTGCGGTGAGCGCGCTCACCTTGGCGCCGGCGCAGGTCTCGTCCACGTAGGCGGACGGGGCAAGGGCCGTGGCGACGAGGTGGCCGTAGTTGTGGTCGGAGCGCAGGCACAGGCCCGCGGACTGCGCGGGGATCCCTGCCCCGGCGGCGTAGGAATCCCCCAGGGCCACGTATTTCCCGGTCCCGGCCGGGACCGGAGCCGCGGCGTGTGCGGGGACCGGGGTGGTGGTCATGGTGAGGGCAGCGGCGAGGAGCGCGGCGCCGGTCAGTACGGACGCGCTCGTCCGCGCCCCGGTGGCGCGCAGGGGGTCGGCGGTACCGGCGGTGCGGGTGGTGCGCGTTGTTGCGGCTCTGGGCACGGTTCCTCCCAAGGAGGCAGCACGATGGAATACGGTCCGAAACCGGCCGGTAACGTCCTCGTATCGTGGCGGCCGGACGCCGTACGGACCATGTGCCGGCGCACAGCTCCACACCCGCCGTGGTTGTCCCCGGGCACAATCCGTCTCCCCCCACCCGGCCGTTTGTAGCCTGCGGGCATGAGCCGCACGCCCGACGCACCCGCCGAAGTCGCCCCCATAGCGGCTTCGTTGCTGACCCGCACCGACGAACTCGGCGCACGGATGGCCCGCCGCATCCGCGCCGAGGTGACGTACTACCGAGGCGACGAGCACGTGTCCTTCGAGGAGCTGACCGCATCGTGCCGACGCAACTGCGAGCAGGTACTCCACCAGCTCGTCGACGGCCACAGTGCGGACTCCGCGCCGGCGCAGGAGACCGGCCGTGAACGGGCGCGCCAGGGAACCCCGTTGGCCGAACTGCTGCACGCCTACCGCGTCGGATCCGAGACCCTGTGGTCCGCGATCGCGACCGAGGCCCTGTCCGCCCAGGCCCTCACCGCGGAGACGATCACGTCACTGGCCGCGTGGTGGGCGAACCAGGGTCTCGCGGCATCGGCCAGCGTTGCCTACCGCGAGGAGATCTCCGGGCTGGTGCTGCAACGCGAGCGGGAACGGTCAGCCATGGTCGAGGCCCTCTTCACCGGGCTGCTCACCGACCGTACGACCTTCTGGGAAGCCGCCGACGTCCTCGGCCTGCCGACCCGCGGCCCTTATGTCGTGGTCGCCGCCGAGGTGCCCGGCCCCGGACGGGAGGCACTGCCCGGAATCGAAGCGCGCCTCCTTGCCGAACACCTACGATCGGCCTGGCGGCTGATGCCGGACCTGCACGTCGGCGTGGTCGCCCTCCGGCGTCCGGAAGCCGAGGACGCGGCCCTTCGCATGCTGGAGCGGTCACTCACAGCCCCGGTGGGCGTCAGCCCCGCCTACCGCCAGCTGCGCGAGACCCCCAGGGCCCTCCGGCTCGCCCGCCTGGCGCTCACCGGCGCGCGCGGTCGCCCCGCGGGCATCGCACGCTTCGACGACAGTCCGGCCGCGCTGCTGGTGGCAGCCGCTCCCGACGAGGCCGGACGGATCGCCCGTGCCGTCCTCCAAGGCGTACTGCGGCTGCCGGCCGCCGAGCGGAATCGCTTGCTGGAGACCCTGGAGTGCTGGTTCGCGGCGGTCGGCGCGGCGCCCGCCGCGGCGCGGCTCCTGTACTGCCACCCCAACACCGTGCGCTACCGGCTGCACAGAGTCGAGGAACTGACCGGGCGCTCGCTGCGCGATCCCCGCGCGGTGGCCGACTTCGCCCTGGCCCTGCACGCGCTGCGGCTGACGCCCGGCGAGTAGCACGTCACCGTGTCATGGAGAGCGGGCATGGCAGGAGATCCGGTACTGCTTGTGATGCGGCTCCGATCGCGGTGGCACGGACCGTGGTCGAAGCGGCAGCACCTCGGCGGTTCTCGCCCGGGGCCCGGCCCGCCGCGCTTGCCGGCGCCGGCCACCTCGCGCGGTGCCGTCGGCTGCCGGGTCTCCACCCGTGGGTGGAGCCCTCCTTATCAACCCCTGGGTGGTCGCCATCGGCTCCGCGCGAGGCGCAACCTTGACCCATGCACTCACTGCACTCCGTACTTGTCGCGCTCACCGGTGCCTGTGTCCTGATCTTCACCGGGGCCTGGGTCGTGGGTGCTGTGTATTTCGGCGTGAAGAGCCAGGCCGGCCCGGGCGGCTGGGTGCGCGGTATGCGTCGCACCCTGCCGCGCAGGGTCCTGTTGATCGCGGGCGCTTACGCGTTCTCCGAGCTGGTGAGACACACCCCGCAGGTATGGCATCGCCTCCAGTACTGGCAGCCCGAGCTGGCTCTCCTGGGTGCCCTGCTCGCCGTCGCCTCCACCGCGTTGCTGCTGTGGGCGCGATGGGTTCTGGGCACCATGTGGGCCAGCATCCCGATGGTCAAGGAGCACCACGAGCTGCGTACCGACGGCCCCTACCGGCTGGTGCGCCATCCCATCTACACCGGCTTCCTCGGCCTGGTCGTCGGCGGCATGCTGGCCTGCGGCTTCGGTGTCTGGGTTGCCTTCCTCGTGATCGCCGTCCCCTGGCTGCTCCGTCGGATCCGGATCGAAGACGGCCTGATGGCCCGCCAGTTCGGTCCCGCCTACGCGCTCTACCGCACGCGCGTACCGGCGTTGATACCGTGGACGCGCCCCGCCCACCGGTAGGCGTCCCTCCCATCGACGGCCGCCGACCCGACACCCTGCCGCAACCCCGTCCGGCACGGCGCCTGCCGACTTCCGGCCTCGCGAAGAGGCCGGAACGGCCCACCAGGGGTCAGGTGGTGGCCAGCAGCACGTCCTCTCCGCTTGACGGGCGGAGTCCGTCGGTGCGGTCGGCGAAGTAGCGTTCGGCGAGTGCCTCTCCCGACACGTGCCGGACGTCTGCGAAGCCGGCGTCGCGGGCCACTGCCAGCATCTCGGGCGGGGTGTAGAAGCTGATGAACGGCGTTCCGGATGCCTGCGCACCTTCCTCGCTCCTCCGGAGGCCGGGGCGGTCGGCGTCGTCGAGCAGTTCGGTCGGCAGCAGGAAGGTCATGGCCAGCGTCGAGCCGGGGGCGAGCCCGGCGATCTGGCGCAGGGTGGTCGCGGTGGCGTCTTTGGTGAGGTACATGGTGACGCCGGTCGACACGATGACCGCCGGCCGACCGGAGTCGAAGCCGGCGGCGGCCAGCTTCTCCAGCCAGTCTTCGCTCGCCTCGAAGTCGACCGGCACCAGGTGCAGCCAGTCGGGGATGTCGTAGCCGAGTTCGGTCAGGCGGCGGCGCTTCCATGCCTGGGTGCCGGGCTGGTCGACCTCGAAGACCCGTAGGCGGGAGGTGACCTCCGGCCTACGCTGGGCGAAGGTGTCCAGGCCGGCTCCCAGGATGACGTACTGGGTCACGCCGTGGTCGGCCTGCTCCGCGATCAGGTCCTCGACGAAACGGGCGCGGGCCACGATGGCCGCCCGGAACCCCCTGGTGGCGTGCGGGTCCATGTCGGGGCGGTGGCGCCAGTCGTCGCCGGGGGCCGCCAGCTGCAGGCCGATCTCGTCCTTGAGCACGTGCGGCGGCGGGTCGAGCTGGACGTGCAACGCCCGCCACAGGGCGGTCCGCACCGCGGTGTTGTCCGGCTCCCCGATCTGCTCGTCTGCCATGGTGTTCCCCTTTCGCCTCGGTCAGTTACCGGCGGGAGCCTGAAGGCTCCACAGCCGCCCGTCGGGGTCGCGGACGGTCATCTCCCTGGTTCCGTAGTGAGTGTCCTCGAACGGCGTGACCACCTCGACGGCAGGATCGGGGCGGAACGCGTCGGCGTCCGGGACCCTCAACACGACCTGCGTCCGGGGCTCCTGGTCCTTGGGAACCTCGGCGATGAAGACGTACGGCCCGTCGCCGTTGCGGAGCCGGCCGGAGTTGTGGTCGGTCGTGAACTCCAACTCGTAGCCCAGCCCCTGGAAGAACTTCGCCGCGCTACCCCAGTTGTGGGTCGTCAAGAACACGGCCTCGATTCCCTCGGTCGCCATGTCAGGTCTCCTTCCCGGTCGATTGGCCTGTCTGGCCTTGGGCGTCGTCGAGGTAGGCACGCAGGGCGTCGGCAACCAATGCCGACAACGACATGCCCGACTCGATGGCGCGGTACTTGACCTGCTTGATCAGCCCGATCGGCAGGTACACGTTGAACTGCTTGACTTCCTCATCACCCACGAGGGCGATGCTAGCATCCTAGCAAGCTAGTCACCTGTTGATACGACGAAGCGGTCCAGGCGGCTCAGGGCGTCGGCGCCGGCGTGCTTCGCCGCCAGGCACGGGGTCGCCGGCGTGGGCACGGGGGTCGCGGCGTAGGCGCGGCGAGACTCAGGGCATGGGTGAACTCAGGCATGGGTGAACTCAGGCATGAGTGATCTGCGCCGAGCGGAACAGAGCCGCCGGAACGCGTCGCATGCGGCGTCGCGGCGCTTGAGGTCGGCGGGTCTCCCCCGCCCAGTCCGGCATCGTGAGCGCGCTGCGGATCCTGATGGAGCTGTCCGCGCGGCGAGGCGCCGAGGGGGGTGCGCTGTCGCAGCGTGCTCTCAGCGGATGAGGTGCGGCAGGAAACGTGCGTAGCCGTCGGTGACCAGACCCGCTGATTCGCGGATGCCGAGTCCGGCGGCCTCCTCTTCGACGACCCAGGCACCGAGCACCACGCGGTTGCCGTCGAAGTCGGGCAGCGGCGCCAACTCCTGGTAACAGCAGGGCTCTTCGGGCCGCGCGGGGGCGGATCCCGGCGGGTGGACGGTGACGCCCGCACCCTCCCGGCCCAGCAGGGGCTTGGCGACATAGCCGGGGCCGTCCGGGGCGGCCAGCTCGCGGGGGCCGTTCAGGTAGGCGGGCAGAAGGTGGGGATGGCCGGGGAAGAGTTCCCAGAGAATGGCCAGCAGGGCCTTGTTGGAGAGCAGCATCTTCCAGGCGGGCTCGATCCACAGGGTGGTGCCGGTGGCGCCGCCGTTGTCGAGGGTGTCCAGGACGTACGGGCCGAACGCGTCGGCGGCCAGCCACTCCCAGGGGTAGAGCTTGAAGCAGGCCCGGATGAAGCGCAGCCGCTGGTCGACGAATCGGCCGGAGAGCCGGTCCCAGCCGATCTCCTCGACGGAGATCGCCTCGGTCGTCAGGCTCGCCTGCTCGGCCGTCTCGCGCAGGTAGGCGACCGTCATCAGGTCCTCGCCCAGCTCGTCGGCGGCCGAGTGCGCGAAGTGCAGCGGGGCGCCGGGCGGCAGCAGGGCCGCCTGCCGCTTCCAGGCGTCGACCAGCCGCTCGTGCAGCGAGTTCCACTGGTCGGCGGCCGGGAACCGGTCCTCCATCCAGAACCACTGCGGGCTGGCGGCCTCCACCAGGGAGGTGGGGGTGTCGGCGTTGTACTCCAGCATCTTGGCCGGGCCGGTGCCGTCGTAGCGGAGGTCGAAACGTCCGTAGAGGGAGGGGAGTTCGGCGCGGCGGCGCCATGCCTCGGCGACCCTCGCGGCCAGACGCGGATCGGTGATGCCGAGGTCGGCGAACCGGTCGTGGATGACGATGTGCTCGGCGGCGGCCAGGCACATGCCGTGCAGTTCCTCGACGACCTCCTCCAGCGACTCGATCTCGGCGGCCGAGAAGGAGTAGTACGCGCTCTCGTCCCAGTAGGGGCGCAAGGAGTCGTCGGGGTACCGGGTGAGGGGATAGATCAGGCCCTGGGCCTCGACGATGCTCTGCCAGTCGGGGCGGGGCTCGATGGTGTGGCGGTGCATGGTGCGGTCAGCCGCCCGAGGAGCCGCGCCCGGAGCCGAAGCCCCCGCGCTCCACCACCGCGCTCTTACTGAAGCTGCCGCCCTTCACGTAGCGACCGGAGCCGCCGGAGCCGTAGTACCACTGGCCGACCGGACCGCCGTGCGTTCCCTTCCCCTCACATTGCGAGGGGCTGAGCACACGGTACCCCTGGGCCTTGTCGTGACTTTTAGGGTCTACGCACCGCTTGTCCGGTTCGCTCCCGCAGGAGGTGAGGGCCGCGGCCAGCACCCCCATCCCACCGAGGATCACGGCACCGGAGCGCAGCCGCCGCGCCGTGTCCGCATCCGTCTTCCGCGCCACTGCAACCCCCGTCGATCTGTATACGAACAATTGCGCCCACCCACCCTACGACGCTGTTCCGACGGGGGACGCAGCGGGAGGTGGGGCAGCGACCCGCGGGTGATGGCCGACGCAACGGCGCCCCGGCCCCGGATCACCGCCTGATGCGTTCAGGCGGCGATCCAGGGAGCCGGCGACCGGGTGGGCGGTCACGGTCCGGGGAACGGGAGTGCGTGGGGACCGGATCGCACCGGACGCGTGCGCCGTGGCACGTCAGGCCCTGTGGGAGCCCTTCTGGAAGTCGGCGGTGAACGCCTTCTCGATACCCTTGACGACCGCGGAGTCGGCGACGATGAGGCCCAGTTCGCGGTTGTGGTTGAGCGAGTTGCTGGAGAAGTTCTCCGAGCCGGCGAACACCTTCGCGGCGGACGTGCCGTAGTCGGCGACGATCGCCTTGGCGTGGATGTAGTAGCCGGTGGAACTCGTGTAGGTGGCCACCTTGCCGCCGGCGGCGGTGACCTTCTTGAGCTGCTTGTTGTACTTCGAGTGCTGGTTCTCGGCGACGACGCGAACGGTGACGCCGCGCTTGGCGTCCGCGATGATCGCATTCACCAGCGTGGCATCGCCGAACTCCTCCTGCTGGATGTCGAGGCTGTGCTTGGCCCCCTTGATCAGGGCCAGCAGGTGGCTCTGCGAGTCGGTGGGCGACCAGACCAGGTCGGTGCCGTCGGACGGGGTGACGGAGGTCTTCGCGAAGTCGGCGTTGAAGACCTTCTCTATCGCCGCGACATCGGCCTTGTCGTTGTCGAAGACGCCGTAGTCGCGCGAGGTCGCGTAGTACTTCGTGTCGAAGTTGCCAGTGCTGATGTACGACTTGGCGCCGTCGACAGTGATCGTCTTCTGGTGGGTGTACACGTACGCCGAGGACGAGTACGTCACCCCGGCGCCGGCCGCGGACAGCGCCTTGTAGGCGGCACCGTCGATGGACGCGTGCTGGGAGTCGAAGACCACGCGGACCTTCACGCCCGCCTTCTGCTTCTTCACCAGGTCATTGACCAGGGTGGTGTCGCGCAGCTCGTAGATCGTCACGTCGACCGACTTCTTCGCCGAGTTGACGAAGTCGTAGATCGCACCCTCCTTCTGGTCCGGCAGGATCACCAGGGAGAAGGGGCTGGCGGCGTGGGCGGTGGCCGGCACGACGGCAGCCGCCGCGGCCAACGCGCCAACGGCCAGGGTGGGTATGAGACGGCGGGTGGGGGTCACCGGAACTCTCCTGACGTAGTGGGAGGGGGGTGCGCTCAACGCGCGTAGCGCACACCAGTAAGACACAGTGCCGGTGCTTGCTGAAGCTCAGTTGAGTGAACAGAAGGGCAGCGTTGTGCAAAGCAGCACCGGTGCCCCCACACCGATCAACTGCCCCTGGAATTTGCACAGTTAGGGACTCAGCAGGCCATGAGACCGTTCGCCGGGAGACTTGACCTGCATCGCCGGGCCGACGCCGTCGCAGCCCGCCCGGGCAGACGGCCTGGCCGACGATCCGAGCCGGAGTTCCGCTCGGGACGAGCCGCTCGGCAAGCCCACCACAGCACCTGGGCAACCCGATTGCACTCATCGCCAACGACTGCGGACTGTGCGCCAACGACGTCCCGGCAACTCCCCGCAATGATGAAGGCCACCGACGTGGCGCCGGCAGGCACGCCCATCAGGAGCGACTGCGAAACCACCCAGACTCCTTCGGGCCACCTCTGACATCGGGTAGCCGATGCGCAACCGGACGACAGTGGGGCTGGTCAGGCCACTTCGTCTCGCCGGTACACCCACCCAAGTCCTGCTGCTGACATGCCCAGTTGCGGTCCGCCGGCGTCGTCGCCGGTTCTCCCCCGCCGACGGCCGCCCCCGATCACACCCTTCGCCGTACGCACCGTTGGCCGTTCGGGTATGTCGCTTCCTTGGGTAGCAAGCTCCCCGCGTTATCTGTCAGGCGTATTATGTCAAGCGTATTGACAGGGGAGCAACGGAGAAGCCGACGATGCCGAAGCAGGTGGATCACCACGAACGCCGCGAAGTGATCGCCCGAGCCCTGTGGCGGGTGGTCGAGCAGCACGGCGTCTCGCATCTGTCCCTGCGCGAGGTCGCGAAGGAGGCAGGCATCTCCCACGGGGCGCTGCAGCACTACTTCACCTCCCGGGAGGCGATGCTCTCCTTCGCCATGGATCTCGCCTACGAGCAGAAGTCGCTGCGTGTCAGCCAGGGCCTCAAGGAACTCGGTGACCGGCCGCACCCCCGCGACGTCCTCCGGGTGATGCTCACGGAAACGCTCCCGCTGCACGCGGACGCCCGCGCGGCCAGCCGGATGAGCGCCGCCTACGTCCTGGAGGCGCTGCACAACGAGAACATCCACGCTCAGGCGCGCGACGGCATCACCCAAGGGCGCCTGGTCGTCGAGCAGTTGATTCGCCAGGCGATCGCCGACGGGCACATCGGCCCCGATCGCGACCCGGTGACCGAGACGAATCTGCTCCTCGCCCTCACCGGCTTCACCACCCTCATCGAACTGGACGTGGTCGCACCTCAGGAGGCGCTCACCGCCGTCGACCACTATCTGGACAGGCTGTTCGACGGAGACGAGCGGAGCGAGGGGGTCGGGGAGGGCGGCGGCGGGAGGTGAGGCGCGGCGTGGTCCGGGCCCGTGGTGGCCGGAAGCGAGGCGGATGGCTACGACCGAACCGACCGTGGCCGCCTGTCCGCCATACCTACGCACTCGGTCGCCCGGAGGTCGTATCAGGCCATGACGCGTTCGGAGATCGCGCCGTTACACCGCGCACCGCCGCCACCGTCGCGCGATCCAGCCGACCCGCCCCCACCGGCTCGCGGGGCAGGTGGAGTTCGCGGTCCGGGCCGCCGGGGAAGGGCTCGCCGCTTGGCGGCCCGGGCGCCTGTTCCGCCATGGCTGCCGGGCCCCGGCTCAGCCGGCCAGCCACAGCACCACGGCGGTGAGCCCGGCGCCCAGCGAACAGCCCGCCCACACCTGAGGCGCCGTATGCGCTCCGAGCCGCACCCGCGACCAGCCGATGAGCGCCAGCAGCGGAACCCCGATCACCGCACACCACCCGCTCATCTCGAACGAGAGCAGGGCGACCCCGCCCGCTGCGGCGCTGGTGTGCAGCGACACCTTGCCCCGGCGGGTGCACACCAGGAACGCCGCGCCGCCCAACGGGGCGAGCGACGCCGGCACCAGCAGTTCACGCGGGGCACCGAGCCACCAGCAGGCCAGCCACACGACCAGGGCACCGGCCGTGGCGCAGGCGAGCGGCACCGGGCGTTCGGCCCGGCGGCTCAACTCCCAGTCCGACCACCAGCCCCGGCGCACCCCCAGGGCGATGACCGTCACCCCCAGCGCCGCGCAGCCGGCTGCGGTGATTCCCCAGGCGAGCAGGGCCGCCCGCCAGCTGAGTGCGCACCCGGCGGCCACCGGAAGCACGGGGGGCGCGAACAGCCTGCCCGTCCACAGAGCCAGCCGATCCGGCGCGTTACCGCTGCGCGTGCGCTTCTCCACCACAACTCACCAACGATTCGCCCGACCGGATGGTTTGGGGCATGTGACGTCCGCCTCCCAGGTAACGCTTCACCCGGGAGCGTGCTCAGGGGGTAGCTGATGGACAGACTCTCGAAATGGCGGATATCCATGGCGACATGGCTGCTCCGCGGCGTGGACGCGCGGGCCGAGGGAGCGGTGGGGATCCCGCCGCGGCCCCCGGCAGGGAACGGCCGTCCTCTCCATATCGCCATCATCATGGACGGCAACGGGCGGTGGGCCACCGCCCGAGGGCTGCCCCGGATCAAGGGCCACGAGGCGGGCGCGCACGCGGTCCGGTCCGTGCTGGACGCGGCCCTCGACGA
The DNA here is from genome assembly GCF_050054615.1 of Streptomyces sp. YGL11-2. Classification (NCBI taxonomy): domain Bacteria; kingdom Bacillati; phylum Actinomycetota; class Actinomycetes; order Kitasatosporales; family Streptomycetaceae; genus Streptomyces; species Streptomyces sp. YGL11-2. The sequence continues at coordinate 144,282 of NZ_JBNHIN010000017.1, forward strand.
GGGCGTTGGCCATCTGTCGTTCTTCGTCTTCTCGACCGAGAACTGGCGCCGGCCCGAGGCCGAGGTGGTCGGCCTGATGCGGCTGGCCGCCGACACCATCCGGTGGGCCGCCGACCACCTGGACTACGCCGAGCGCGGCCTTCGCCTGAGGTGGTGCGGGATACAGGCAGGGCTGGCTCCCGAGTTGGTCGAAGCACTGGGCGAGGCGGAGCTGCGGACCCGGAACGGCCGGTCGATGACCGTCGTCTTCTGCCTCAACTACGGTGGCCGCGCAGAGATCACGAGGGCGGCTGCGGCGATGGCCCGCGCCACGCTGGCCGGGCGGCTGGAACCGGACGCCATCGACGAGCAGGTCTTCGCCCGCCACCTGCTGCTGCCCGACCTGCCCGATGTGGACATGCTCGTCCGTACCTCGGGAGAGCAGCGGATCTCCAACTTCCTCCTGTGGCAGTCGGCCTATGCGGAGTTCTTCTTCGTGGAGACCCTCTGGCCCGACTTCACCGGCGACCAACTCCGGCTCCTCATCCGGGCGTTCGCCGCCCGTAAGCGACGTTTCGGCGCGGTTCCCTAGACACGGTGACGGTCATCGGTGCGGTGCGACGTCACGGTCTCCGGTGCCGTAGGGCTTCCCGGGCACCCGTGCGGTACGCGTTCACGGTCATCGGTGCTGTACGACGTCCCGGAGTCGGCCGCCCTGTACGGAGAAGCCGTCGACGGTGGCGGTCACATCGGTCAGCGCCAGTGGCGGAGCGGCGGCGGCCGGCAGCGGCAGCGTGGCGTCCCAGTACACCGGCAGCACGCCGAAGAGCCGGCCGCGGACGGCCGTGAGATCCACCTCGGCGGCTCCGGGGAGTTCGGCACGGTCGCACTCCAGCATGACATCTCCGTCAGGGGTGCGAGCGGTGACCTGCACCCCGGTGAGTGCGAGGCGGGTGAACCGGCAGTGCAGCAACGGGTGCCGGCCGTCCACCCGCAGGACGCAGTGGGTGGGCCCGGCGCTGACGGTCCGGGCCCGCACCGTCAGCGGTGCGGACGCCGGGGACTGGGACCGGCCCACAGCCGTGACCGGCCCGGGCCCCGACATCACTGCGGTGCTGAGCAGGGCCGTCGCCGCCCACCCGATCCGCTTCACGTGCGCTCCGGGGCAGCGGGCGGCAGCCAGGCGAATGCCCACACGCCGCCGACGGCGGCCAAGCCGCTGCCCACCAGCAGGCCCCCCGCATTGCAGGTCACCAGGGCGACCAGCGCGAGCGCCAGCACCACCAGCCCCAGCGACGTGTGGAACTGCGGGTGCGTGATCAGCAGCAGGGAGGCCGCCAGCAGCGGCACGCTGGTGGAGAACCCCGCGCCGGCGACGATCCCGGCCACGGTCACCGTCGCCGGGCCGCCGGAGAACGGCAGCAGCAGCATCTCCGCCGACCCCAGCACGGCCAGCACGGCGGCGCCCCACGGGCGGCCGCGCCGCCACACCCGATCACACAGCCGCATCAGTAGCATTCCGCCCGGCCGGGCTTGACCGTGACGTCCAGATCGTGCACCCGAAAGCTGCCCACCGTGGCGAGCGAGGAGGTGAACCGGGTCCGGGACACGGCCGCATGACCGGCCCGGACACCCATGCCGCCCTTCGGCAGGAGCCCCACGCGCAGGCCGGTGAAGGTGGCGTCGGTGCCGTTGACGTGATCGGTGTCGACCATCAGCCCCGTCGCCTGGACCGGGGCGGTGCGCCCCGCAGCTCCCCGCAGGGTGAAGGAACCGAACGGCGTGGGCACCAGCAGACTGGCGCACAGCCCCCGGACCGACGCCCGTTCCGTGCTCACCACCGCCACCGGGTGATGGATCCCGTCCTGCTCCACCACGGAATCGGTCACCTCCGTGACCCCGTCGCCGTCCAGTTGCTCGCCGGACACCTTGAACGCACCGCCCGACCCCGCCACGGACACCGCCAACACCCCGTGAGCCATGCACAGCAGCAATCCGCCCGCACCGGCCAGCGCTATGACCGAGGCCGCGGCCAGCCGCCGCCGGTTGAGCCGGTGGTCCGCCCTTGCCGCACTGCGCGCATCTTCCACCACAGCCTCATTGAACTACCGAAGGCAGCCCCGGTTGCCCCTTGCGGCCCGGCGTGTGGAGGCCCACACGGGCTGATCGGAGCGCACAGGGGCGCGCGAAGTGCGGGGAGCCTGACTGGGGGTTCTCCGCACCGTGGCAATGGCAGTGCCGCACCGGCGGATTCCGCGAACAGCGCGGCGATCAGCGGAACTTGAAGCCTTCGGCGTCAGAGAGCGTTCACAGAGCGGTCAGTTGCCGCAGGGACACCGCGACCTTGGCGAAAACTCTTGACGCACCCTTCACTTAGATGAAGCATTCCCGGGCAACAGAGCGCTCCCTCCGCCTTTATCGTTCATTTCCTGAACTCGGAGAGTCCCCTCATGCCCACACCCCCCACCCAAGCCGCGACATCCGGAACCCCCTCCCCCACCCGTCGCACCCTCCTCGGCGCCATGGTGGCGGCCGCCACCGCGGCACCGGCCGCACTGGCCCTCGCCTCCACCGCGTCCGCGCTGCCGGGCACCGCGCAGCCACTGTCCGGCGGCGGCGACCTCGGCCCGAACGTGCTGGTCTTCGATCCGTCCACGCCCGGTATCCAGGCACAACTGGACCAGGTCTTCCGGCAGCAGGAATCCGCGCAGTTCGGCACCGGCCGCTACGCGCTGCTGTTCAAGCCCGGCACCTACAGCGGGCTCAACGCCCAGCTCGGCTTCTACACGTCCATCGCCGGTCTCGGCCTGTCTCCCGACGACACGACCATCAACGGTGATGTGACCGTCGACGCGGGCTGGTTCAACGGCAACGCCACTCAGAACTTCTGGCGTTCGGCGGAGAACCTGGCGCTCAACCCCGCCAACGGCACCAACCGTTGGGCCGTCGCCCAGGCCGCCCCCTTCAGACGCATGCACGTCCGGGGCGGACTCACCCTCGCCCCCAGCGGCTACGGCTGGGCCAGCGGCGGCTACATCGCCGACAGCCGCATCGACGGCACGGTCAGCCCGTACTCCCAGCAGCAGTGGTACACCCGCGACAGCGCGGTGGGCGGCTGGACCAACGGCGTCTGGAACATGGTGTTCTCGGGAGTACAGGGCGCTCCCCCTCAGGGATTCCCCAACCCGCCGTACACCACGCTGGCCACCACCGCGGTCTCCCGGGAGAAGCCCTTCCTCTATCTCTCCGGCAGCGAATACCGGGTGTTCCTGCCCGAGAAGCGCACCGACGCCACCGGCCCCACCTGGGGCAGCGGCACACCGCGGGGCACCTCGCTGCCGCTCGGCCAGTTCTACGTCGCCAAGCCCGGTGTCGCGGCGGCCACGCTCAACGCGGCCCTGGCTCAGGGCCTCCACCTGCTCCTCACCCCCGGCATCTACCACCTCGACCGCGCACTGGAGGTGAACCGCGCCAACACCGTGGTCCTCGGCCTCGGTTACGCCACGCTCATTCCTGACAACGGTGTCACCGCCATGACGGTCGCCGACGTCGACGGGGTCCGGCTGGCCGGGTTCCTCATCGAGGCCGGCCCCGTCAACTCTCCCGTCCTCCTCCAGATCGGTCCGCAGGGGGCCGCCACCGACCACTCCGCCAACCCGACCACCGTGCAGGACGTGTTCGTGCGGATAGGCGGCGCGGGCCCCGGCAAGGCCACCACGAGCATCGAGGTCAACAGCCGCCACACGGTCATCGACCACACCTGGGTCTGGCGCGCCGACCACGGCAGCGGCGTCGGCTGGGACGTCAACCGTGCCGACTACGGCATCCGCGTCAACGGCGACGACGTCTTCGCGACCGGCCTGTTCGTCGAACACTTCAACAAGTACGACGTCCAGTGGTACGGCCAGCGCGGACGCACCGTCTTCTTCCAGAACGAGAAGGCGTACGACGCCCCCGACCAGGCCGCGATCCAGGACGGCACCGTCAGGGGCTACGCCGCCTACAAGGTCGGCGACTCCGTAACGACCCACGAAGCATGGGGACTTGGCAGCTACTGCTACTACACCGCCGACCCCCGCATCCGCCAGGACCACGGCTTCGCGGCGCCGGACGCTCCCGGCGTGAGGTTCCACGACCTGCTGGTCGTCTCGCTCGGCGGCAAGGGCCAGTACGAGCACGTCATCAACACCGCCGGCGCCCCCACTTCAGGCGCGTCCACCACGCCGTCGACACTCGTCTCCTACCCCTGACCCGAGTGGGACCGGGCGGCCGGCGGTCGTCTCAGCGCCCGGCCGCCCAGCGGGAGTACGGGGTCTTGAACCCGTCCGAGTTCTTCTGGACGTAGGCGTAGAAGGCACGCAGGAAGGCCGCCCGTTCACGGGCCTCGGGCTTGTCGGAGTGCGCTTCCGAGGTCAGGTCCTTGCCGCCGATCAGTGCCTGGCGGCGCAGGATGTCGTCGAGGGAGACCCGTCGGGCGTTGCGCATCATGTCGTACATCGCCATGAAGGTGGTGGTGCGCCCCACTCCCGCGCGGCAGTGGAAGTGCAGCCAGGTGCCCTGCGGCAGGCTGCGGACGAAGGCGACGAAACGATCCACCTCGTCGTTCTGCGGCCGGTGGTGGTCGGGCACGGTGAGCCGGACGTAGCGCCAGCCCGCCTGCTCGACCACATCTGCCTCGGTGCGGACCGTCTTGGGATCGCGCACCGGGCCGTTGGACTTCACCGACTTGCCCGGTATCCAGTCGAAGCGCACCGGGCCGGGCCGCTCCAGCTGCTCCCGTCGGCGTTGTTCGTCGGCCAGTACCTGCCCATGGCTCAGCCCGATGTTGGCGTCGTCCTTGTTCCCGAACCAGCTGACCGGCATCCCGTTGACGTACAGGTGGGATTCCTGGCGCAGGTCCACATCGACCACGGGGCCGTGTCCGGCGGGAAGGCGGTCGTTGACCGTCCGCAGGCCGGCCACGGAGAAGACGCCGCTCCCCGAAGCGTGCAGGGTGGCCAGTCCCGCCAACGACGGGACCTTGCCGCCCGGCTCGGGCTTGGCCACGGCGCCGGCCACACGGAAGTTCTTCGGCAGTGCAGGGGTGTCGTCGATGTCGATGATCTGCCGGACCTGCCGTGGGGCCGTGGAACCACCGGCCGCCGTGCCGCCGTTCGCACAGCCCGCCACGGTCGGCAGCGCGGCGAGCGCGGTCAGCAGGGCCGCCGACGCGTGGGTCCGCAGCCGGCGTTGACGGCTGCGCCGTGGATGTTCTGCCATGTGTGTCTCCCCTTTCCCCGGGCCGTCCGGCCGCCGGGCCGGTGGTGAAGACGGCCCTGGGGGCCGGGAGGTTCGTCCTGGACGGCGATCGGAGCCCGCAATGGCCGGTCCTGCATGGCTGTTGATCGCCTGCGGGAGAGCAGTCGACCACGTTGCGAGCGGGCGATACCGCCGCGCCTATCCCGGGATCCGGGGGCTCACCGTCATGCGGATGTCGTCGGCCGCCCAGAGCACGAAGCGTTCGATCGGGATCACCTCGTGGCCCGGTACGGGCCGGAAGCGGAAGCGTTTGAGGAGTACGGCCAGGACCAGCTCGGCCTCGACCATCGCCAGGCCGGCCCCCTCGCAGCTGCGCGGACCGAACCCGAAGGGGATGTAGGCCAGCCTCGGCCGCCGGGCCGTCTCTTCCGGGGTGAAGCGTTCGGGAACGAACTTCTCGGGCTCGGGCCAGTGGTCGGGGTTCATGTGGACGGCCCAGAAGGGATAGAAGATCGTCGCCCCGGCGGGGATCTCGTAGTCGCCCAGGACAAGGGGTTCGGCCGTCTCCCGCGCGCCGTACGGGCCGGGCGGGAAGAGCCTCATCGCTTCCTTGAGGACCATCTCCAGATACGTGAGCCGTCGCAGGTCGGCGTAGTCGGGCGCCGCACGGTCGCCGAGCACGCGGTCCAGCTCATCTGCGACGCGTGCGGCGGCCTCGGGGTGCCGTCCCAGCATGTGCAGCGTCCAGGAGACGGCCACCCCGGTCGTGTGGTGGGCGGCCAGCATCATCACCATGACGGTGTCCCGGATGCGCGCGGGCCGCTCCCCCGCCCCGACGAGCGCCCCGATCAGATCGCTCCGGTCCGTGCGGGCGTCGGAACGATGCGCCGCGACCACCTGGTCGACCATCGTGCGCAACTGGCCGAGGGCCGCCTCCGCCCGCTCGGCACGCTCCTGCCGGCTGCCCCCGTCAGGCACCTGGTAGAGCCGTCCCAGGTGTTCGGTGAGCACCTCCTCGAACGCGGCGACCACGCCGTCCGGGTCAGCGGCCTCGCCCCCCAGCGCGTAGGCGCAGATCATCCGCAGCGACAGCGCGGTGAGATCCTTCTGCAGCACAACGGATTCGCGGCCGGCCTGCTCGGCCCAGCGGTCCGCGAGTGCGGTCGCCAGCCCGGTGAACCGCGCGAAGTGCCGCTCATGGGAAGGGCGTCCGGCGAGCACCGACAGCAGCAGGCGCCGCCAGGGGGTGTGCTCCTCGGCCGGAATCACCTGGAGGTTACCCGCCTCGAACAGCGGGTCCAGGAAGGCGAACAGCCGCTCCGGCCGCTCATCGAGGTGCGCCGTGGCCTCCAGCAGTACGGGGTCGGCGACCGAAACGGCCGTCTCCACGCCCGGAAGCTGGAACCGTACGACCGGCCCGTACTCGGCGTGCAGCCGCAACTGGTAGTGGTGCAGTCCGCCCGCTGCCGCGATGGCGCCGACCCCGCCGTCGGCCCGCGGCTCGGGACCTGGGATGTCCATGACCGCTCCTCCCGGCTCGGAACGGAGACGTCCAGGTCGGCCGGTGCGGGCCGACCTGGACGTGACCGGTGATCAGGCGAGGTCGAACCGGTCCAGGTCCATGACCTTGTCCCACGCCGCGACGAAGTCCGTCACGAACTTCGCCTTCGCGTCGTCGCTCGCGTAGACCTCCGCGACGGCACGCAGCTCGGAGTTCGAGCCGAAGACCAGGTCGGCGCGGGTGCCGGTCCACTTGACCGCACCGCTCGCGTCACGGCCCTCGAACGCGTCCTGCGCCGAGGACGTCGACTTCCACGTCGTGCCCAGGTCGAGCAGGTTGACGAAGAAGTCGTTGGTCAGCGTGCCCGGCTTGTCGGTGAGGACGCCGTGCTTCGACTGCCCGTGGTTGGCGCCCAGGACGCGCAGACCGCCGACGAGGACGGTCATCTCGGGCGCGCTCAGCGTCAGCAGGTTCGCCTTGTCGAGCAGCAGGTACTCGGCCGGCAGGCGGTTGCCCTTGCCGACGTAGTTGCGGAAGCCGTCCGCGGCCGGCTCCAGCGCGTCGAACGACTCGACGTCCGTCTGGTCCTGGGCGGCGTCCACCCGGCCCGGTGTGAAGGGCACCTCGACGTCGAAGCCGCCGTCCTTGGCCGCCTTCTCGATCGCCGCGCCGCCCGCGAGCACGATCAGGTCGGCCAGCGAGAGCTGCTTGCCGCCCGCGGAGTTGAAGGACCCCTGGATGCCCTCCAGCGTGCGCAGCACCTGCGCCAGCTCGTCCGGGTTGTTGACCTCCCAGTTGCGCTGCGGCTCCAGGCGGACGCGGGCGCCGTTGGCACCGCCGCGCTTGTCGCTGCCGCGGAAGGAGGAGGCCGAGGCCCAGGCGGCCGAGACCAGCTGGGAGACCGTGAGGCCGGAGCCGAGGACCTGCTCCTTGAGGGAGGCGATGTCCGCGGCGTCGATCGGCTCACCGGTGCGCTGCGGCAGCGGGTCCTGCCACAGCAGCACCTCGGAGGGGACCTCCGGACCCAAGTAGCGTGCGACCGGGCCCATGTCACGGTGCGTCAGCTTGTACCAGGCGCGGGCGAAGGCGTCCGCGAACTCCTCCGGGTTCTCGTAGAAGCGGCGGGAGATCGGCTCGTAGATCGGGTCGAAGCGCAGCGAGAGGTCGGTGGTGAGCATCGTCGGGAGGCGCTTCTTCGACGCGTCGTGCGCGTCGGGGATGATCGCCTCGGCGTCCTTGGCCACCCACTGGTTGGCGCCGGCCGGGCTCTGGGTCAGCTCGTAGTCGTACTCGAAGAGGTTCTTGAAGAACCCGTTGCTCCACTGGGTCGGAGTGGTGGTCCAGGTGACCTCAAGGCCGCTGGTGATCGCGTCAGGGCCGGCACCGGTGCCGTACGTGCTCTGCCAGCCGAGGCCCATCTGCTCCATCGGGGCGCCCTCGGGGTCCGGGCCGACGTTGTCGGCCGGGCCGGCGCCGTGAGTCTTGCCGAAGGTGTGGCCACCGGCGATCAGGGCGACGGTCTCCTCGTCGTTCATCGCCATGCGGCGGAACGTCTCACGGATGTCGCGGGCCGCGGCGATCGGGTCCGGGTTGCCGTTAGGCCCCTCGGGGTTGACGTAGATCAGGCCCATCTGGACCGCGCCGAGCGGGTTCTCCAGCTCCCGGTCACCGGTGTAGCGCTCGTCGCCGAGCCAGGTGGCCTCGGGACCCCAGTAGACGTCCTCCTCAGCCTCCCACACGTCCTCGCGGCCGCCGGCGAAGCCGAAGGTCTCGAAGCCCATCGACTCCAGCGCGACGTTGCCGGTGAGGACCAGCAGGTCGGCCCAGGAGATGCTCTTGCCGTACTTCTTCTTGACCGGCCACAGCAGACGGCGGGCCTTGTCGAGGCTGGCGTTGTCCGGCCAGCTGTTGAGGGGCGCGAAGCGCTGCTGGCCGGCACCGGCGCCACCGCGGCCGTCGCTGATGCGGTACGTACCGGCGCTGTGCCAGGCCATCCGGATCATGAGCGGGCCGTAGTTGCCGAAGTCGGCGGGCCACCAGTCCTGCGAGGTGGTCAGCACCTCGGCGATGTCCCGTTTGACGGCGCCGAGGTCCAGGCCGGTGAACGCCTCGGCGTAGTCGAACTCCTCGCCGAGGGGGTTCGCCACGGCGGGGTTCTTGGCGAGGATCTTCAGGTTGAGCCGCTCCGGCCACCACTGGCGGTTTCCGCCGCCCTGGGTCGGGTGCGCGGCGCGCCCGTGAGCGACCGGACAGCCGCCCGCGCCCTCGGTCGTCGCGCCTTCGGCCTGTGCGTCATGGATCTCAGACATGGGAATCCTTCCGGATGAGGCGGATCACAGTGCTCAGCAACCATCAGCAGTGGAACGGGCGGGGCGCAGGCCCCGGTTGGACGGCCCCGGCTTCGTGGGCCGGGAGGCCGCTGTCGTCGGACGCGGTCGGACGGAGAGCCTCGTCGACACGGCCTGCGGGTCCCGCCGCGACGATCGCGGAGCGGGCCCGTGAACGGTGCGAAGGGAGACATGACCGACATGATCGACATAGCCTGCATGGCCTACGCGACCGCATGCCCCGGGGGCGATCGTCTCGGCGCCGAGGTGGTAACCGTCCACGAGGTGGTCACCCGCCGGGCGCCGGCGCCGCACGTAGGGACACCGCGCACGGAGCCGCCGGCGCTCGCCTGCTCGCTGCTGTGGCCGTCCGCAACCGACGCAACAGGATGTGGTGGTGAGCGGACCCGTCTGGTGAACCGTCACGTGCTTTTCCCTGCGATTGTCTCGTCCCTTGGCTATCGCCGGAACAGATCCTACGATGGACGAGGTCCAAGTCAATACGGCAACCAGATCCATACGGATTCATTCGCCGGACGATGCACTGTGAGGCTGGTGACCATGAGTGACCTGCTGGAACGGCTTCGCGGACGTGGCTGGCGGATGACCGCCCAACGTCGGGTCGTCGCCGAGGTTCTCGACGGCGAGCACGTCCACCTGACCGCGGACGAGGTGCTCGCGCGCGCCACCGCCCGGCTGCCGGAGATCTCCCGCGCGACGGTCTACAACACCCTCGGTGAACTGGTCTCGCTCGGCGAGGTGGTCGAGGTGACCACCGACGGCCGCGCCAAGCGCTACGACCCGAACGCACACCGCCCGCACCACCACCTGGTGTGCTCGCGCTGCGGCGCCATCCGCGACGTCCACCCCGACGGCGACCCCCTGGCCGATCTGCCCCCTTCCGAGCGGTTCGGCTTCGCCGTCTCCGGCGTCGAGATGACCTACCGGGGCCTGTGCCCCGACTGCACCTGAGCCGCGCCCGCCCCCGGACCTCCCGGGCGCGGCGGGCGCCCAGGAGACCATGAAGGACGTCGCCGTAGAGGTCCTCCACGGCTGCGTAGCGAGCGGGAACACCTGGCGCGACCCGCTGCGACGCCTGGACGACGAGGCCGAACTACGCCGCAGTGCACGGGGGTTCATCGCGCCGCGGGCGGAGCTCCACCCGACCCCCGCCTGGCGGGCACAGCCGGAGAACGGCGACTTCGACGCCTCGTTCCCCCACGGTCCGCACATCATCCTCTACGGAGACGAGACCCAGCTCGACCGCCGGCCTTCCCCCTTCCCTACGGCCCACCGACCTGGCCTGCGCAATCGCCGGGTGCGGACCGCCCGGTGAGTGGCAGTCAGCGATGTGGGCGGCGCCGGCGGGGGTGCGGTCACGGGGGTGTCGGAGCGGTGTCGGCGTCCTGTCGGCGGGCCGTCGGCGCCCCCGTCAAGGATGGTCGAACGGCACCGATCCCGAGAGGCTCACCATGACGAACAGCGCCCGACCGCACCACTCGCGCACGACCTCGGCCCTGATCTCCGGCGCAGGCATCGCCGGAACCGCTCTGGCCTACTGGCTAGAGCGCTACGGCTTCCGCGTCACCGTCGTCGAGCGCGCCCCGGAGCCGCGCGCCGGCGGGCAGGCAGTGGACGTGCGCGGCAGCGCCCTCCACGTCGTCGAGCGGATGGGGCTGCTCCAGGACGTCCAGGCGCGCAAGACCGGCCTGCGGGGCATGTCGCAGGTCGATGCGGACGGCCGCGAGCTGCGCCGCACCACCGAGCGGACGCTCAGCGGCGGCCCCATCGACAGCCCCGACGTGGAGATCCTGCGCGACGAGCTGTGCACCCTGCTGCGGCGGGCCGCCGGACCCGGCGTCGAGTACCTCTTCGGTGACTCGATGGACAGCCTCGTTCAGCACCAGGACGGCGTCCAGGTCCGCTTCACCAGCGGCGCCGAGCGCTCCTTCGACCTCGTCGTGGGCGCCGACGGCCTGCACTCGGCCACCCGCCGTCTGGTATTCGGCCCCGAATCCGACTACCTGCACTCGACAGGCACCCACATCGCCGCGTGGAGCGCCCCCAACCACCTCGGCCTGGACCGCTGGGAGGTCTTCCACGGACCCGGTGGCGACGGCGTATGGGGCTGCATGGCAATGACCGTGCGGGACAACGCCGAGCTGCGCGTCTTCGTCGGCTTCCACTCCGACGAGCCGACCGAGCGGCTGCTGCCACGCGACACCACGGAGCAGAAGCGGCTGATCGCGGAGCGCTGCGCCGGGCTGCGATGGGAAGTGCCGCGCTTCCTCAAGGCCATGTGGGAGACGGACGCCTTCCACTACGACGTGGTCGCCCAGATCCGGATGGGCCACTGGTCACGCGGCCGTGTCGCGTTGCTCGGCGACGCCGGGTACTGCCCCTCGCCGCTCACCGGGCAGGGCACGAGTGTGGCGCTGACCGCGGCCTACGTGCTCGCCGGGGAACTGCACGCGGCCGACGGCGATCACCTGGCCGCCTACCCCGCCTACGAGGAGCGGCTACGCGACCACGTCACCGCCAATCAGGCACTGCTGGACGTGGGCAGGTCCCTGACCGACACCGGGGATGCGGGCTCGGAGACGGATGGCGGGGCCGACTCCGCCCCCGCCGGCGCGGCGGGCTTCGAGGAGCCCGCCCCCGAGACCATGGCGGCCTTCCTCGCCGCCACGGCCTTCGACCTGCCTGACTACTGACGGCACGACAGGAGGTGCGGCGACAGGCACCGGGCGGCGGGACCGACGGTGTCGTCGCGGGGCCGCACTCCGGTCAGACCGCCGGTGTCGCCGCCCAACTGGCCAGCAGCTTCAGGCGCTCCTCCGTCTGCGAACCCGGCTCCGGCGGGTAGACCACCAGCATCTGATCGGGCTCCCCTGTCACCGTCAACGTCTCGTAGGGCATGGTGAGTTCGCCGACGACGGGGTGCGTCATGCGCTTCGCCCCGTAGGTTTTCTCCTTGACCTGATGGTCCGCCCACAGCCGGCGGAAGTCCTCGCTCCCCAACGACAACTCGCCAACCAGCGTGGCCAGTTGTCCGTCCTGCGGATGGTTGCCCGCGTCCAGGCGCAGATGGGCGACCGTCTCCGCGGCCACCGCCGGCCAGTCCGGGTACAGCTCATGCGCCCGCGGATTGAGGAACACCTGGCGTGGCATGTTGCGGTCCTTGGGGGCCATCTGCGAGAAGCCGACGAGAGCGTCGCCGAGGGCGTTCCAGGCGAGCACGTCCATACGCCGGCCGAGCACGAACGCGGGGGCCTTGTCGATGGTGTCCAACAAGAGGCGCAGGCCGGGGCGGACCTTCTGGGGAGCGTGCCCTCCGGCGGGCGTGCCGCGCGTGGCCGAGGGGCGGCGGGTGGTGGGCCTGGCCACCGCGCGCAGGTATTCCTGCTCGGTGTCGTCGAGGCGCAGGACGCGCCCGATGGCGTCGAGTACGGCGTCCGACACCGAGGGGCCGCGGCCCTGTTCGAGGCGGATGTAGTAGTCGACGCTGACGCCCGCGAGCTGGGCGACCTCCTCGCGGCGCAGGCCCGGCACCCGCCGCCTGCCGTGACCCGGCAGGCCGACCTCCTCGGGCTGGATGCGGGCGCGCCGCGAGCGCAGGAAGTCGCCGAGTTCCGGGCCGATGGATATGTCCATGCCGACGATCATAGGCCCCGGGACCGCTGTGTTCCTGGTACTGCCGGACCCAGGAAAACGGCAGCCCTGGGTATGCGCGGCGGCCGGGTCCAGGGTGGGTGTCGTCGCCGGGAGACGCCGGCGACGACACCCATCGAACCAGGAGTTCCCATGTCGTACGACACCCTCACCGGCCGCACCGCCGTCGTCACCGGAGCCGCCAGTGGCATGGGCGAGGCCACCGCCCGGTTGCTCGCCTCGCACGGCGTGCGGGTGGCACTGCTGGCGCGCCGCACCGATCGGCTCACCGGGCTGGCCGCCGGGATCGAGGCGGACGGCGGGCAGGCTCTCGCGGTGACCACAGACGTCACGGACGCGGACTCCGTGGATGCGGCGGTGGAGCGGGTGCACGCCGCGTACGGCGAGGTCGACCTGGTGGTCAATGCGGCAGGCGTGATGCTGCCGAACCCCGTCACCGACGGCCGCGCCGACGAGTGGCAGCGCATGCTGGACACGAACGTGGCCGGCGCCCTGCGCGTCATCCGCGCGTTCACCCCGGACCTGATCGCCGTGGCGGCGGCGGGCCGGACGGCGGACCTGGTGAACATCTCGTCGATCGGCGCCCACGTCCCGTTCCCCAACTACGCGGTGTACGGGGCGACGAAGGCCGCCCTGACCTACCTCTCGCAGTCCCTGCGCACCGAGCTGGGCCCGCGCGACGTCCGTGTCACCAACATCGAACCCGGGCTCACGGACACGGAGTTGGGCGGCCACATCGACAACACGGAGCTGTCCGGCCAGCTGGACGGCATGTTCGACGCGCTGATCGGCCTGTCGGCGGACGACATCGCGGACCTGATCGCCTACACGACGAGCCGCGCCCGCCATGTGAACCTGCGCCAGGCGATCGTGCTGCCGACGCGGCAGGCATGACGTCGGCGCGCCGGAGAAGCTGGGGCGGGAGCGGCGACGACGTGTCGTCACCCGGATCCGTCGCCTGCGGCCCTGGAAGTGGTCCGGTCCCAGGCCGTGCCACGCAACACGAGCGCTCATGACACCCACCCGCTACACGGCGCGCGCCGTCAACACCCTCCGTCGTCGACCAGCTACCGCTAGGTGTATTGGCCCGAAACGACCTGCCGCCGAACGTGAGCTCTCACCTGCTCCCCTCCATCTGGGACGCGAACCCGTGCTGGTGTACCTGCTGCCACTTCCAACCTGACTCCCGCAGGGCGTCGGCGCGTTGGATGAGCGCGTCGATCCGAGTGGCTGCTTCGGCCGGCTCCCAGTAGCGATGGGATGCGGTCGTCTGGTTGGGATGCTTGCGGTAGAGAACGCTCGGCTCTGCTATGAATTCACCGGGTGCCACCGCCTCCGCGGCAAGGAGGAGAGCAACCGTCTCGGCTCCGGACAGCGCCTGCCAGCCGCCAAGCGCCATCACCAGGCGACGGTGAGCGGCGAAGGTGGTCGCCTGAACGGACAGACGCTGCTCCAACACCTCGCGATAGAAGCGGTCGGGCTCCAAAGCGCCATCCGAGGGGTCGAACGGACCTGGTGCCGTGCTCCCGTCCTCGTGGAGGTCGATGCAGGCGGATACGCACCACGGCACACGTTCCAGGGTCTCGATGTCCCGCTCCAGCGCGCCCGGCAGCAGTACGTCATCTGCGTCCAACGTCCGAATCAGGTCTCCTGTCGCGCGCGCAAGGGCGTGTGTGCGTGTCACCGCTATGCGCGCTCGCAGTCCTGTCCCGTAGGTGATCCTAGGGTCACTGGGCAGGCTGTTCGCAGGGATACCCGAGACGCCGTCCTCTTGCACGCACCACTCCCATTGCCAGTCATCCGGGAGCTTTTGTTCACGGAGGGATTCATAGGTGTCACCGATGAAGTGGTGGCCGCCTTCGTGTACGGCGGTGATGACGCTGATGGTTCGCATGGAACGGGTCCTGTCGGAGAGGGTTTGCTTCGTCCGCGATCATGACATGAACAAATGGCCAGAGATTCACCCTCGGTTCCCTGTGTATCCGGCATTACCGCGCGCGGTTCCGGTTGAAAACGCCCGCAGAACGGGTCCGTTTCCCTCGGGTACGCCCAGCAGCCGGATGGGCACGGCCCGCGCGTCGGACTCCGGCCTCACCGTCCGCCGGCGAGAAGCGGTACAGGAGCGCGATGCACTCCTCGAAGAACGCGCGGAGCTGCTCGGGATTGAGCCGCAGCGTCGACCGGGAGAAGAGCGCCGCGTCGGCCCAGGGACCGAGCGCGTCGGGCTCGGCCTCGAACCGGCTGGCCAGTTCCGCGAGTTCGGCGAAGTTGAGCCGGTGCATCTCCGTCAGGGCCTGGCGCAACTCGGGGGTCTGGCGGCTGTACGGCGGGAACCGCCGGTCGCCGGGCACCGGTCGCCGGGCACCGCCCGCCACCACCGCTCCCGCCCCTTGGCCAGCTCCGGAACCTCCTCGACGAAGCCGTGCTCGACCATCCGCCTGAGGCGGTGGCTGACCAGGCCGGTGCTCTCGCCGGTGGGCTCCGCCACCAGGTTCGCGCCGTTCTCGCGGATTTTCCGGTTTGATCACTTGGTGTCCAAGGTGGCCCAGGGCCCGACAGGATGCGGGCGGATCATCCCGGGGAAATGAGCGGCACAGTCCCAAGTCCCCTTGGTACGGTGCACCGATGTCAGCGACCAAGAAGTTCCAAGTCACCTTTGACTGCGCAGAACCGGAGCGTCTCGCTCGTTTCTGGTGCGAGGTGTTGGGGTACGTCGTACCGCCGCCGCCAGAGGGGTTTGCCACTTGGGATGATTTCAAGCGTTCGCAGCCACCTGAGCAGCGGGATTCGTGGTTCGCCTGCAGTGATCCGTCAGGTGTGGGCCCGCGACTGTACTTCCAGCGCGTCCCCGAAGGGAAGGCCGCCAAGAACCGAGTGCATCTTGATGTGCGGGTCGGCACCGGACTCGTGGGGGAAGAACGCCTCGCCGCACTTGAGGCCGAATGCGCACGACTGGTCCCGCTCGGTGCGACC
This sequence comes from Streptomyces sp. YGL11-2, assembly GCF_050054615.1. NCBI lineage: Bacteria > Bacillati > Actinomycetota > Actinomycetes > Kitasatosporales > Streptomycetaceae > Streptomyces > Streptomyces sp. YGL11-2. The sequence goes on from NZ_JBNHIN010000017.1 coordinate 159,972, forward strand.
CACGTGCAAACGCTGTATGCCGATGAGGAAAACGAGTCGTGCATCCCGATGCTGGACATCGAGGACAACGAGTTCTGTATCGACTGAGCATTCTCCGAGCCGGGGAGGTGGGGAGCTGCCTCCCCTGGGCCTCTCTGGTCTCGTATGGGGAGGGAGTTACCCCGTGAGGGCGAGGTTGTACGGTCGGGCGATGCCGAGCATGGCGGTGTGAACGCCGTCGCCTTTCAGGCGGCAGTCGCGAAGGATCTTCCAGGACTTCATCCGCGCGAGGACGTGCTCGACGCGGGCCCGGACCTTGCCCGGGGCTGTCCGGGATGGCTCCGACGCCATGATCAGACCAGGCACGGCAAGATCATGCCACCAAGATCAGCGGTTACGGGACAGCCCTTGGTTGGACGATCTCTCCGAACTCCCGGCCAGATGCCCCGTGTTCGCCCAGGGTCCAGGGTGCTCCACCTGGCCGGACACCGGTCCGGCAGCGCCCCGCCGGCTCGTCGGCGCCTCCTGCGCGGCGCTGTCCCGCGCCCGGG
>NZ_JBNHIN010000017.1:160647-160995 GCF_050054615.1 Streptomyces sp. YGL11-2
CGGCCGAGGGCTTCCCGGCGGCGGCCGCTCGCCCACGACGACGAGGTGCGCCCGCACCATGTACTGCGGCAGGGCCGCCTCGGCGGAGTCGGCGATGGGCGGTGCCTACGCCTGGCCCCCAGGAGGGATGGGCGTACGCGACGCGGAGATACGCGCCAAGCACCTCGACGCCATCAACCGCTTCCGAGAGCAACGGCAGCGACAAGCGCGGCAGGCGCAACGGGCAGAGCAAGGACAGCACCACGGCACTGTCCCACGCCGCCGGCAATACGCACCGGACCAGGCATTTCGCTTTGCGTTCCACTCGCGAACATTGGTAGACATGGCCGTGGGGGGGGGGGGGGGGGG
>NZ_JBNHIN010000017.1:161107-180465 GCF_050054615.1 Streptomyces sp. YGL11-2
GTGCGTGCTTGCCCTCAAAGGCAAGCACGCACTTTTCTCTCCACATTGCACCTTCTCTTGCATTGATTCACATACGGGGGACATTCGTGGCAACTCCGCCGCAACCTCAGCCAGGCCCTGCGCCGCTCCAGGCACCTCAGCCGCCGCCCGGTCAGCCGTACCAGCCGATGCACCCACAGGCCGGCCCGCCCGCCCCCTGGGCCCAGCCGCAACCCCAGGCCCCGGCCGCCTGGGGGCAGCCGCAACTTCAACCCCCGGCTGCCTGGGGGCAGCCGCACCCCCAACCCCCGGCCGCCTGGGGGCAGGCGGGCCCCGCACCGTTCCCGCAGACCCCGCCTCCACACCACTCCGGCTGCCGACTGTGCGGCGCCATGCCGGCCATGGACGTCACCGTGCGGGGACATCAGGGCATCCTCATCGTCATGAGGTTTTTGACCATGAAGGGGCCATTCTGCCGGAATTGCGGCATCGCTCTGTGTCGCGAAATGACCGGCAACACGCTCTGGCAGGGCTGGTGGAGCCCGTTCTCCCTCTTCTTCTTCACCCCCTTCACCCTGATCTGGAACCTCGCCGCCCGGATCAAGCTGAGCAATCTCCCGGCACCGATCCCCGGACAGCCCGGACCGCAACTGGATCCCGGAAAGCCGTTGTACCGACGGCCTGCCGTCCTCGGTGCGCTGATTCCGGTGCTCTGGTTCCTGTTCGTGACGTATCGGAGCATGTCGGGGGCCTAGGGCCGGTCCGGGGGCTCCCGGGGATCCCCGGGAGCCCACCGCCCCACCGGTCGAGCACCAGCACAACCGGACCACTGGTTGGTCGAGGAGAAGCTGCCTCTACTCTGGGGCGCCAGGTGCGAACGACGAACAGCGACGAATGGTAGGGGAACGGGGCATGCGGTGACGGCGCGGGAAGCCGGCGGCGATGAGCTGATAGGCAAGGCCCTGGGAGGCCGGTACCGGGTGACCGCGACGATCGGGCGCGGCGGCATGGGCGTGGTCGCCCGGGCAACGGACGAACTGCTGAACCGCGAGGTCGCAGTCAAGGTCCTGCGGGCCTTCACCGACGCCTCCACACCCGAACTGCGCGATCTGCGGGCCCGGATGCAGCGGGAGGCGCAGGCCGCCGCCCGTATCCGGCACACCGGCGTGGTCACCGTGCACGACGTCACCGAGGAGCAGGGCCTGCCGGTCATCGTCATGGAACTCGTCGACGGGCCATCGCTCGACGAGGTACTGACGGAGCGTGGCCCGCTGGAGCCGCACGAGGCGGCGGCGATCGGCGCCAAGCTGACGGACGCGCTTGACGCCGCGCACCGGGTGGGCGTACTGCACCGGGACGTCAAGCCGGGCAACGTGCTGCTGGAGCACGGCGGACGGGTCGTGCTCACCGATTTCGGCATCGCCACCATGGAAACCCCCGACGACGAGGCGATGGCCAAGCTGACCCAGAGCGGTCAGCTCGTCGGCTCCCTCGACTATCTGCCGCCGGAGCGCGCGCAGGGCACGGCGCCCAGCCCCGCGTCGGACATCTGGTCGCTCGGCATGACGCTGTACGCGGCTGTGGAAGGCACGGCACCGTTCCGCCGCCCGTCCGTGTGGTCCACCCTGTCGGCGATCATCACCGAGCCCCTGCCGGAACCCCGGCGCGCGGGGCCGCTGACGCCGGTGCTACGGGCCTTGATGGCGAAGGCGCCGGAGGACCGGCCCACAGCCAAGCAGGCACGCGAGATGCTGGAGCGAGCGGCCGCAGGCAGGACGATGAACCTCACGCGGCCAACCTCCGTGCCCCTCGCGGCCCCCACCCCCGCCCGTACTTCGACGGAGTCCGCGACATCGGCCCCACCCCGGACCACCGCCCCCACACCACTCCAGGCCGCCGCCCCGACACCGCCGCCCGGCTTCAGCGCCGCACCGACGTTCCAGCCCCCCTCCCCTCAGGCTCCGCCCACTGGCTCCCCACCCTCCGGCCTGCCGCCCACGCTTCCACAGCCCGGCGTACCGACCGCCGGTCACGCTCCCGGCGCCGGCCCCACCACGGCCAACAGCGGCCGGCGCCGAAGCCGTACCCTCATCGCGGCGGCGGCCGCCTTCGTCGTGGTCGCGGGAGGCGGCGTCACCTACGCCTTGACCAGCGGGGCGAGCGGTAACGAGCCGCAGGCCGCCTCCGGAAGCAACGCCCCGGCCGGCAACAGTCAACCGAGCGGCGGTGGAACGGTCGCCGGCGGGAACTCCCTGCCCTCCGCGTCTCCGTCGACCGAGCCGAGGGCTAAGCCGAGCACATCCGCTTCTCCATCGGCCAAGCCCACTTCGGCGCCGACAACCTGCAGCGGCTGGAACCACTTTGACCCAAAGCCGGGAGCGTACGGCTACCTGTCCGGCGACCACAAAATCCTCACGGGGCCCTACAAGGACTGCTCCTCCGTGGCCTCGGCCAAGTCCGGCACGAAGCTGTGGTTCCACTGCTCGGTCGAGAACTCCTATGGCCACAAGTGGATCTACGCCCGCATCGCCGGGACGAAGGATGCGGGCTGGATGTCCGCCGACAACATCATCCGCCAGAGCGGCAAGCCGGTCCGCTGCTAGAGATCTTCAACGGCTGAGGCTACGGCAGTTGGAGGTCGAGCCCGGTTTGGGCGACGAATCCCTCGACGAGGCGGGGGCGGTACGGCATCCGAGCAGGTCGGGGCGGGCGGTGGCGGAGTCACCGCACAGTCATCAACGGCATTCTCTTCCGCCGGCGGACTGGCACCCCGTGGCGAGACCTGCCCACGCGGTTCGGGAAACGGCAGACGGTGCACAACCGCAACCGGCGTTGGTCGGCGGACGGCACATGGGAGCGGATCCTTCGGGCTGTCCAGGCCGGCACCGGCCTGACGAGGCGATGCGCCGCGCGCGCGGCGCATCGCCTCGTCAGGCCGGTACCGGCCTGACGAGGCGATGCGCCGCGCGCGCGGCGGGTTCACCACCAAGATCCACCGGGCGAGTGACAGCGGATACCGCCCGCTGTCCATACTGATCACATCCTCCCCCAACACAACGTCGGCCTTCAGGACCACAACGGGTCGCGAAGGCCGACGTCGCACTCGCCCCCGGATTCGCCAACGGTGTCGAGCACTCCAGCGGGGACTTCGTCGTCACACGCGCTCTCACACAGGTCGCAACAACCGGGTGGACTCCCCCGGACACGAAGTTCTGACCTGGCTTTGAGCGCCTGGCCTGGATCTGATGGACGCTTCTGGACGGTCGTTACCACCCGACGCCTGAAGATCACCTGCGCCCCGCCGGCCCCCGCGTACCCGGGAGGAGCGTGGCGGGGAGGTGTGACGCTCGGCGACGAGCCCCGGCCCGTCGGCGGACCGAGGCTGCCGAGCGACCGGCCGATGCATCAGTTCGGTTCCGCGGCCTTGGGCTTCCAGCGGTGTTCGACCTTGGCCAACCGCCAGTAGGCCAGTGCGCAGGCCCAGACCGCCACGAACAGGCCGACGATGATGAAGCCCACGTTGTTCAGGTCGATGCCGGAGATCCAGTTGGTGACGGCGTCGTTGAGGCCGAGTTGCTCGTGGAGGACACCGACCAGTTCGATGGTGCCGATGAGGAAGGCGACCGCGATGGACAGGCCGGTGATGGTGAGGTTGTAGTAGACCTTGCGCACCGGGTTGGAGAACGCCCAGTGGTAGGCGAAGTTCATGAAGGTGCCGTCGAGGGTGTCGAACAGGCTCATGCCCGCGGCGAACAGCAGCGGCAGGCACAGGATCGCGTACCAGGGCAGCCCGGCGGCGGCGCCTGAGCCCGCCATCACCATCAAGGTGACCTCGGTGGCGGTGTCGAAGCCGATTCCGAAGAGGAAGCCGAGCGGGAACATCTGGCCGGGGCGGGTGATGGACTTGGTGAGCCGGCCCAGGATGCGGTTCATGAAGCCGCGGGAGTCCAGGTGCTTCTCCAGTTCGTGCTCGTCGAACTCGCCTGCCCGCATCGCCTTGAAGACCCGGTAGATGCCGGCCAGGGAGAGCAGGTTGAGGGCGGCGATCAGATAGAGGAAGCCGCCGGAGACGCTGGTACCGACCAGGCCGAGGGTCTGTCGGGCACTGGAGTTGTCGTCGGTCAAGGTGGTGACGACATGCGCTCCGGCGGCGATGCCTCCGGCGAGCAGAAGCACGATGGAGGAGTGCCCCAGGGCGAACCAGAATCCCACCGAGAGGGGACGCTTGCCGTCGGCCATCAGCTTGCGGGTGGTGTTGTCGATGGCCGCGATGTGGTCGGCGTCGAAGGCGTGCCGCATGCCGAGGGTGTAGGCCGTGACGCCCAGGCCGAGGCCGAAGACCTGCTTGCCGACGGTGTAGTGGTGCGGTGCGACCAGCATCACCAGGATCGCGAAGGCGACGACGTGCAGCGCGGCTATCGCCGCCAGGAGTCCGCCGGTGCGTATCCAGTCCCTGCGTTCCCAGCGCATCAGCGGTGTGGCCGGAATCACCGCGTCTGCGGTGGACATGGCGGAGTTTTCAGACAGGGTCATCTCAGGGAGCCTCTCCAGCACCTCGTGGACGGGGACGTACGGTGCCGTGGCCGGTCTCCTGGCTGACGGGTCGAACGCCGGCGTACCCGGCCTTCCCAGGAACCCGAAGGTCCCCAGTGGCGTCCGCCTTCCGGCGGAGGTACGTCGACTCCCCGATCACAGTGGCGAGGGCCGCTCCGGACTCCAGCCCTTGTCAGGGCTGTCACCGGTCTTCCCGAGCACCACGGCGGGACCACCGTAGAGGTTCGGCCACCGTGGCTACAAGCCTGCACAGATACGCAGGTGTCTTGGTTACCAGGGTGAAGTGCGGCAAGAATGGGGCGCATGCACTTGGTTCCATCGGACCGCGCACATCAACGCGCCATTGACCACCACACCGTGTGCGATGCCATCGAAGGCATCGGCGACCGCGGCCAGGTAGGCACCTGGGCCGAGCGCTTCGCTCTGCTCGCGGACCCCGGCCGCCTCTCGCTGCTCCTCGCCGTGCACCGGGCCGGCCCCATCGCGGTCTCCGACCTGGCGCTCGCCACCGGCATCCGGGACACCGCGGTCTCCCAGGCACTGCGGCTGCTCCGCGCATCGGGCGCGGTCCACGCCGCCAAGGACGGCCGCATCGTCCGGTACAGCCTGTGCGACCCCGAGATCGCACGCCTCCTCGATGCGATGACCACGCCCGCCACGGCGCCCCCACCCGCCTGACGAAGCCGGCTCCGCCCGCGATTCCGCCGCCGCATCAGGCCGTGTCAACGGGACACGAGGGGAACGGTCATCCCTTCGCGCCTCGGCCTCCGTCAGGCCGTCGGATCGTTCACCGGGTACGGCACGAACGTGCTGGCGTTCTGATCGATCCGCAGGGCGCGCCCGAGGGGCGGCACTGCGCGCTGGGGGCAGTCGAGGCGTTCGCAGACGCGGCAGCCCATGCCGATGGGGGTGGCGGCGGAGGTGTTGCGGAGGTCAAGGCCGTCGGAGTACACGAGGCGTGCGGCATGGCGGATCTCGCAGCCCAGCCCGATGGCGAAGGTCTTGCCGGGTTCGCCCCAGCCGCCACGCTGCCGGGTGAGCGCGCGGGCCGTCCACAAATAGCGCTGCCCGTCGGGCATTTCGGCGATCTGGACGTGGATGCGGCCGGGGGCGGTGAACGCCTCGTAGACGTTCCAGAGCGGGCAGGTGCCACCCGCCCGCGAGAAGTGGAAACCGGTCGCGGACTGCCGTTTGGACATGCTGCCGGCCCGGTCGACGCGGACGAAGGAGAACGGCACGCCGCGCAGACGGGGGCGCTGGAGAGTGCTCAGGCGGTGGCAGACGGTCTCGTAGCCGAGGCCGTAGCGGTCGGTGAGGCGCCGGCAGGACCTGCTGACCGAACGCCGTCGCCAGGCCATGCGCCTGGCCGGCGGCTCCCCGCTCGACTTCCCGCCGGTCACCTCGGCCGTGCGTGCCGATCCGTCCTGGCGCGTCGCCCCGCCCGCGCCCGGTCTGACCGACCGTCGTGTCGAGATCACCGGACCGCCGAACCGCCGTATGACGGTCGACGTGCGCACCTGCCACAAGCGCAGGGCGCACGCGATCGGAGGCATGGCCGCGCACGTGCCGAGCAAGGAGCCGGCCGCCCACGCGGCGGCGCTGGCCACGGTCCGGCTGGACAAGGAACGTGAGGCGGAGGACGGCTTCGACGGTTCCCGGGTCGCCCACCCCGGCCTCGTTCCCCTGTGCCGCGAGGTGTTCGACGGCGTCCTCGTGCTCGCGCTCTTCGAACGGAACGCGCTGGACCGCGAGTTGCCGCCCTTCTTCACACCGGACGCCTACGCCACCCACCTCGTGCGCGGTACGGAGCCCCGGTCATGAACAGGGACATCCGGCGCGTCGGGGTGGTCGGCGGCGGTCAGATGGGGGCGGGTATCGCCGAGGTGTGCGCGCGGGCCGGGCTGGACACCGTGGTCTGTGAGGCCGATGCCGCGGCCGCCCGCGCCGCGCGGGAGCGCGTGACCGCCTCCCTGGACCACGCCGTGCGACGGGGAAGCTGGAGCCGACCGCGGCGCAGGAAGCCCTCGCGCGCCTGGTCTTCACCGGCAGTCTGGAGGACCTCGCCGACCGGCGGTTCGTCATCGAGGCCGTCGTGGAGAACGCGGACGCCAAGACCGAGGTGTTCGCCGCGCTCGACAAGATCGTCGAGGATCCGGCGGCCGTCCTGGCGACCAACACGTCCTCCCTCCCCGTGATGCGCCTCGGCATGGCCACGCGCCGCGCCGACCGGGTCGTGGGGCTGCACTTCTTCAACCCGGTCCCGGTGCTGCCGCTGGTGGAGATCGTGACCTCCCTGCACACGGCCCCGGAGACGGTCGCCGTCGTGACGGACTTCGTATCCCGCGTCCTCGGCAAGACGGTCGTCCACTCCCGGGACCGGGCGGGCTTCGTCGTCAACGCGCTGCTCGTCCCGTACCTGCTGGCGGCGATCCGCATGGCGGAGTCGGGCTTCGCCACCGCGGCCGACGTCGACACCGCCATGGAGCTGGGCTGCGCCCACCCCATGGGTCCGCTCAGGCTCGCCGACCTGATCGGGCTGGACACCGTCGCCTCGATCGCCGAGTCCCTCTACGACGAGTTCAGGGAACCCCTCTACGCCCCTCCCCCGCTGCTCCAACGGATGGTGGAGGCGGGGCTGTTGGGCCGCAAGACCGGTCGGGGGTTCCACGTGTACGGCCGGGACCGAGCGACCCGGCAGCCGGACTGAGGGGTCCGGACACACCGCCGGCGGAGGGACCGGCGGCGGCTCACAAGGAGGGCGGGGGGCGGCCGTGCGGCGTCTCCCGCCCTCGGCCCGCTGCACGCACCTCGGCCGCGTGTCCCACCTCACCCTCCGCATGACGGATACGGCCCCCGACATCGCCGGACGGCCCGTAAGCTGATCACTGCAGCTGGTTCGCCCCGTCCGCCAGGCGGGATGCGTCGCAAGAGGGAACCCGGTGGGAATCCGGGACTGCCCCGCAGCGGTGAGCGGGAACGACCGCCGTCATACGCACTGGGTCCGGCGAAACGGGCCTGGGAAGCGACGGCCAGTAGGTGTCCTCGATGAGGGCGTGCCCGCGAGTCCGAAGACCTGCCACCTGCCCGTGTGCGAACCACTCGCGCACGGACATCCCGGTGACCTCGTGGGCGGGTTGAGGGCACCCCCGGACGTAGTCCGGGGGAGTACACACCAGGCGGATGCTCGCGCCGTGTCGCGCGAAGCCGTACCGCCCGGTCCGTGTCCCCTTCGCGCCTTCGTCTCCTCGCCGGGATCTCAGGGATGCATCTCGCGAAGGAGATTTCCATGACCACCCAGTCCGCGTCCGCGGAAGCACGGGCCACCGTGTACGGCTACCCGCGCCATGGCCCACGCCGGGAGCTGAAGAAGGCGATCGAGGGCTACTGGAAGGGCCATGTCACCGCCGACGCCCTCCGTGCCACCGCCGCCCAACTGCGCCGCGCCACCTGGCGGCAGCTGGCCGGGGCCGGCCTCGACGAGGTCCCGACGGGCGACTTCTCGTACTACGACCACGTGCTGGACACCACCGTCATGGTCGGCGCGATCCCCGAGCGCCACCGGGCCGCCGTCGCGGCCGACCCCCTCGACGGCTACTTCGCCATGGCGCGGGGCACACAGGACGTCGCGCCCCTGGAGATGACCAAGTGGTTCGACACCAACTACCACTATTTGGTACCCGAGTTGGGCCCTGACACGGTCTTCGCGGCCGACTCCACCCAGCAGGTCGCCGAGCTGACGGAAGCCCTGACGCTGGGGCTGCCGGCCCGGCCCGTCCTGGTCGGCCCCGTCACCTACCTGCTGCTGGCCAAGCCCGCGCCCGGCGTCGCCGCCGGCTTCGACCCGCTCACGCTCCTGGACCGCCTGCTGCCGGTGTACGCCGAGGTCCTCGCCGACCTGCGGGCCGCCGGCGCCACGTGGGTGCAACTGGACGAGCCCGCCCTCGTCCAGGACCGCACCCGGGCCGAACTCGGCGCCGCCTCCCGCGCCTACCGCGCGCTCGGCGCCCTCACCGACCGGCCCCAGCTGCTCATCGCCTCCTACTTCGACCGCCTGGGCGACGCCCTGCCCGTCCTGGCCGAAGCCCCGGTCGAGGGGCTCGCGCTGGACTTCACCCAAGCCGGCGCCGCCAACCTGGACGCCCTCGCGGCCGTCGGCGGACTGCCGGGCAAGCGACTGGTCGCCGGTGTCGTCGACGGCCGCAACATCTGGGTCAACGACCTGGAGAAGTCCCTCGCCACGCTCGGCACCCTCCTCGGGCTGGCCGAGCGCGTCGATGTGTCGGCCTCCTGCTCGCTGCTGCACGTCCCCCTCGACGCGGCGGCCGAGCGGGACATCGATCCGCAGATCCTGCGCTGGCTCGCCTTCGCCCGGCAGAAGACGGCCGAGGTCGTCACGCTCGCCAGGGGCCTGACCCACGGCGCCGGCGCCATCGTGGCCGAACTGGCAGCGGCCCGGGCCGACCTGGCATCCCGGGCCGGCTCCGCCGTCACCCACGACCCGGCCGTCCGCGCCCGCACCGGCGCGGTCACCGAAGCCGACGCCCGCCGCTCCCAGCCCTACACCGCACGGGCCGCCGCCCAGCGCGCCCACCTCGGTCTGCCGCTGCTGCCGACGACGACCATCGGCTCCTTCCCGCAGACCGGCGAACTGCGCACCGCGCGGGCCGACCTGCGCGCGGGCCGGATCGACACGGCCGGGTACGAGGAGCGGATCAGGGCCGAGATCCAGGAGGTGCTCGCCTTCCAGGAGAAGGCCGGTCTGGACGTGCTCGTCCACGGCGAGCCCGAACGCAGCGACATGGTCCAGTACTTCGCCGAGCGGCTCACCGGGTACCTGGCCACCCGGCACGGCTGGGTGCAGTCCTACGGCACGCGCTATGTCCGCCCGCCGATCCTGGCCGGCGACGTCTCCCGCCCCGAGCCGATGACCGTGCGCTGGACGACCTACGCCCAGTCCCTCACCGACCGCCCGGTCAAGGGCATGCTGACCGGTCCGGTGACCATGCTCGCCTGGTCCTTCGTCCGCGACGACCAGCCCCTCGGCGACACCGCCCGGCAGGTCGCCCTCGCGCTGCGCGACGAGGTCGCCGACCTGGAGGCGGCCGGCACGTCCGTCATCCAGGTCGACGAGCCGGCCCTGCGCGAGACGCTGCCGCTGCGCGCCACCGACCGCCCCGCGTACCTGTCCTGGGCAACGGAGGCGTTCCGGATCACCACCGGCGGCGTCCGGCCGGGCACCCAGATCCACACCCACATGTGCTACGCCGAGTTCGGCGACATCGTCCAGGCCATCGACGACCTCGACGCCGACGTCATCAGCCTCGAAGCCGCCCGCTCCCATATGCAGGTGGCCCGCGAACTGGCCGCCCACGGCTATCCGCGCGAGGCCGGGCCGGGCGTGTACGACATCCACTCACCGCGGGTACCGAGCACGCAGGAGGCGGCCGAACTGCTGCGCACCGGTCTGCGGGCCATCCCCGCCGACCGCCTGTGGGTCAACCCCGACTGCGGTCTGAAGACCCGCGGCTGGCCCGAGACCCGCGCCGCGCTGGAAAACCTGGTCGCCGCGGCCCGCACCGTCCGCGGCGAGCTGCCCGCGTCCTGACCGGCAGGCCCCCGAGGGGCCGGGGCGCCGACCGCCCCGGCCCCTACGCCGGCCCCTACTTCGCCCGCAACGGACCCGGCGGGGCGGACCCGACGGATACCACCCCGCTCGCGACACCGAACCCCATTGCATAGTCATGTGGAATCGTGCATACTCTTCCCATGTCAAAGGTCCTCACCTCCCTTCCCGCCGGCGAGCGCGTCGGCATCGCCTTCTCGGGCGGCCTCGACACCTCCGTCGCGGTCGCGTGGATGCGCGACAAGGGCGCCATCCCGTGCACCTACACCGCCGACATCGGCCAGTACGACGAGCCCGACATCGCCTCGGTGCCCGGCCGCGCGAAGACCTACGGCGCCGAGATCGCGCGCCTGGTCGACTGCCGTGCGGCGCTGGTCGAGGAGGGCCTGGCCGCGCTCACCTGCGGGGCGTTCCACATCCGCTCGGGCGGGCGTGCCTACTTCAACACCACGCCGCTCGGCCGCGCCGTCACGGGCACTCTCCTGGTCCGGGCGATGCTTGAGGACGACGTCCAGATCTGGGGCGACGGTTCGACCTTCAAGGGCAACGACATCGAGCGGTTCTACCGCTACGGCCTGCTCGCCAATCCGCAGCTGCGGATCTACAAGCCCTGGCTGGACGCGGACTTCGTGACCGAGCTCGGTGGCCGCAAGGAAATGTCGGAGTGGCTGCTCGCCCACGACCTGCCCTACCGCGACAGCACGGAGAAGGCGTACTCCACCGACGCCAACATCTGGGGCGCCACCCACGAGGCCAAGACCCTGGAGCACCTGGACAACGGTGTGGAGACCGTGGAGCCGATCATGGGCGTGCGGTTCTGGGACCCCGAGGTCGAGATCCTCACCGAGGACGTCACCATCGGCTTCGACCAGGGCCGTCCGGTGACGATCAACGGCAAGGAGTTCGGCTCCCCCGTCGACCTGGTGATGGAGGCCAACGCCGTCGGCGGGCGGCACGGCATGGGCATGTCGGACCAGATCGAGAACCGGATCATCGAGGCCAAGAGCCGCGGCATCTACGAGGCGCCCGGGATGGCCCTGCTGCACGCTGCGTACGAGCGGCTGGTCAACGCGATCCACAACGAGGACACCCTCGCCCAGTACCACAACGAGGGCCGGCGCCTGGGCCGGCTGATGTACGAGGGCCGCTGGCTGGACCCGCAGGCGCTGATGGTGCGCGAGTCGCTGCAGCGCTGGGTCGGCGCGGCCGTCACCGGCGAGGTGACGCTGCGGCTGCGGCGCGGTGAGGACTACTCGGTCCTCGACACCACGGGCCCGGCGTTCAGCTACCACCCGGACAAGCTGTCCATGGAGCGCACCGAGGACTCGGCGTTCGGCCCGGTGGACCGGATCGGCCAGCTCACCATGCGCAACCTCGACATCGCCGACTCGCGCGCCAAGCTGGAGCAGTACGCCGGGCTCGGCCTGATCGGCACCGCGAACCCCGCCATCGGTGCCGCCCAGGCGGCGGCGACCGGGCTGATCGGCAGCATGCCGGAGGGCGGCGCCGAGGCCATCGCCTCCCGCGGCGAGGGCTCCGCCGACGAGGAGATGCTGGACCGCGCCGCGATGGAGTTCGGCACGGACTGACCCACCCCGTCGAGCTGAGGGCTCGGCACCCGGGGAGGGATGCACCACCGGAACAGGCCGGCTGGGCGCCGAGGGCGTCCGGCCGGCCTGTTCCGTGACAGCGGCCCAGTCGGAACCGCCGCGGTCGGAACGGCCTGAGCCGCGGTCAGCGGTGGGTGGCGAGCCGGCGTTCGAGGGGGGTGCGGTAGCAGGGCGTGATGCGGGTGCCGTCGAGGAACGCGGTCAGACGGCTGATCTCCGACTCCACGGCTGCGCGGGCCTCGGTTCCGGGGTCGGTGAGGAGGTGGTGGTTGATGTGCCCGTCGGGGTGTTGGGCCCAGGCGCCGACCACCCGGCCGTGCCACCAGACGGTGGGGCCGATGTTGCCGTTGCGGTCGAAGAGGGCCTTGGTGTGGTCCGGGTCGAGGTACCAGTCGCGGTGCCGCCAGCCCATGGGCGTGGGGTCGAGGCCGGGCAGCAGGGCTGCCGCGGGCTCGGGCTCGGCGCGGGTGGTGTCGAGGTCTTCGGGCAAGAGGTAGCCGGTGCCTTCGTCGAGGTCGACGGCCTGGGCACCGGTGGCGGCGAGGGCCTTGCGGGTGTCGGTGAGGTTCCAGCCGGTCCACCACTTCAGATCCTCCACGGTGACCGGGCCGAACGCGGAGAGGTAATGACGGGCCAGTGCGGTCTTCGCCTGGGCAGCGGGTATCTGCGGCAGGGGGCGGGCCGGCGCCCAGTGGAACTGCGCGGACGTCCACGAGCCGGCCGGGCGGTCCCGGCGGATGCGTCCCTCGGCGGCGAGTGCGCCCAGAACCGGTGTGCCGGCACGCTGCCGGGACTCGTAGGGTTTGCCGGGGAAGGTGACGATCCGCTCCCTCAATTCCGGTACGTCGGCGGCGAGTTGAGCGGCGGTGGCCCGCCCCCGGGCCGTGATCGCCGCCAGAGCGGCTCGCTCCACCGCCTGGTAGCGGGGTGCGTCCCAGCCGAGCGCCTGGCGCAGGTGCGTGAGGGTCTCGGCACGGTGCCGCTGCGGGTCGCGTACGGTCGCCGACCGTACGGCCGGGGCCAGGCGGGCCGGGACGACGAACATGGTGCGGCGCATGCACCGTATGCGCTCCAGCGCCGGGGCACCGTTGGGGACGTCGTAGAGGGAGTGGTCGATGGCGGCGGCGGTCGGGGCGTGTATGCGGGCCGCCGCGGCGAGGAAGACGGTGGCGGGGTCGGTGGCGTGCAGGCCGACCAGGGCCAGCGCCACCGCCTCGGCCGACCTCTCGCGCACGGACGGCGCGAGAAGGTGACGGCGTACGAGGCGGGCGCGGCGCTGGGCGGCGGTGACACGGGGCAGGACGGTCCCGGCGTGATGCGGTGTCACTGGGTGCCGTGGATGCAGAAGGGCTGGCCGGAGGGGTCCAGCAGGACGGTCCAGTAACGGCCACCGGGCTGGTGGTCGGGCTTGGTGGCGCCCATCTCCAGCAGCCGCTGCTCCGCCGCCGCGACGTCGGGGAAGGAGAGGTCCATGTGGAAGGGCAGTTGTTCCTCGGGCCAGGTGGGCGCGGTGAAGGACTCGGACGTGTAGAAGAGGTACATCGCGCCGTTCACGAAGAAGGCGTGGGCGGCCTCGTTGCCCTGCTCGTCGGGGTAGGTCCGGGTCACCGTGGTGCCCAGGGCGGTGGCGTAGAAGTCGGCCAGCGCCCGCCCGTCGCGGGCCCATATCGCCTGACAGACGATCCTGCCGTTCAGGGGCGCGTCGTTCTTCGTGGTCATGGTCAGCGCACGACCTTGACGCCGAAGTGGGTGCCGAAGCCGAGGGCGATGCCGATGGCGCCGTGCATGTGGGCGTACATCTCCATGCCGCGGGCGGCGACCAGCGGACCGAGGTCGAGGACGTCGGTCCAGCCGTAAGCCTTCAGCAGGTCGGTGACCTGCTGCTTGGCGTTGGTGTCCTCGCCCGCGACGAACATCGTGTGGTCGCCGCCGCCGATGGCCTGCGGGTCGACGACGGTGGCCTGCTCCTGGGTGACGAACGCCTTGACGATCTTCGTCTGCGGCAAAGCGCGCTGGATCTGCTCGCCCAGGCTGTCACTGTCGCAGGGGTCGAGGACCGGGTTGACGCCCCACGGGGTCGGCCAGGGGCGCTCGATGTCCGGGTTGTAGATGTACGGCACGGCGTAGTCGACCAGGGTCTTGCCGGCGAGCCGGTCGGCGATGGCGGACAGGGCCGCCACGGCGTTGTGGCCGTCGATGCCGTTGATCACCAGGCCGTCGGCGGCGGCCGCGGCGTCGCCGAAGGTGTGCAGTTCGACGCCCGGGTGGTCCGCGAGGAACTGCTTGAAGGGCGGGTTGCCCATCATGTCGGGCTCGGTGCGGGCCAGCGTGGCCTGCGGGTCGCGGGTGCCGACGTGGACCTCGTGACCGAGTTCGGCGAGCCTGGCGATGTGGGCGCGAGCGCCGCCACCTGTACCGAGAACAGCAATTTTCATGGAGAACCTCCTGATTTGCTCCGTGCGGACAGGTCCACCGTAGAGTCGTTTCAGGACAAGGGGTGTCCTTTGACACCGGCATCATGGATTCCATGACCAGCGACATGACGGCCCGCATGCTGCGGCTGCTCTCCCTGCTGCAGACCCGGCGGGAGTGGTCCGGCGCCGACCTCGCCGAACGCCTGGAGGTCACCGTCCGCACCGTCCGCCGCGACATCGACCGGCTGCGCGCACTCGGCTACCCCGTCGACAGCGCCCGCGGGCACGCCGGCGGCTACCGCCTCGCCCCCGGTGCCGACCTCCCGCCCCTGCTCCTCGACGACGACGAGGCCGTCGCGATCGCCGTCGCCCTGCGCACCGCCGCCGGCGGCCTCACGGGTATCGAGGAGACCGCCCTGCGGGCCCTGGCCAAGCTCGAACAGGTCCTCCCCCGCCGCCTGCGCGGACAGGTCACCGCGCTGCAGACCTCCCTGGACGGCATCGTCTGGGAGGACCGGGGGCCCCGCGCCGACCCGGCCCTGCTGGCCACCCTCGCCGTCGCCTGCCGCGACCACGAGATCGTCACCTTTGACTACACCACCCGCCACGGCGCCACCACGCCCCGCCGGGCAGAACCGTGCCACCTGGTCGACTCCGGCGGCCTCTGGTACCTCCTCGCCCACGACACCGGCAAGGACGACTGGCGCCTCTTCCGCCTCGACCGGATCACCGGCGCCACCCCCACCGGCCGCCGCGTTCCAGCCCGCGCGGTCCCCGGCGACGGCCCCGCCGCCTTCGTCGCCGGCCGGCTCTCCGCCGCCCCCACCCGCTACCGCGCCATCGCCACCGTCCACGCCTCCGCCGACCGTGTCCGCGCCCGCACCCGGGGCCTGGCCACCCGCATCCGGCCCCTCGACGATGCCACCTGCCGCGTCGACGTCTCCGACGACCACCTGCCGCGCATCGCCCAGACCCTCGCCGGCCTCGACGACGACTACACCCTCGACGCCGACCCGGACGTCCTCGCCCACCTTCGCACCGCCGCCCGCCGCGCCCTGCGCGCCACCGCCTGACACCCGTGCGGTGCAGGCGCGGGCAGGCGTCCGCACAGGCGTGAAGTCGCGCTTCCACGGGGCGTGTTGGTGGCGTGGGCGAGCGTCAGCCGGGGGCAGGTCGCGGGCGGGTGTGCGGGTACCGCACCTGTCCGCGGACGACGCTCACCGGCCGAACGGCCCCGTCCGACGAGGTCGAGAGCATCGTCCCCTGCGTGTGGGTTCCGCACCGACTTCCCCGAGGCACCAGGACGTACGGCAGCGCGATCCGGTGCCGCCGGAGCGCGGTAACAAGCCGGTCCGGCAGGGCGGCAGCCCGGGTACGGGTGCGGACCGAAGCCGTTCTGCACCCCCTCGGGCCTTCGGCGGCGGTCCCCGACAGGTGTCGTGCCATGCTTGATCCACCCGGCCGACGGCGCACATGACCTCGGCCGATGGCAAGAACGGGGAGCGTGCGGCAGCGTGAAGGCAGCGATACGACGGACGGGGCGGGGCACCTGGGACCGCTTCGCGGCATCCGACCCCGGGCTGCTGCGGTTGATGGCCGGGCTGCGGACCGTGGCGGCGATTGTGTTCACTCTCGTCGTGCTGGCACTGCTCCACACCAGCGTCACGTTGATGGTCGCGGGCGCCATGGCCGCCATGGCCGCGACGTTCGCCATCAGGGAGAAGGAGGTACGCGGCCAGGCGATCACGGTTGCGCTCGGTCTGCCCGTCGCGCTCGCCGCCATGACGCTGGCGGCGCTGCTCCACAACCAGATCATCGCCGGCGACCTGTTCTTCATCGCTCTGATCTTCGGCGCCGTCTACGCCCGCCGCTTCGGTGACCGCGGCATGGCCCTGGGGCTGATCGGCTTCCAGGTCTACTTCGTCTCGCTGTTCGTCCATGCCACCGTGCCGACCCTGCCGGAGCTGTATCTGACGCTGGGCGTCGCGTTCGCCTGCAGTGCGGTCGTGCGCTTCGCGGTCGTTCCCGAAACTCCGGAACGGACCCTGCGCCGGCTGCGGGAGGCTTTCCGGGCACGCCTGGCGCAACTGGTGGCCACCCACATCGAGCTGGTGGACGCCGGTCCCAAGCAGTTGGACGGCGTCCTGGACGACCTGCGGCGGCACACCGCCCGGCTGCACGAGGCGGCGCTGATGATTCAGGGCCGCCTGGAGGAGGGAACCCGGGACGCCGCCGTCGCGGGACTGCTGCAGCGACGGGTCGCGGATGCCGAGATCGCGGCCGAACGGCTGGGGGTGATGCTGCTCAACGCGCGCAGCGCGGAGCGCACGGACACGCTCACCCTGCATCTGCCCGATGCCCCGGTGCCGGCCATGACGAACCGTGTGCAGGCCGAGGGCGACGCCGTCGGCACGCTGCGCCGGGACCTGGAAGCGCTGCATCTGCTGGTCGCACGGCGGGCACCCGACGACCGCGGCACGGCGCTGGCTCATGTGCGGAACAGGTTGCTGGGCTACCGCGACGAGGACAACCTGCCGCCCGGCACACCGGCCGTCCAGGACGCCTTCCGCGGTCTGGGGGAGGCCGCGCGTGCCGTGCTGGGCCTGCGGCTGGCGCTGGACGGGCCGCAGGACGAGTCCGACGACTCGCCGGCCACCACGCGCTCGCGTGAGGAGTTCGATGCCGAGGACCTCGCGATCGTCGGGGCCGAGGAGCGCACGGAGGGCGAGGACGAGCGCACCGGGCTCCAGCGGCCCACCACCCGGGCCGCGTGCCAGGTCGCGGTGGGCTCCGCGCTGGCCATCGTCGGCGGTGAGTTCCTGTCCACCCAACGCTGGTACTGGGCAGTGCTGACCTGCTGGGTGGTGTTCCTCAACACGGCCTCGACGGGCGAGATCCTGGTCAAGGGCTATCGCCGGCTGCTGGGCACGGTGCTCGGCGTGGTTGCCGGTGTCGGCCTCGCCGGTCTGGTCGGCAACCACACCTGGACCGCGTTCGTGCTCGTGCTGCTCTGCGTCTTCGGGATGTTCTTCACCGCCCCGTTGTCGTACGCGCTGATGTCCTTCTTCGTCACCGCGATGCTCGGTCTGCTCTACACGCTCCTCAACACGTACAGCTTCGCCACCCTGGTGCTGCGTATCGAGGAGACGGCGCTGGGCGCCGCGTGCGGGATCATCGCCGCCGTCCTGGTACTGCCGGTGCACACGGACCGCCGTACGGACGAGCATCTGGGCACGGTCCTGGTCCGGTTGCGCGAGGTGGTGTCCGCGGCGGTGGAGCAGCTCAGCGGCGGGCCCGCCGTGGACCTGCTGAGCCGGGCGCGCGATCTGGACACCGCCCTGGACGATCTGCGGGGCTCCACCCAGCCGTTGATGCATCCCATCACTCCGCTGCGGGTGCGCCGGCAGACGGCACGCTATCTGGTGGCGCTCCTGGACACCTGCGCGTACCACGCGCGCTCCCTGGCGGCGACGGCCGAACTCGTGCCGTTCAGCAAGACCGTCGCGGCCGATCCCCGGCTCGACCGCGCCGGCCTGCGCATCGCGCGCAACATCGATCTCATCGTCGCGCGGGTGGCGGACGAGCACGCCGAGGGCGAGGTCGAATCCGGGGCCAGCATCGCCTCGATGCTGGAAGCGGACGACTCCCCGGTACTGCGGTCGGGCACCGTCACCTTCCGCGTGCTGCGGCATCTCCAGCGCCTCGACGAGGGCGTGGTGGGCATCGCCCGCTCCCTCGACGTACCGGTGTCGGGGCGCAGCGGGAGCAAGAACGGCTGAGCCACAACGGGAATTCCGTGATCGCCGGGGCTCGCCCCCGGCGATCGGCCCTCGCCGCGGAGCGGTCCCGTCCCGGCCGCGGGAAATGACCGTCCCCGATCAACTCGTTCACACAGCAGGCCAATTCGCTTGCCTCGTCTTCCCCGTACCGAAATTCTCGTCGGTCGATGCGGGTCAACTGCCGTAATACCGGGCCGGGTTCGCACGTGCGGTCGGTGCGAATGCCGTCATGGCACGCGTGGCCGGGTAGTGAATACGCAAAAGCAGAAGCCGATGAGTTCCGCCGGGAGACCGGCGGAACTCATCGGCATGCTCGACCGTGAGGTCGGGGGGCTGTCAGTGACCGCCCTCGTCCACGACGGCGACCTCCTCGATGTTCTGCTCGATCGCCTCGGCCGGGACGGCGGTGGCCCGGGCCCAGTAGTAGATGCCGACGGAGAACACCGTGACGATCGCCATGTCCCACCAGAGCGGGATGTGGCTCTTGCCGCCGAAGCCGCCCTGCCAGGAGATGACGCCCATGCCGATCAGGTAGACCGGGAGCCACTGCGCGGCCTTCCAGTCCAGTCGGGGCGCGTTCGGCAGCCGCTTCTTCGTCGCGTACAGGGCGTAGCTGCCGAGCAGGACGTAGCCGATGATGATCGCCCAACCCAGTCGCTGCAGGGTGTCCCAACCGGCCCAGTAGATGATCAGGCTCGCCACCACGAAAGACAGCGGGGACAGAACGTTGCCGCCGGGCAGCCGGTAGGGACGCTCGTGGTTGGCCAGCCGCTGACGGAAGACACCGAAGGCCAGCGGCGCGCCGGCGTACATCAGGACACTGGCGGAGGTGATGAAGGAGACGAGCTGCTGCCAGCTGGGGAAGGGCAGGAAGCAGACCACACCGGTCACGAACGAGATGATCAGGCCGAACCACGGCACACCGCGGGCATCGGTCTTCTCGAACAACCTCGGCGCGTAGCCGTTCTTGCTCAGACCGTAGGAGATACGCGAGGTGGAGGTGGTGTAGATCAGACCCGTACCACCGGGAGAGATGATGGCATCCGCGTACAGCACCCAGCCCAGCCAACCCAGACCAATCACCGTGGCAAGACCGGCCCAGGGGCCTTCGATGCCGACGTAGTTGAGCTTGGCCCAACCGTGCGCGAAGGAGGCCAGCGGCAGCGCGCCGATGTAGACGACCTGCAGCGCGGTGTAGATCACCGCACCGATGACGACCGAGCCGATCGTGGCACGCGGCAGGTCCCGCTTGGGGTTACGGCTCTCGCCCGCCAGCTGGATCGCCTGCTCGAACCCGAGCAGCGCGAAGATGATGCCGCTGGTGCTGATGGCACTCAGCACACCCTTGGCACCGAACGGAGCGAAGCCATGGGAGGTGAAGTTGTGCGGATGGAAGTTG
>NZ_JBNHIN010000018.1:0-68671 GCF_050054615.1 Streptomyces sp. YGL11-2
CCGCTTGCCCATATCCCAAGCAACCGACGTATCCGTCCGGAGGACACGGCTACCAGCGTTGCGTTAGGAGCTCTAAGCCACGGAGGATCGACCGCTGCCCTGAACTGCGGGAATTCGTCCAGGCGCGACTGGGCGAGAAGTGGAGTCCCGAGCAGATAGCGAACATCCTTCGCCGGGACTTCCCGGACCGTCCGGAGATGCACGTGACGCACGAGACGATCTACCGAGCCTTGTACGCACAGGCGAGAGGCGGCCTGTGGCACGAGATCTCCCAGCGCCTCAGGACCGGCCGCAGCATGCGCAGGCGGTGCCGGCAGCCCGACCAGCGGACCCCGCGGTTCACTCACCCGATGGTCTCGATCAGCCAGCGTCCCGCCGAGGCCGCCGACCGCACTGTCCCGGGGCACTGGGAAGGCGACCTGATTGTCGGCGCGAAAAGCGGCTCAGCGATCGGCACTCTCGTGGAACGCAGCACCCGCTACACGCTGCTCGTGCACCTCCCGAACGGATCCACCCCCGGGTTCTTCCGGAAAGCGCTTCTCGGTGCCGTCAGCGGCCTTCCGCCGCATCTCAAGCGCTCTCTGACCTGGGACCAAGGGTCCGAGATGGCACATCACTACGCCTTCTCGGAAGCCTCGGGAATGCCGGTGTACTTCTGCGAGCCTCACAGCCCATGGCAGCGAGGCTCGAACGAGAACACGAACGGTTTGCTGCGGCAGTACTTCCCGAAGGGAACGGATCTGTCCAAGTACACCAAGCAGGACCTGGACGCCGCCGCAGCTGAACTGAACCGCAGACCCAGGAAGACGCTTGGCTGGGACACCCCAGCCGAGTGCTTCACCGGGCTACTGACTAACGACCCCAACACTCCTCGTGTTGCGACGATTTGTTGAATCCGCCTCATGGGTGGGGTATCTCCGTGTCAACTGCTGGCTGGTGGCCGGTCGTCGATGATGATGCGGGTCAGGGGTGGGCTGTCGGTTCTCTTCGGCGGCTGGGCGAGGGCGTTCACCGACCCTCGTCTTTGCGCGGCTATCGTCGTCGGCTGGCTTTCAACGGCACCACCCCCGAGACGGCCACCGAATCCCCCGCCTGGCCAGCTTCCGAGCATGAGCCGAATAGGAAGCCGTCGGGTGATCCACCGCCCCGCGCTACCGGACCGTGGCGTTCCCGAGTTCGACTGCCAACGCCGCCATCTCCCGCAATCGCTCGTAGTACTCGACCGCGCTGCCCTCATCACCGATCGACGGCAGGACCTTCTCAACGGCCGCGAGGCACCCGAGCAGAGTTCTGCGGCTCTTCTCATCAAGGGGCCCTGACACTGACGAGGAGACGCAGCCGGCGATGTCCGCATCCAGCATCACCATGTCCTCGCCTTCGATGTCCCGACCGCGAAGGTGTGGTGGGAACGGCGCGCGCACGTGCTCTTCCCACAGCTGTGAGAGCAGGTCCAGTTCCGGTTCGCTCATGGTAGAGATCATGTCTCACGCACCAGGCTCCGCGGGAAGGAGCTCCCGCGGAGCCCTCGGATGAACACTCGACAGGCTTCCTCGGCGACGGCCAGGGATCCTGCCTGCCGAGGAGCCGATGCTGCCAGTTCTCGGCAATCCTCGTCAGTCCGTCGTCCGCTCTCGGAGCCCACCGACAAGTCCTCTCAAGTCTCACCGACGCATCCAGTACCAACGCAGCGCCTACTGTCCATGGACGCGGAAGTTGCTCGACCGCGGTCCAATGACCTGCGCGACTAGCTTCACTGTCAGGTGGTGGTCGAGAGCAGCGCCGGATCAGGGCTTGGGAGCGTTGCCCCCTAGCGGGATCGGCGCTTCGGCCTCATGGGCCGCGAGCTCTTCGGGCGTCCCCACGAAGGCTGGGCCGCAGCTGAGAGGCAGTCGTTCGACAATCATGGCGACTGCCTCTTCCGCGGTTGCCGCCGAGCCAACCGGCTCGTAGAGGAGGGGGCCGGAGACCCAATAGCCACCGCCCCTTGCGGGCTGAATGTATGGAATGTCCCAGGTCCAGCGGGATTCGGTGCAACGACTGAAGTGCAGCTCACCCATACCGGTCCAAGGGTACAACTGCCACAGGCGGGGCTCCTGGTAGGCGGCGTCAAGTAGTTCATCCTGGACTCGTCCGTCCTCACGAACGGCATGCCAGCCCTCTTCAACGATGTCTCGGCCCCGTGACACATCCATGTCGATATTATCCCCCACGCCCGGCGGCAGGGAGGAGTGTCCTCGATGCGATGGTCGACTGCCTTCGATGCCGCAGTCTGGGAGATCGCGCCGATTGTCGCCAACTGACGAGCGGTCACCGGTCACGTGCAACGTCACAGCCCGCGCCGACGGCCAGCCTTGCGTCCACTCGTCCGCCGGAAGGCGATCCCTTGCCAGCTTCGCCTTGTTGTAGCAGCCGCGTACCGGGCGAATCGAGGTAGCGCCCAGGTACATCGACCGTGACGCCTCGCCAAGCCCTACCAGGGCCGCCCCCTAGGCAGGGGGTTCCTGACCGAGAAATTTTGCACCCCTTATGCTTTACGGCATATTTACTACTTCTTCCCTGGGAAAGTGGGGGTACGCGTGAAGCTGTCCCGTATTTCATCTGTTGTCGCCGCTGCGGCGATCGCGCCTGCCGTCCTGTTCGCCTCTCCTGCTGTCGCCGCCGACGCCGCCACGGCGCCGGCCAACTCAGCCCCTGACACCGCACCGGATGCGAAGCCGGACACGCAGAGCAACGTGAAGGCCGACGACGACAACCGTGTCGCCATCCTCAGGATCATCAACAAGTCCAAGCCCGGCAGCAGCGTCTACGAGGCCGCGCAGGCGGCCATGAACGGCTCCGCCAAGGACCGCGTGCGCTTTCTGAAGGAAGGCCATGAACGGGCCCAGTTCGCGGACGACACGCTGCGCACAGTCCAGATATCCAGCATCGGCGGCAAGGCCGTGCGGAGGGCCGCCCATGAGGCCCTGATGAAGGACACCCACGAAGCCATCCGCGAGTTCCTGAAGATCTGCCAGTACACGGCCCGAGACGAGGACAACCGCGTCGAGATCGGCCGAATCATCCACACAGCCAAGCGCGGAAGCGTGCTCTACGACCGCGCGCAGGAGGCGATGGACGGCAGCCCCGAAGACCGGACGCGCTTCCTTGAGTCGGGCCAGCACAGGGCCCGCCAGATCGACGACCGCATCGTCGCCAGCCGCATTGTCGCGTCCGGCGGTCTGCACGTCAGGGAAGCCGGCATAAAGGCGCTGCGGAGTGGCAAGGCCGAGGACGTTCGCCGCTTCCTCGACGTCGGCCAGTACGAGGCCCGCCAACTGGACGGAGCCGAGGCCGCCAAGAACAAGGGCGACAAGGACAAGGACCACGAGAACGCCAAGGAAGGCCAGGAGTCCAAGGACGGCAAGGCCACCGGCGGCGAGAAGCAGAAGCAGGGCGACACCAACGGCGCCAAGGGTGCCATGGATTCCAACGGCACCACCGGCGCCAAGCGCGCCATAGCCACCTCCAGCACCAATTCCTCGGACGCCCAGCTTGCCGCGACCGGCGTCGGCTCGGCCACCCCCTGGGCCATCGGCGGCACCGCCGTCACCCTCACTGCTGGCGCCGGTCTGATCCTGGCTTCCCGCCGCCGCGCCTCCCAGGACTGACACCGACCGCCGGCACCCATGTGTGAAGAGGCCGGGGAAGCCGCCCGCACGCGGACAGCCGCCCCGGCCACCCCTCGCCCGGATCCAGTCGCCGTCAGAAGGTCCTCGGGTGCCTCAGTGATATCCGAAGCGGCCGGGTCGGCTGAGTGTCCAGGTCAGCTGCAGGTTAGAGCGACCGGCAATTGGTGGAGCTGTGTTTCCAAGAGGCGGCCTGGTCGTAGGAAAGGCATAGACCTGCGTGAATCACAATTCGCTACGTTCTGTGATCACTCGGCCCCCGCGCCTGCTGCTCCAGCCTTGCTCGATCGCCTTCGCACAGTGCTGTCAGACGTACTGCCGGACCCATGGTGCGCCGTCTGCCGCCGCGGCGGCTAGCCGGAGGGCACCGCGGGCGACGACCAGTTCGGGGTCCTTGATGCGGTCGACGGCGCAGGAGTCCCACAGCTCGGGGAGCGAGTGAGTACGGGCGGTGGCCAAGGCGGTGTCCCAATAGCCTGGGTAGCCGAGGGTGCCGCCCGCGGCCCGGAGGGTGTCCGGGTTGAGGATGTTCACCAGCGTGGCGATTGCCAGCCCGAACGCCTCACCGGCCGCGTCCACGATCTGGCGGACGGTGGTGTCGCCGGCGGCGAGTGCGGCATGGACCTGTGCGGGGCTAAGCCCCGTGGCGCGAACGATGGCGGCGCCTCCGGCCAATTCGTCGAGCCGGAGGATGCCCTGGGGTGTCGGCACAGGCATGTAGCCGATTTCGCCAGCCCATCCGCGGCAACCGCGAACCACTCTTCCCTGGTGCAAGTATGCAGACCCCACGGCGGTTCCGCAGAGCATGACGGCGATGGTCGGAGACTCCGCGAGCCCTGCCGCCTCCTCCGCCAGGGCACAGCGGATGTCGTTGACCAAGATGTGGGATATGCCGGTGGCGGCGGGGCCCCGCCATCCATTCAGCTTGGGCAGGACATCGCAGACGGTTACGCGTCCGTCCTCGATGAGCCCGGGGACCGCGATGCCCATGTAGGCGGGAGTCAAATGGTGTTCGGCAACGAAGCCTTCGATGGCAGCCTCGATCTCATCGGGGGTTGTGGCGCCCCCAGTGGCAAGGCGGCGGATCAAAGGTCCGCCATCACCCGTGCGTTGAGCGACCATGAGCAGCTTGGTTCCGCCGATGTCGATGCCCATGACTGAGTGCGTCATCGCCCGTCTCCTCATACGTAGAAGCCGAAGCGCGAGCCTATCGACCGTCGATCCGATCTGCTGCGGGGGCTAGATGGTGCCGCGCCAAGGGGTCGTGGTTCCGGATGGGGTGGCATGGCGGGCGTCGGCGTCGGTGGATGCGCGGGCCAGGTGGGCGTGCTCGTGGATTTGCCGGCGGTGTCCGGCGACGTTCCTGCGCGAGGAGGCGCTGACGGCTTGAGCTGGAACGTGGAGCGGCCCCACCCAGTGGCGGTTGGGGTTCAGTGCAGTAGCGCGAGCATGGTGAACGCGCGGCCGCCGAAGCAGATACAGGCGGGGAGGGGCAGGATTTGAGGAATCTTCCTTTCGGTGATCTTGTCCGATCCCTAATGTCGTTGTATGAACTGGACGACCTTGTTCGCCACGGTCAGTGGAGCGGTGATCGCCTTGGGATCCGCACTGTTCGTCGAACGTCAGAAGGGCCGCCAAGAGCGGGTGACCGAGTGGAGGAGGACACGCCGGGAGCTGTACAGCGGCTACCTGGCAGCTGTCGCTACGGCGAGAAATGAGCTGATTGCTCTTCTGCTTGATCGAGACCGTCCACTTTCTGAGCTCTCTCGTGAGGCCCGTACTGCAGTCAGCACGTGCTACGGCCCGCGGTATGAACTTGAGATCCTTGCTCCGAGTGCTGTTGCCGGGCCTGCGGCGTCACTGTTCCGATGTCTTCGGGCTCTGCGGAATGCCGTCGCAGATGGTGTAGTCGTCGGCACTCCGGAGTCCGACAGGATCACGATGGAGTACGACAACGCCCTCGACGCGGCCCGTGAAGCCATGCGTCGGGACCTGGCGCGGGACACTCCCAGCTGAACACGTGGTGCTGGGGTGCTTTGCGCTCTACCCTTCGGGTAGTACCGGTTGGCATGTTGGCATAGTAGGGGCGGGCCGCGGCGAGAAGCGCACTGCCGCCAAGCCCAGGCCGTGGGTGCGGGAACAGTCGCTACCCAACGACTACTCCTTGCGCGGGCGCTGTGGGCGCGGTCGTGGATCTGCCGGCGGTGTCCGGCCGTGTTCCCGCGGGAGGATGCGATGCCTGCCGGAGCCTGAGACGCCGCTAGCGCCCGATAGAACGGGGCCGGTTATGCGCGCCCCCGCTTCGCTTCTCGCGTGAGCCGGGCGCTCTACTGCTGATGGCGTCTACTGCGCAGGGAGAGCCAGCGGTTGGGG
Organism: Streptomyces sp. YGL11-2; assembly: GCF_050054615.1. Classification (NCBI taxonomy): domain Bacteria; kingdom Bacillati; phylum Actinomycetota; class Actinomycetes; order Kitasatosporales; family Streptomycetaceae; genus Streptomyces; species Streptomyces sp. YGL11-2. The sequence continues at coordinate 6,039 of NZ_JBNHIN010000018.1, forward strand.
ATACCCCGCCGCCTGCAGCGATTTTCAGACATGTCTGCTAGCGCGGAAGCTTCCTTGCATTCCGATGTTCGCGCCCCGCAGCGACCGCCCGGCTGGAGAGCAGATCCCACACCACCCGCGACAAACAGGCAGGTAGGAAGGCATAGTCTGACCTGCCAACATTGACTAAATTACCTACTTCGACCGCCTCGGAATCTCGAAACCCAATACACATGCAATGCAAGGTCGGTAACGCTCTGCTAGCTCCGGGTGTCCAGGATTCGATCGCTTCGGACGTGTCTGGATCCTGGCGGGCGGTAGCGTCTACGGAAGCACAACAGCCGAGGTGCTGGAACACCTCGGCTGCGTGAGTGCTTGCGGGTCGCAGCCCGCGAAGCAAGACCCCTCGTACCAAGTCTGGAGTGCTTCATGACGGTAGCACCTGGCACAAGTCTTAAGAGTCACGAGAGGCGCTCTCGGCCGCCAGCGGATTCGTCGAATGTCGAATCTTCACCGTGGTTCGTGTCTCTTGGCCGTCATGGGCTGGAGGTCCGGGCCGGCCGCCACTTGACAGCCGTCGCATCACCAGCGCTTCTGGTGTGGCTGGTCAGCCTCAGTACCGGGACTGCTGGCGCCCGTTGGCTGTTCTGACAGACGCGTGAGTTGCGGCCCCGTCCTCATCCCGGGCGGGGCCACCAGCTGCCCAGCGGCGTCAGTCGCCAACCGACTCGTCATCCATATGCTTGATCTTCATCCGTGCTTTGACGAGGTCGGCCCCTCTCAGGGTGTCCCAGTGAGGGTGTCCGTGGACCTGTGTGGCGAGGTCGAGTGTGCGTTCCCGCAGTTCGGTTTCGCGCTGCTTGTCGTCGTCGCTCCAGCCGGGTGACGGGTCGTGGTGCCGGTCTCGCCAGTAGCCTTCGCCGGGTTTGTCGGTCCAGCCGTCGATCGCCTCGGGGGGGCTCGGGGTGCTGGTCAAGGACTGAGGTCGGCGTTGGCCTTGTCGAGGTCGTGGTGTAGCTGCACCAGGTCGCCGGGGAAGTCTGTGCTCGCTCCGCGGGATTCCACTCCCGGGGTCGAACAAGGGTGCGCTTTGACACGGCGGGGGGCGTCCCAGCAGCGGTGGCATCCTCCGCGTCATGTTCGCCTAATATCCAGCCATTTGACCTTCTGTGCCGTGAACTCGTTGGGGTCTTCCTTCACCATGAACGTCCGGCGGCGGGAGGCGTACCTGCCGCCCATGGACCCGTCGTAGCCGAGACATCCGGGAGCGCCGTGGTGACCGCAGGACGCATCAGCTCGGCAGTCATGACCCACCCCGTGCGCAGGGCGCAGGCCGAGGGGCTGGTCGCCCGGCTCGGGCTGGGCGGGCTGGCCCTGGACCCTGATCCGGACGGGCCGCCTTCGGCGTTGCGTACCGCCCTCGTGGCGTGGGCGGCAGCGGCTCCGGGGGCAAGCCACCACTTGGTGGTCCAGGACGATGTGTCCGGCCCCGACGACCTGCTGGGCCTTGTCGGACACGCGGTGGGCCGGTTCCCCGACGAGGCCCTGGTCTTCTACACCAATTGGCATGCCCGCAACGGCGCCGCGTCGCGCCTCGCCGCCCTCGCCGGCGCCTCCTGGGTAAGAGCCGTACCTGATGAGTTCACACCGTCTTTGAGCATCTGCTTGCGTGTCGAAGTTGCAGCAGATTTCCTGGAGTTCGCCCGAGAAAGCACACAGAGGCATGACGATGAGCTGCTGACCGGCTTCTTTCGCACCCGCGGTCGGATGAGTCTCCTCGCCGTCCCCAATGTGGTGGAGCACGTCGGCACCAGCAGCATCAATGGGCACGCCACCCAGGGAATTCGGCTCGCGGTCTGCCCCATGGACGCCGCCGACGCCGAGCAACTGCTGCGTCATGGCTGGGTTCTGGAGGATGTCGGCTGGCTTCCCTATATGCGGTACGGGGAGGGGTACGTGCGCCTTGTCGGCCAAGAGAACGATCCGGACGACGGGCGCGGGCACCACCGCTGGCGGGACGCTCTGCCGGAGATCGGGCTGGCCGAGGAGCGGGTCCGTCAGACGGTCGCTGACCGTATGCCCGCGGATCTGGCCAGCGACGTGGCCCGCCTCTTCGGCGCGAGGTTCGCCGAGGAGCTGTGGATCCACTGTCTCATGCTCGGCCGGCAGGCCGCGGTCGCTGCTCGCCGCTACGCACCGGACGCTGACGTAGGTCCCATGGCTGCTGCCGCCGGCGTCCGACTGCGGGAGGCAGCCGTGTCCACCATCGGTCCCGCCGGTCTACCGCCCGAGCGCCGGCCCGAGGCGGGGCCGGAGCAGAAGCGGCTGATGACCGAGTTCGCCTGGAGCGCTATCCGATGCGGGGAGCTTCTGCTCGACCGGTGACAGGGTGCGTGATCCATACGCCGGGTTCCCACAGAGCGCCAGGAGGTTCTGTCCGTGCGTTTCCAGGGCCACTCCCAGGTCTAGCAGGCCCAGGTAGACACCGACGGCCAGGCGCGCGAACTCGGTGATCCGCGCCAGGCGTTCGCGAGGGCTGTGGGATGCGAAGCACTCGGGCAGCTCGTTCCCGCAGCACGACCGCAAGGTCCGGAAATTCTCACAATGCACTCTACTGCGGGCCCGTGGTGGCAGCGTGCCTGCATGGATTCGATCGCACGGGCGGCTGCGCACATCGCAAGCGAAGCGGTCGGGGCCCCGGTGGGGGAACCGGTGGTGGTGGGACACAGTAAGCAGAGCGTGGTGGTGCGCTGTTCGCTGGACGGCGGGAGCGGTAGCGTGATCGTCAAGGCGTTCAGTGACGAGCCCGAGGGACGGATGTCCTTCACGGCAGGGGCCGTCGGGCTTTCACTGGGGCTGGCAGGGCTCGCGCTGCTTGGGGTGAATGCTGCGGAGTCGGTGGTGGTGGTGATGGAGGATATCGGCTCCGTGCCGTCGTTGGCGCGGCACCACCGCCAGTCTGGCGTAGGCAGGTCTTGTCAGCGCACACGCGAGCTCCACTTGTGACGCATTATGAGACTCTCGGGCATCCCGACGTTTGGCCATTCGTCACGGTGGGGTCATCTGGCTGCTGGCACCGGCTGGTCGATCCATACTTGTTGGCCGTTGGGGCTGATGGTGAGTCCATGGCGTTCGATGCCGGGTCGGCCAGCCTCGACCCATTGCTGGTGTGCGGTTTCGACTTCGTCCCAGAGGCGTCGTGGCCCGTGCTGTGCGACGTGGAAGGTGTCGGTTTGCTGCCCGTCGTAGTGGATGGCTGCCCATGAGGTGGCGTGGTCGTCGGCGACCCAGAGCCGGGTGTGCGCCTCGGGGGTGTCGGTGTCCCAGGAGTGCCAGATGTCGGGGACGCGGATGCCGATGGCGAAGTGTGCTTCGAGGTCGTGGCCGGCGACGTTCCAGGGCGAGAGGGTGCTGGTCGAGGTCTCGGGGGTCTGGCCGTCTCGTAGGAGGTCGCGTTCGAGTTCGACGTCGGGGCGGTGGCCGCGCATGACCCTGTAGGCGCCGTAGACGTGAACGCGCCGGTATTCGGAACGGGCGCGGAGTAGGGCCCCAGATCGAGCCTTGCGGGCAGGTCCAGCAGCCTGACCGATTCGCGGACCAGCATATGGGCCCCTGGTCATGCTCGCCCCGGCCGGGCAGGACACCGGCCAAATCCACTCCGTCGCCCTAGCGGGGCGCATACCCGTGTGCGAGATGCAGGTCCCACCCAGGAGTGATACCCCTGGAGCGTACGGGATAAGTCTCCTCATAGCACCGGAGAGAATCATGCAAGGCATATTCTCAGTTGCTGGAGCTATCATCGGCGCCATACTCGGACCCCTCGCCACCTATTGGTTTCAGCGGGCGAAGCCGAAAATCCTGATCGACGGAGTTTCGCTCAGCGTAGATCACCCGAGCAGCACTGCGCCAGCCAAGGTAAATTCCTCCCTTAAAAGGCGACTCGACAACTATGAGGGTCAGACAGGAAAGTCGCGGGAACTGAATGTAACCGAAGGCGTAAACGAAAGCGTTTACGTATCCACATTCAAAGACACCCAGCACTGGCTAGCCAACGATATAGAGATTTCCATACCCACACTCCAGGAAATCGCAAAACAGTTTCAGGCGCTGCTGCTATCAAAGAGATATACCGAAGCTTTCAATGTATTCGCCACCGAATGCATCCCCCTCTTCTGGTTCTTGGAAGTATCCTGCATACGCGGAGAGCTCGGAAAAGACTTCCCGGATATCAATTACAGCGGAAGGGTGAGGCGGCATAAAATAATCACCACGGATAAGAAGGGTCTCCAGATCCCCTTGGGGGGACCCTACGACATCAGAATCCCACTAGTCGGGCCGAATGCATACCAGGCGAACATCCGGGAACTCTCCCGTCGCGTCTCCAAGGCGTTTGCCTACGAGGACGACCAGGCGTTGCTCCAGATAGCCAATCACATTCTGGTTGGCGCCAAGCGCCAGCGGGAAATCGGGCAAGAATTGCTAGGCTTGGTGAACAGCGAACTGAAACCCTACCGGAGGATAGTAATAGAAGGCGTGATATCAAATAAAGGGAGGACCGCACTCTCGCTCAGCAATAGAAGCAAGATGGTGATCCTCATGAAAGGTTACACTTATAGCCGCAATGGCAAGACGGAACAAATACTAGACGACATTGACATCGACCTAGAGGTGGGCGGCAGCGTCGGGGTGCACAAACCCGCGGAACCATCCGACCATGCCATAGAGACCCACGAATACGATATCGACTTTTCTTCTCCGCTTGTGATCACTCCAGGCCAATCACGTAGATTTGCCTGTAGGTCGAAATCGACCCTACATTCGCTATCCAACTGGACAGAACTCGCGCGGGTCTTCAAAGGAAGCGACCGAAAATGCTACATAGCGCTCGGACTGCTGACGACAAGGGGCGATGTTAAACCCGTTTACTCAACCAACTTGCTTTTCCGTGATCTAGTACAAGCGCAGGAGCTTCCGCGGCGCCCTCATTCACGTTCAGCATGACAAGGAGGGCTGTCGCACCATGCGACGGACGAGTCGCCCCGGGACGCGAGCTGCAACGCAGCCACCTCACCGGCCTGCCAGCTGGATATAGCGAATCCCCGGCCGCGGTGGTCGGGGCTTTGTCACATCGGGGCTCAGCCGGCGTGGTTGAGCTGGACGAGGGTGATCTCGTTGTCGCCGATGTAGATGACTCCGGCGACCCTGCCGCGGGCGATGGTGCGCATGATGCCGTCGTCGATGCCGTAGGGCTCGGAGTGTGCGAGCGGGTTCTCAAGGGCGTCGAGGAGGCACACCGATAAGTCGCGGCGTGCGTCGTCTAGGAGTGCCTTGTAGGCGGCGTGGAGGGCCGGGTCGAGGTGGAGCCGGTAGGTCACGCGGCGCCTCGACGGCGGATGTCCTCGGTGTTGCCCTGGAGTTCGTCCGGTGTCACGTCGATGAGGCTAGCGGTGTAGTTCGGCGGGAGGTGGCCGTTCTCCTGAACGAGGGAGCGGAGTTGCTCGACGCGGTCCCGACCGGCTTCGAACTGCTCGATGAAGTTGACCCAGCGGTCGAGGATCGCGGGCAGCTCGCGAACGTCGGTGAAGGAGACTTCACGCGCGAAGGTGGCTCGGAGCTCGGAGTGTGGGAGGGCGTGGGCGATGCTGTCGATGGTCCACGGCTCGGTGCTCATGCCGCCCTCCCGGTGTGGGTTGTCACTTTTCGCGAGGCACGATAGCGCACTGTTGACCACGTGAGGCCGAACGCATATGCCATAGGCATGTGCCATCACGCGGTGTCGTAATCGTGCAGGTCAGAGCCCCGTTTCTCAGATCATGAGCGAATTGGATGAACGGCTCCTGGACCTCATCGACGACATCGCCAACGAGGACGAACAACGCCTGCCGCTCCTGACTATGCGCGAGGCGCGAGCGGCGGTGGAGCTGCTGCAACTGCTGGCCGCCGCCCCAGCCAGGCACGGTTGCGCGGTGAATCGGGCACCCGCAGCGAGCTGCAGCCGTCGAACGACACCGTCCGGTACCCACCGAACCGTGCCCCTGGCGTCGTCGGGCGGGCCTGGGGACCTGCGAGTACCTCGAACAGAGCCCGCACTGGTGCGGAGCCCAGGCGACGGCGCAAGTCCCGCAGAGCCTTCGCGCTTGGCGAGGCCACCGGCATCCCGGCCAGGCCGCCGGTCAGCTTGGCCCAGACGAGCCGGTAGCCGACCTCGGGGAACAGACACATCGCGAGCAGGAAGTACACCCCGACACGGGAGGGCAGGTCGCGCAGACGCCGCTGCACTGTCCGGGTCTCCGCCAGGACCGCGTCGACGAGTTCGAACGGCACCACGGCAGTCAGCTCCCCCAGATGGCCCGGCGCGAACCGGCCCGCGGCCACGGTGACCGTACGGGTGATGGCCGTCAGCGCGGCCGGTAGGACAGAATGAAAGGGCAACGGAGCTCCTCGGATACAAGCTGTCTTGGTCGACTGTCTGTACCAACGAGCTCCGTTGTTCTACGTCAGGAATCCTTTAACGCCCCTTGCGTGACCTGCGAGTTCGCTAACTTCCCGGCCTTGGGTCAAGCCCCGGATGCCCGAGAGACCATCGTGGCGGTCTCGAAGTGGCTGGGCCACTCAGACCCGAGCATCACGCTCAAGGTCTACGCGCACATGATGCCGCAGGCTGACGGTCGCGGCCGGACAGCCATGGACGAGTGGTTCGCCGGCGGTTCTGAAACGATCTCCCCAGATTCTCCCCAGCTACCTGATGCGGCCTAAAAACGACGGCTCGGTGCCTCCGAGGCCAGCCGGTAGGCGGAACCGTCGGCGTGTACGAACCCCCCGGTGGGCGGCGGGAAGTGGCTGCCGAGCAGGAGTGAGTCGGTCCCGGCGAGGGAGGCGAGCAGGGCGCGTCGCGTGGCCGCCGCGCGAGCCGGGTCGATGTCGACACAGCTGTCCAGGTCGGGGTGGGCAAGCTGCACGGGATGGTGGATGCAGTCGCCGGTTATCAGCGCCGTATGGCCGGCGTCGGTCAGCCGGACGGCGAGGTGTCCTGGAGTGTGCCCCGGGGTGGGGATGAGCCTGACGCCGGGTGCGACCTCGGTCCCGGCCGCGGGCACGGCGACGACGTCGAGCAGGCCGTGGTCTCGGACCGGATGGACGGAGTCACGGAACATCTGGCGGCGGGCGGCGTCCAGTTCGACGCCTGACCAGTAGTCCCACTCCTCGCGCCCGGTCACATACCGGGCGCGGGGGAAGGTGGGTATCCACGTGCCGTCCTGGAGGCGGGTGTTCCAGCCGACGTGGTCGGTGTGCAGATGCGTGAGCACGACCAGGTCGATGGAGTCGGGCGGGAATCCCGCCTGTTCGAGGCGGGTGAGATAGGTGGTGTGCAGACGGTTCCAGGCGGGGTTGGCGCGGTCCTTGTCGTTGCCGATACCGGTGTCGACGAGGATGCGCAGTTCGCCGACGCGGATGGCGAAGGTGTGGCTGGAAAGGCGCAGGCGGTGATCGGGATGGGCGTGGTCGGGGCGCAGCCAAGGGGTGGCGGCGACGGTGTTGGGAGTGGCGGCGGGGAGCAGCCAGGAGCCGGTCTCCGGCGGGAAGGCGATCTCGTCGATGCGGTGGACGGCGAGGTCGCCGACGGTCCAGGTGGGGGTGGACACGGGGCCGCTCCTTGGTTGGTGCTGCGGGATGACTGACGGAAACTAAAGCTCAGACGTTGCGTTAACGGTACGGCACTGCGAGCGTTAACGCAACTGGTTCGCTTTAGCGGTGTGGGGTGATCTACCGTCACAGCGGCCGGTGGGCGAGTCGAGCGCCGCCCCGTCCCTCCCCTGCCCCGCCCCTGATGAGAAGGACGCACACGCCATGCCGCTGCCTCCGCGCACTCCGCAGAGCGCCGCCGCGGCGGCCGAACGGGCCGAAGTCCCGCCGCAGGCCGACCGCCACACCCCTTCGGCGAGACCGCGCTGCTGGACGTGGCGGGCACCTCCGAGCGCATCTGCGCCCCCACCCCGCCGACCACGGCTCGACAGCCCGCCGGCGTCTGAAGCCCCGCGCCGCTCCGCCCTGGCGCCTCCGGGCCCCCGATGCTCCCCGACACCTCCCTTGAAGCAAAAAATCAGCGTTAAGGTGGGGGAATGGGAGCCAAGCCGAAGGCCCGCCCGGGCGGCAGAAGCGCACGCGTTCAGCAGTCCGTACACCAAGCCGTACGCGAACTCGAAGCCGAACAGGGACGTGCGGCCCTCACCGTGCCCCTCATCGCCGCACGCGCCGACGTCACTCCCTCGACCATCTACCGGCGCTGGGGCGACCTCCAGCAGCTGCTGTCCGACGTGGCGGTGGAGCGGCTGCGGCCGGAGGGGCCACCCGCCGACCTCGGCAACCTGCCCGACGACCTCGAAACCTGGGCGGTGCAATGGCTGGAGGAGATGTCCTCGACCGCCGGCCGTGCGTACATCCAAGACGCCCTCGCCGGCGACCGCGAGGGGTCCAACGCCGGCCAGTGCTCCGCCTACGCCGCGGAGCAGATCACCACGCTCCTCGGCCGCGCCGCCGAACGAGGCGAGCCGGCACCCGAACTGGACGTCGTCCTCGACCACCTCGTGGCGCCGCTGATGTACCGGATCCTCTTCCGCCCCGGTCTCCTCGACCCCGCCTACGCGCGCCACCTCACCCACACCACCCTCACCCAGCTCACCACGGCCCCCCGGACCTGATCGCGCCCGCCGACCGGCGCCGCTCCCCTCCCGTCGGCCCCCCGGCCGAACCGCACTGGCCCGCCCCCGGACCACGCACACCGCGCCACGCAACACAGCCTCATGACGCGCCCCGGGTTCCCCGGTTCGCCGGGTCCCGTCGCCCAGACTGGCGGCGGGCACCTGCGCGCCTGCCGCCGGCAGGCGACGGCCCCCGGACCCGGGTGCGACGAGAGGAACCCATGGCGGACGATCACGAGCCGGTGCCGGTGCCCGGAACTCGCGCGGACAAGCGGCGGTTGCGTTACGAGCTCCTCGGATGCGCCCTGCACGGTCACCACCTCGAAGGCGTGGACGCGGCGCGCGTGCGGCCCGGCGACGGACTGGTCGTGCGCGACCGCGGAGACGGGCTGCGCTGGCACCGCTGTCTGCGGTGCGATGCCTGGGTGCCGCAGTCCCCGCCGGAGCATCCGGACCGCGCCTTCCCGCCCGGTCGCGACGAGATCGCCCTCCCGCTGCGCGGCAAGCCGCTCCGCGACCGCTACGTGCTGCGCCTGATCGCCCTCGACCGGCTCCTGCACTTCGTGGTGCTGGGAGCGCTCGCCGTCGGCGTGCTCCTCTTCGCCGACAAACGCGCAAGTCTGCGGGCACCGTTCTACCGGTTCATGGACCTTCTGCAGAACGGCCTGGGCGGCGCCGGCGGCACCCGGCAGGGGCTACTGGGCGAAGTCACCAAGGCGTTCACGGTGCGCTCGTCGACGTTGTGGGTGATCGGGCTGATCCTCGCCGCGTACGCGCTGCTGGAGGGCGTCGAAGCGGTCGGCCTCTGGTACGGGAGACGCTGGGCGGAATACCTCACCTTCGTGGCCACGACCGTGCTGCTGGTCCCGGAGGTCTACGAACTGGCCTCCCGGGCCACCATCACCAAGGTCCTCACCCTGATCATCAACCTGGCGGTGGTGGCGTATCTCCTCTTCGCCAAACGGCTCTTCGGCCTACGCGGCGGCGGGCGCGCGGAAGCCGCCGAGCGGGAACGGGACAGCAGTTGGGAAGCGCTGGAACGGGTACTCCCCGGCCCGGCCGGGAAATGACCGAGGAGAGGACGAGGCCACAATGAAGCGCGACGGGCACGCTCTCAGCAGACGGCATCTGCTCACCGGTGTGGCGGCCCTCGCCGCCGGCACGGCCTGTTCCGGTCCGCCGTCCCAAACCCGCAAAGCCTCCGGCTATCCCCAGGCTCAGTGGGTCCCCGCGGATATCACCAATTACACCCCCGCCAACCGGCCGGCCGCGCACCCGGTGCAGATGGTGATCGTGCACGTCACGCAGGAGACGTTTCCCGACACCCTGATGCTCTTCGCCCGACCCGGCTATCACGCCTCCGCGCATTACACACTGAGGTCCGACGACGGCTACCTCGCCCAATGCGTACGGGAGCACGACGTCGCCTGGCACTCCGGCAACACCGCGTACAACTGGCGCAGCATCGGCGTGGAGCACGAAGGAAGAGTCGACGAACCCCGATGGTTCACCGACAACCTCTACGAGAAATCAGCCGCCCTCACCGCCGCGGTATGCCGCCGCTACCGCATCCCCCTCGACCGCAAGCACATCATCGGGCACGAGGAAGTTCCCGGCACCGACCACACGGACCCCGGCCCCTTGTGGGACTGGGCCCGCTACATGCGCCTGGTGCACGCCGCCTCCTGAACCTCCCTCACGCGGCGGGTGGTGTTCAGGGATATCGCCCCGGAAAGCCGGACCTCGGCAATCCACGGACCGGTCGTCACCGAAACGTCCTGGCAATCGCCCTGGGTACGATACGGATGCGAGAGCGAGGGGGCCGCGCGGGGCGGAAAGAGCGGAACACCGCGGCACGGGAAAGCGGCTGCCCACGGGTCGTGCGGAAATGAAGCAGATGTCGGGGACACGGGCGCCACGGGAATTGGTCCCGGGAACGGCGCTGAGCTGACGGCGCCGGTGCGCCGCGCTCCCCCCGTCCGGCACGGTTGGCTCACCTCCGGGATGGCCCCTTGAGCCGGTCCCGAGTAACGTCAGTGAACTGCCGCTTGCCGCACAAGCGTGCGGCGACCGGCGCCCGGTCCAGGAAGTGCCCCGGACGGTGCGGCCACTCGGCCACTCCGTGGTCGGTCGTGGGCCGCCCCGGCCACCGTAGATCGTCTCGTTGAGGAGAGAAGGATGACCCAGGAGAGAAGAAGGATGACGGCCCACCGCGATCACCGCCCGATGCGTGCCGTTGTCCTCACCGTCGTCGGGGTGACCGCGCTGGGTCTGGCCGCAGCGCCGGCCTCGGCGAAGTCCTCCCTCTCTTTCAGCGCCGGCCCTCGTTCCGTCAAGGCCGGTGGTCACGTCCGTGCCGCGGGGAAGGCGAGCGACGACAACTCCTCGTTCAACCGCGTCTGCGTCCAGGAGCGCCAGGGGGGCGGCGCCTGGCACGCCGTGAAGTGTTCGAAGGCCGTGCGCCGTGCCGGCGGTGCCGTCAACGTCAACGTGCCGGCCAGGCACCGCGGCCAGCTGCAGCTCCGCGCGGTGCTCCTCGAAGGACGCACTCCGCAGGACCAGCACGCCAAGGTCCGCTCGGTCTCCCGTGTGGTCACCGTGACGGTCCGCTGAGGTGCCCGGCGCTCGCCCGCCCCTGAGGATCAGCGGCAGGAGACCGTGATCCCCACGGGTGGGGCGTCGGCTCGGCCGGTGCAGCCGCTCGCCCGGAGTGCGGCTCGGAGGGCGGCGTGGGACGTGCCGCACCAGGCCACGAAGCCGTCGGGGCGGACCAGTACCGCACCGTCCACGGTGCCGAGTTCGTGGACCGGCAGGTCCATGTCCATGGTCGTGCCGAGGGCGGCGGCCGTCGCCCGCCAGCGCGGGATGTCCGATCCGGCGAACAGGGTCCAGTCCGAACCGATCAGGTCCAGGGTGGAAACGCGGTCGGGTTCGTGGGAGTTCCGGCCGGTTTTGGCGGTGTTCACCCAGCGGTGCGGGAAGCGGTGGCCGGGGCGGACGGAATCGTCCAGTAGGTGGTGCTCGGTGGTGGTGTCGACACCGGTGCTGTCCGGCGCGGGGTAGCCGTAGAACATCATCCCGCGCAGGTAGTCGACGGCGACCTTCTCGTACAGGTCGTTCGGGTCGCCGTCGAGGGATTGGTAGCCCCGGTGCATCTTGCGGGAGAGGGCCAGGGATGCCTCGGCGGCGGCACGGCGTTCGGGCTCGTAGGTGTCCAGGAGCGCCGGTGCGAACTGCCCGCGCAGCACGGCGGCGATCTTCCAGGCGAGGTTGTGGCCGTCCTGGATCCCGGTGTTCATGCCGAGCCCGCCCGCCGCGCTCTGCACATGGGCGGCGTCTCCGGCCAGGAAGACCCGGCCCTCGCGGAAGGAGGACGCCGTGCCGACGGCGGCTTCCCAGGCGTTGGCGGCGTGCAGCTCGATCGGGATCGCCGGGTCGCCGATCGCCGCCCGCAGCAGTGCGACGGTCGTGGCCTCGGTCAGCTCGGCCAGGCCCTCGGGCTTGCCGGGGTACGCGAGGAGGTGCGAGGACCACTGGTCGCGCCCGTTCTTCGATATCAGCGCGGCGTACACCGCGTCGTTGCGGACGAAGCACAGGTGCGTGCCCCACTCCTCGACGACCGGCCCGAGATCGGCGCGGAAGAAGGCGGTGTTGAGGCGGGCGATGACCTCGCGGTCGGGCAGGGTGATGCCCAGCCGCGCGCGGACCGCGCTGTTCGCCCCGTCCGCGCCGACGACATAGCGGGCGGCGATCTCCCACTCCTCGCCCGTGCCGGCGTCGACGACCTGGGCCCGCACCCGGTCGGCTTCCTGGACGAGATCCACCAGCCGTACGCCGAACCGGGCGTCCCCGCCCCGTCGGCGCAGTCCCCCGAGCGCCAGCCGCTGCACCTGATCGTGCGTCAGGTGGCGGCGGGGAGCCACCGGGCTGCAGGTGTCCATGAGTTGGGAGTACCGCGGCGGTGGCCCCACTCGGTACAGGGTGCGGCCCAGCCCGCTGTCCTTGAACACCGAGCGCATCGGCGGGCCGCCTTCCCAACCGCACTGCTCCACCTCGGACTGCAGGCCCACCGCCCGGAACAACTCCAGTGTGCGCAGGCTCGTGTTCGCGCGCGGAACCACCGCGAGCGCCGATGCCGCGTCCCGCTTGTCGATGACAAGGGGCCGGGCACCCCAGTGGGCGAGAAACATCCCCGTCGACAGTCCGACCGGACCGGCCCCCACCACCAGCACCGGCACATTCTCCGTACGCATCGTCGGCACGCTCCCTTCGCGGTTTGCGGGTGATCGGCGACCAGCCTCCCCGCTCAACCCGACTTGAGTGCAACATCGGCCCATGGGAGACGCGCGCTACTCGATCAGTCAGACCGCCCGATGCTTCAACGTGCCGGTATCCACCTTGCGTTACTACGACGACCTGGGCCTCCTCCCCGCGGCCGAACGCCGCGCGAACGTGCGCTACTACGGCCACGCCGAGTTGCTCCGGCTCGCGCTCATCCAGCGTCTGCACCATCGCGGCCTGGTGAGCCTGGCCGACACCGCCACGCTGATCACCGAGAACCCGGCCGCCGATCAGCCCCCCGGCCGCGAGGTGCTGACCACCTCGATCGGGGCCATCAAGGACCGCATCGAGCATCTACAGGCCGCCCAGCGGCTCCTGGAGCACCTGCTGACCTGCCCGAAGACCGACCCGGTCCGCGAATGCGCCCCGCTCCGCGACGAACTCGGCCAGGCCGTCGACGAGGCCCTCGCCAGACTCGCCCCGCCGGCGGCCGCTCCGTAGAGCCCGGAAATCGCCGACGAGGTGGCCCGCCGGGCACTGGCCGATGTTCTCCCGGCCGCGGAACTGGCGCGCGTCCTGCTCGCCGCGGCGGGAGAGCGGGAGGCAGGAGGCTGGGGGCCACGGTTGTGCGCTGGCGTTTACCGGGGGGCTCCGTGAACGCCGGGCGAACGCATCGACGAGGATAGGTGCATAGCGAACGCACACGCGAGAGGTCCCTCATGCCGCACATCACCGTCGACTACTCCGCGCAGTTGGCCGGTGTCTTCGACCGGCGGGCCTTCGTGCGGGAGTTGCACCCGATGGTGGTGGAGGAAACCGGCTCGGCCGGTGCGTGCAAGACGTTCTTCCGTCCGGTCGCCGAGACCTGCGTCGGCGACCGGGACGGTGCGCAGGTCGGCTTCGTGCATGTGGACGTGGGGCTGCTGCCGGGGCGGTCCGAGGAGCTGAAGGCGCGGCTGTCCGACGGCGTGCTGGCCCTGCTCGGCAAGCACCTGCCCGGACAGGATGACTACGAGGTGGTCGCCTCGGCGGAGGTCCGGGATCTGGCGGGCTCGTACCGTCTGAGCCACCTCCAGCAGTAGGGGCGGACAGGCCAGGCACACGACCAGGCACCGGGCTCAGAGCCACGTACCGGGCTCGTTCCTCCTCGTCCCCCGTCCCTCCGCCTCCCTCCTCGTCATGGGTGGCGGAATGCGGGGTCGACACCGGTCAGTTCGCAGCTGACCGCCCACAGTCGCGCCGCGGCGGCACGGTCGGCCAGGTGGCCGCGGACCGGTTCGGGTGCGGGTGCGCCGCGCAGTCCCAGCACCCGGGGTCCCCACAGCTGCCCGCCGGTCACCGAGGGGTCGAGGACGGCCCGGACGGCGGGCCAGGCACCGGCGTCCTTGCCCTGGAGGACGACGCCGGCGGGCAGGCTGCGCAGTCGTTCGCCGGTGGTGCGGTGGTGCACGGGCGGGCGCGCGGGGGTGAGGGAGTCCAGCGCGCCGCCGGGGTGGTTCACCACGCTCAGGGTGGCGCCGCCGGCGGCACGCAGCCGGCGGTCGAGTTCGAAGCCGAAGAGCATCTGCGCCAGTTTCGCCCGCGCGTAGGTGCGCTTGGGCCGGTAGTCGCGGGTGCTGTGGAGGTCGTCGAAGTCGAGTGGTGCGGACTTGGCCACGAAGCTTCCGGTGGTGACGACGCGGGCCGCGGGCGCGGCCGAGAGCAGGGGGGCGAGCCAGCCGGTCAGTGCGAAGTGCCCGAGGTGGTTGACGCCGAACGTCAGCTCGTGGCCGTCCTTGGTTTCCCGGCGCCGCGGCTCGTCGAGCAGGACGCCGGCGTTGTGGACCACCGCGTCGAGCCGGTCCAGCTCCAGGGCGTCGACGCAGGTCCTGAGGGAGGCGAGATCGGCGAGGTCGAGGGGGAGGTGGCGTATGCGTGCGCCGGGGACGCGGGAGCGGATGGCGGCCATGGCGGCTGCGGCCCTGGCCGCGTCGCGGCTGCCGAGCACGACGGTGGCCCCGGCGCCGGCGAGTTGCTCGGCGACGAAGTACCCGATACCCGCGTTCCCGCCGGTGACCAGGACGTTCTTGCCCTCGGCGGGCGGGAGCCGGTGGACGTCCCACGGCCCGGGCCGGACGACGGATGACATGCGTACGCACCTTCCTCACGGTGTGGCGGGGGCGGCGGCCGGCGGTCGTCCGGGTCCGTGGACAGCTCCGGCGCGCCGCTCGGCTCCCCCACTCTGCCGATGGCCACCGACAACTCACCGACAGGGCTCCGTCGCCCGCCGACAGTTGACCTGCATCCCCGCGCCGGCCGCCGCACGGTGGCGTCCCCCGCCTGGGCCCGCCGGATCAGGCAGGTGCGGGGACTGCGGTGATCCGGGTACCTGCGTGCTCGACGGCGGCGGTGGCCAGGCCGGCGATCAGCGGGTGTGCCCGGGTGCCGTCGCCGTCGAGTTCGGGCTGGTAGAGGGTGGCCAGGAAGAAGGGGTGGTCGGGCAGTTCGGCGATCCGGACCTCGCCGGACTCGTCGGTGCCGCTGAAGGTCAGACCGTGCTCACGCAGCAGGTCCAAGTGGCGGGGGTTGGGGGCGTAGTTGCAGTGGTAGCGCGCCGGTGTGCGCTCGGCGCCCAGCAGCCGGGCCGCGCGGGAGCCGGGGGTGACGCGGACGGTGCCCTCGTGGCCGACCAGGGAACAGGCCAGCGGGATGACCACGGCGTCCTCGTCGGCGACGTGCGGGTCGTTCTCGGCGTGGCCGGCCCGGGCCAGTCCGCAGACATGGCGGGCGAACTCCAGCAGCGTGTGCTGGAAGCCACCGCAGGTGCCGAGGAAGGGGATGCCGCCCTCGCGGGCCGAGCGGATCGCGGCCAGGACGCCGGACTCGCTGCGATAGGGGCTGCCGGGCAGCACCCAGATCGCGTCGAAGCCGGTCAGGTCCGTGCCGGCGTCCTCGGTGGGGATCCAATAGGCGTCCAGGTCCAGTCCGTCGCGTACGCGCAGTGCCTCCAGGAGGGCAGGAATGCGGGCGTGGGAGCGGACTGCCGGGGAGCGATCGCCGACCAGGGCGATACGTGCGATGTCGTTCATGGCAGCCATCCTGCTGCGCACCTCGGCATCAGGTCCAACGATGATTCGTGCATCGCGGATAAGCGATACTGATGCGCATGGATCCGCATCTGCTGCGTACCTTCGTCGCGGTCCTCGATCAGCGCTCCTTCTCCGGAGCCGCCGCGGCGCTCGGCTACACCCAGTCCGCCGTCTCCCAGCACATCGCCGCGCTCGAAACCGACCTGGGCACGCGGCTGGTCGAGCGACGCCCGGTGGCTCCCACACCCGCCGGGGCACGGCTGCTGGAGCACGCGCCCGCCCTGCTGCTGCGCCTGGACGCGGCCCGCGCCGATATCGCCCGCCTGCACCACGCGCACCCCGCCCGGCTGACCCTCGCCTGCTCACCCGCCGCCCTCGGCCCGGCCGTTGCCCAGGCCCTGGCCGGTCTGCGTTCCGCCACGCACGCCCTCGACCTGGAGGTACGGGTGCTGGGCCGGGGCGCGGTGATCGCGGACGTGCTCACCGGGCGCGCCGACATCGGCCTCGTCGACGGCGCCGCCGCCCCGAACGATCCGCTGCCGATGCCGGACCTCGGCCCCGCCACCACCCTCGCGGCAGCCGAGGAGACGCTGACCGTGCTCTTCCCCGGCGGCCATCCCCTCGCGCGGCGCCGCACAGTGCGCTTGACGGATCTGGCGCACGCGCAGTGGATCGACGCGCCCGACACCGCCGTCCCCCTGGAGCGGCTGCGCGCCGTCTGCCGCGCCGACGGGTTCCGCCCCCGGATCCGCCACCGCGGAACCGACCTGCACGGCCTCGCCGCGCTGGCCGCCGCCGGTCACGGTCTCGCCGCCCTCCCCCTGCCGGTGGCCGCCGCGCTGCCCGGCGTCGCCGCCGTCCCGGTCGCCGAACCGCGCCTGGTCCACCGCACCGAGCTGGTCCACCCCGCCAACCCCACCGCGCCCGCACGGCAGTTGGCCGGACTGATCACCGGCCGGGCGGCGGCCGATGCCTGAGTGAGGTGGCGGGCGCGGAGAAATCGCCGCGCCCTGCCGCGAGCTCCCCGCTAGCCTGACCGATCGTGAACCCCATTGACGCGATCAAGGATCCGCGGATCACCGCCGCCCGCGCGCTGGCCACCCGGTCCGGCCGGGCCGCCGCGGGCCGCTGCCTGGTCGAAGGGGCGGGCCTGATCCGCCAGGCCCGGGCGGCCGGCGCTCGGCTGGACTGTGTGCTGCGGGCGGCGGGGGTCCACGACGCCTCCCTGGAAGGGGAGTTGCGCGATGCGCAGGTGCCCGTCCACAGCGTGCGCGACGGCCTTCTGCGCAAGGTCACCGGCGGCACGAAACCGGTCGACTGGCTGGCGGTCGCGCAGCTGCCGGGCCCGGCGCAGGAGGCCGACCCGTACGGCGACTTCGCGGTGGTGTGCGAACGGGTCGCCGATCCGGGGAACCTGGGCACCATCGTGCGGACCGCCCGCGCCCTCGGGGTGCGGGACGTCGTCCTCACGGACGAGACGACCGATCTGTCGTCCCGCCGGGTGGTCGACGCGTCGCGGGGTGCCGTACTCGACTGCCGCGTCCGCCGGTTCGCCGATCCGGCCGGTGCGGTGGCGGCCCTGCGCGCGGCGGGGTTCCAGATCGTGGTGACCAGTCCGCGCGGCACCCATCTCCAGTCGATGGCGCCGCTACGCGGACGCAGGGTCGCGCTCGTGGTCGGCAACGAGACCGAGGGGGTCAGCGACGCCGTGCAGGCCGCGGCCGACCTGGTCGTACAGATCCCGATGGCCGGCGCGGTGGAGTCGCTCAACGTCGGCGTGGCCACCGGGATCAGCATCTACGAACTCCGGATGAGGATGATCCTGGCCATGCTGACGGACCGTATCCGCGACACCCTCGGCCGCAATCTGACCGCGGGCGCGCATCTCGTCCGGCAGGTCTTCGACGCCGAGTTGCGCGCGATCGGCGATCTGGACAGCTCCCAGGCCGTACTGCTGATGGTGCTCGCCTGCGAGCAGCGCACCCCACTGGAACAGCTGCGGCGCGACATCGGCGTCGGCTCCGAAGAGTTGGCGGCGTCGGTCGCGCCCCTGCGGGACCGCGGCTATGTGGCGCCGGCCGCGGACGACCCCGCCGACCTCGCCATCACCGGCGAGGGCAGGCAGGCCGTCGCGTCCCTTTGGGCTGTGCAGGAGCGTGTGGAGGAGGTCCTGTACGACGGTTTCACGACGACCGAACGCGAGCAGTTGCGGAGCCTGTTGGGCCGTGTCCAGGACAATGCCGTCCGGTTGGTGCGGACCGGCGGCCGGTGAGGCGCGGTACGCGGGCGGGTGGCAGCCCGGCAGCGTGATTTCAGGGGTTTGGCATTGAGTAAAGTGGGCGAATGAGTACACCGCAGCAGCCGCCCTATGGATTCGGTGGTGCGCCCGGATACGGCGCACCCGGCGGAATGCCCCAGCCCGGCCCGCCGGCCGGGTACCCGCAGCAGGTTCCGGGAGTTTCGACACCTCCGGGCTTTGGCCCCCAGGGACAGCCGGGCCCTTATGGAAACGCTCCGCAGCCGCCGTACGGTGTGCCGCAGCAGGCCCCGTTCGGATATCAGGGTCCCGGAATGCCGCCGCCCGTCCCGCCCAAGGGAAACAGCGGGAAAGTATGGGGAGTTGTCGGCGCGATCGCAGGGGTACTGATCCTCGGCAGTGCGGCGTTCGCCATGATTCACGGGAGCGGCTCGACGGGCGGCTCTTCCGGACCGAAGTTCCAGATCACGGTGCCGAAGACGCTGGCGGGCGGCGCCTTCACCCTCGCCAAGGACATATCGCAGCAGGCCAGCGCCTCAATTCCGCACGACGGGACGAACGCGCACGGGGTGTCCACAGCGGGCGGTCAGTACACCGGCGGGACGAAGTCACTGGTGATGCTGGGGCTTTACGGCACCATCGACGATCCTCAGGAGGCCGTCGACCACACCCTCCAGGGAATGACGCGCGACGGGAACACGCATGTCGCGGTACCGGACAAGAAGTTCACCCCGACCGGCGGTGGCGATTCGCTTACCTGCGGGGTGGATGTGCGCGAGAAAATGGGGCAGAAGATCACGCTGCCGTACTGCGTGTGGGCCGACTCCAGTACGAGCGGGAACGTCGCCGAGACCGACGCCTCGGACCTGGCGAAGAATCCGTCGTCGATCGACCTCCAGGCATTCGCGGACACCGCGTCGAAAATCCGTAGCGAGGTCACGAAACCGCTGTAGTGGAGCCGGGGTCGGGCGCGGCCGAGCCGGGTGGGCGCCGTACACCCGGTGAGCCGCCGGGCAGCCCGGGCACGGGGTCACAGGCGCTTCTTCAAGTGCGGGCCAAGCAGCATCTCCCAGCCCTTCTTCGCCTGCTTCCATTCATCCGGGCAGCCGTCGGCGCGGTCCTCGGTGAGGGTGCCGTCGCGGACCAGGTCTCTGTGCCGGGCGGGGTGCGCACCGTAGACGTAGCAGGCGTAGTTCGCGGCCCGCTGGCCGTCCAGGGCATGCTCATCCCGCAGATCGGTATCGTCCGCGGGGTTCTCCTTGGCCGACAGTTCGTAGTCCGCGGCGGCGGCGAGCGCGCCGTCCTCGCCGGAGCGGCCCTGCCGGACGAGCATCACGGCGGCGAACTGGTCGGCCACGTCCTCCTCGCGGCCGGTGAAGTGCAGACCGAGGGTGTCGATGAGGGCGTGGGCGCCTTCGTGATAGGCCGTCTCCGTCAGGACGCCCGTCACCCGGGCGGCGCGCTCGTCCTCGTCCACGTCCTTGCCGGTGTCCTCGGAGTGCTCGCGCACCTCGCTGACGTGCTCGACGCAGAAGTCGATACTGCCGGTCTCCGGGTCGTAGGCGGGTTCGGCCGCCCCGCAGGAGCGGACGACCAGGGGTATGCGCCGGGGCACGGTGACGGTGTCGTTGAGCCGGTCGACCGCCTTCTCCAGCACCTGCCGCGAACGGAGGTAGGTGGTGGCGCGCGCGTCCTTGCCGCCGGTGCGGTACTGCACGGTGAAACCGCCGGAGCCGTTCTTGCCGTGGGTGCGCCGAGGCGCCTCGTCGGCCGCGTCCGGGTCCGCGGCGCAGCCGGACACCGCCAGCGTCAGCAACGCGAGAGTCCCGATCCCTGCCCGGCGGCTCATTCGTACCCCTTCCCGTGGCGAGCGTGTGCTCGATGAGGAAAGAGGGACGGAGGGGGCTGGAGGTTCCACTGGGGTCGCCGCCCGTCTCACGGTGGACGTTCCGGAGGTCGACCTCGGCCGCGGCCGACCGCTGCCACCACGCGGCGGGCGGGGCGGAGGACGGCTGGGGTCAGGCGGAGTCGAGGGCCGTGCGCACCTCGTCGGCCACCGTTGGGTCCGTCAGGAGGTCGTTGTGTTTCAGGCACGGCGTCTCGATGTTGTCGGCTCCGGCCAGTGCCGTGCTGGTCGTCGGCGAGATCTGTTCGTCGCACCGTGACCAGAGGGTGGTGTAGCGCACCGGCCCCGGTGTCTCGCCGCCCTCGTTGAGGTGGGTGACGACGTACGAGCCGGGGGTCATGTCCCGGCATCCCTGGTCGTACGGGGCGCACAGCCAGGCGAGTTGGGTGCCGTGGTTGGGTCCGGCCAGGGACACCCAGCGGTGCACCTTGGCCGCGCCCTCGCCGAACTTGACGTACCAGCGGGTGGTGAGGCTGCCCAGGCTGTGGGCGACGATGTCCACCTGTGCGGCGCCGGTTTGCCGCAGCACCTGGTCGACGTAGGTCCGGAGTTGCGGCGCGAGGGTCTCGTTCGCGGACTGCGAGGTGTCGTAGTCCCAGCTGAAGAGTCGGTCCGCCGGTCTGCCGGCGGCGGTGAGCCGGCGGATCATGCTGTCCCAGACGCCGGGGCCGGCGTTCCGGCCGTGCACGAAGATCACCGGACGATCCGGCGTACGCGGTGTGCGTCCTGGCGCGGCGGCGGCCGGTGGGGCCGCCAGCACGGCGGACAGCAGGGCCGGGAGAGCCGAGAGCAGGGGCACGGCTGTGCGGCGCATGGGAGGACCTCCGCGGCGGTTCCGAACGGACGGGGCAGGGGGGATCCTCGACCGGCGATGCGTCGCCCAAACCCCTTGGGGTTACGGGAGGTTACGTGAATCGAACCCGCTCGCCGGGCCGCGATCCGGCTCCGGCTCCGGCGAGATGGCGGCGGTGCCGGGTGCGGTTTCCGGCCAGACGAGCAGGACGGGGCAGGGGGCGTGGTCGACGATGAAGCGGCTGGCGGGGCCGAGGCTGCGGGGTCCGAGGTGGGTGTGGTCCCCGTCGCGGGCAACGACGAGCAGATCGGCGCCTTCCGCGGCGGCCACGACCTCCCGTTCCACCCGCCCCGCGCGCTCCGTCCTCGTACACGGGCGCCCCAGCCGCTCGGCCGCCGCGCACAGCAGGTGTTCGGCGGAGGTGGCGGCCAGATGTTCCACCGCGGTGCCGGGGTCGCTCTCCCAGCCCTCGGCGGGGCGGTGTCCCCAGGGGCGGGCGCGGCCGAGAAGTCCGGCGTAGGCACCATGGGCGGCCCCCGGAGCTTCGGGGCCGGTGACGTGCAGCAGCACGATGTCGGCACCTTCGGGCGCGTGGCTGCGGGCCGCGTCGACGCAGGCGGGCCAGGTGCCCTCCACGATCCAGGCGATGACGGTCACGGGCTCAGCCTCCGATCACGTGGAGCGAGGCCCACAATGCCACCACCGCGGCGCCCAGTGCGGCGGGCACGGCGAGCAGGCCGAGGCGGGTGAACTCCCCGAGTTCCACGTCGGTGTCGTGTTCGCGCACGATGCGCCGCCACACCAGGGTCGCCAGGGATCCGGCGTAGGTGAGGTTGGGGCCGATGTTCACCCCCAGCAGGACGGCGAGCACCGCTCCGGGTCCCGTGGGGGCGGTCAGCGGCAGCAGGACGAGCACGGCGGGCAGGTTGTTGATGACGTTGGCCAGTACGGCGGCCAGCACCGCGACGCCCAGCAGGGCGGGCAGCCCGGTACCGCCGGGAATCAGGTGCCCCAGCGCGTCGGCGAGGCCGTTGTCGACCACCGCGCGGACCACGATGCCCAGCGCCAGGACGAAGGCGAGGAACGGCACCGCCGCGGCGCGCACGATCGCGGTGGGCGTGGTGCGGCGTCGGGCCAGTGCGCGGCCGGCCAGCACCGCCGCGCCCGCCGCTGCCGCCCAGGCCGGGTCGATGCCGGCGGCCGAGGTCAGGACGAATCCGGCCAGCGTGCAGGCCACCGTGGCGAGGGCGAACGCCGGCACCTCGCGGGGGCCGCCGGCAGGTGGCGCCTGGGCCCCGGCGTCCAGGTCGAGGGCGAAGAACCGCCGGATGACCAGGTATTCGGCTCCGATCGCCACCAGCCAGGGCAGGGCCATCAGGGCGGCGAAGCGGGTGAAGCTCAGACCGCTGGCGGCGAACGCGAGCAGGTTCGTGAGGTTGGAGACCGGCAGCAGGAGCGAGGCGGTGTTCGACAGGTGGGTGCAGGCGAAGACATGCGGCTTGGGCCGGGCGCCGATCCGGGCGGCGGTGGCGAACACCACGGGGGTCAGCAGCACCACCGTGGCGTCCAGGCTGAGTACGGCGGTGACCAGGGCGGCGACCGCGAACACCTGGACCAGCAGCCGGCGGGGCCGGCCCGCCGCCGTACGCGCCATCCAGGCACCGCAGGCGTGGAACAGGCCCTCGTCGGCGCAGAGTTTCGCCAGGACGAGGACGGCGGCGAGAAACCCGATCACCGGACCCAGCCGGGCCGCCTCGGCCGCCGCGTGGTCCAGGGAGATCGCCCCGGTGGCGACGGCCACACCGGCGGCCGGGACGGCGACCACGGCCTCCGGCCAGCCCCACGGGCGCATCACCGCGCAGGCCAGCACCGCCAGCAGCAGGGCGACGGAGAGCACTTCGGCGAGCGAGGCGTTCAGACCGCTCTCCCCGCCTGATCGATGGCCGGACTCACCCCGGCAGTCTCGCAGACGCCCGCCGTGCCGGCGCGAGCATCGACAGGGGGAGGGGAGAGCGCTGCCGGGCCTCTCCTCCCCTCCCCCTCCCCCATCCGGTCAGGGCACGCCCAGTGTCTCGCGGACCGTGGTGAACAGTCGGTCCGGTTCCTGACGTCGAGGACGGACCGCCCTTGGCGATGATGCCGCCGGGCACTTGGCCACGTCGCCCGGTCCCTCGCAGGAGCGGTCGGACAGCCGGCCGACCGCGCTCCGCAGGGCGTGGCCGCGCCGCCGGGGACGGCGAACTACTTGCCCCGGCCCATGAATTCCTTGAGGGCCTGCATCAGGTCGACGGTGTCGTCGGCCGGCGGGGCCTGCACCGCCGCCTTGGCCCCGTAGTCGGAGAAGGTCGTGGTGGTGTCGACCCTGCCCTGCGGCGTGGACACGCCCACCTCCATCTTCACCGGGTAGTCCTGGCCGTTGACCCAGACGTCGTAGTCGTAGCCCTTGACGCCCGCCTTCTTGATGTTCGCGATGAGCTTCTCGCGCTCCTCGGACGGGAGGGCCTCCGCGGACTTGAGGGAGGCGAGCGCCTCGTCGGCCGTGAGCGTGCCCTTGTAGTGCTCGGCGTGCTGACCGTTGGCCTCACCGGCGCCCAGGTGCTTGACGTTCGGCGAGCCGAGCACCATCGCGAGCTGCTGCGCCGGGTCCTGGTTCCCGTCGTCCAGACCGGCGGTCAGCTGCTTCGTGAGCTTGTCGTCACCGGCGAGCGTGGCCGCGGTCCGCAGGTCGATCTTGCCCCACCGCTTGCCGTCGAGCGTCTCGCTCCGCTTGCCCATGTCCATGTAGACGACGTTGTCGAGCCAGATCATGTGCGTCTTCTCGGCGCCCTCGGCCCGTGCGCCGAGCGGACTCTGGTCCATGGTCATATCCATGGCCATCGGGTCCCAGCCCATCACACCGGACATCTTCGTCTCGCCGCCGTCCGGCATCGACGCCGGCATCGACAGGGACATCGTGACCTTCGCGGACTTCGCCGCCGCGGTCTTCTTGTACGCCGCCGTGAGCGCCTGCGTCGGTGTACGTGCGGAACTCCGCCCGCCCTCGGCCTTCTCCGCACCCTTCTGGCAGCTCGTCACGCCCGCCAGCACGGCCACGGCCGCCAGCGAGACGCCCACCCGCCGCCCGATACTCTTTCGCACACCCCACCCCTTTTTGCCCGCTATGCCATATACACCACGCACCGTAACGCATTGGGCTGACATTTCGCGACGCGGGAGGGTGGACGGGCCACCGTTCGCCGAGTAGACCAGGGGCGCACCCGGCCCCGTGCGGGGGCGAAGACGAGCGCCCCGAACCCGATCGAGCGGCGGGACCCTCGCGCGGTCGCTCCACACGAGGTCCCGCCGTTCCCCGTCTCAGGAGGTGGTGCCGCTCACCGCGAGCACGCCCCGCGCGAACGTGTAGGTCTGCGCCGCCGCTTCGTCGAGCGGTACGTGCCGGCCGGCCGGCGGAAAGAGGTCGACCACGCCGATCGCGCCGTAGTTCGCCCAGAGGCACGTGGTCATGGGGATCGTGTCGGACACGTTCTGCTGGCACTTGAGCACCAGACTGGCGGTGGTGAAGCTCTCGGGCTTACCGACCGGCATCCTGCCGTAGCCCTTCGCCAGCCCCGTGGCGCGCTCGAAGACCTTGTCCAGAGCGGCGACGGGGTCCGCGACCTTCGCGTACAGACTCGTGCGGGTGGTGAGGTTGGGCGCGGTCACACGCATCGCGCCCTTGCTGAGCACGATGCGCTGCGGCGCGAAGCAGGAGACCTTGTCGTCCCCGGTGTCCCCCCTGGTCGCCGTAAGGCCGTCGACCGGCGGGACGCTCATGGCCCGGTCGCTGCCGAACTGAAAGCCCCCGTCGCCCTTGTCACACGTCATGCCGTCCAGCGACGGGACGTTGACCTGCCGATAGCGCGCCCCCGAATCCGCGTCGAGTTTCGCCGCCGTCGGCAGGGACGCACCGGCGGCGGCCTTTCCGCCGCCCTCCCCTGCGCCCTTCTTCCCGTCACCGCCGTCGGAGCCGCATCCCGCAACGAGCAGGCCGATCGCCACGGCTCCCGCCACAGCCCCCCATGTCCTGTTCATTCCTGCTAACTCTCCCCGTAGTTCTCGATGATCACCGAGCGATCCTACGGGTGGGGCACCCCGTGCCGTCCTTCGTCGACGTCTCCGGCACGGGGCGGGGAGGCCCCGTCACGACCACCGCCGTGAGCGCACTCCGCGGCCGCTCGCGCACCCGGCCCCCGCCGCCTCGTCTGCCGCCCGCCTCCCGCCGCGCCACGGCGGTCAGCCGGTGACCAGCGCCCGCTCCCAGTGCTGGGTGTCCGCGTACTCGCGCATGCTGACGATCCTGCCGTCGCGGACGGTGAAGATCCCGGTGTTCTTCTGCTGGTACGGCCTGCCGGTCTTGCCGGTCGCCCAGGAGTCCCACTCCACCAGCACCTGCTCCCCCTCGCCGAAGATGTTGGTGACCCGCACACCGACCTCCCGTTCGGGGTCGAGGTGGGCGAACGCGGTGGCCAGGAACCCGTTGATGACCTGGTCCCGTCCCTCCCAGGTGCCGGAGATCGGCAGGTCCCCGCCGTACCAGCAACTGCCGTCCTCCGCCCAGGAGTCCCGGATCACGTCCTGCTCACCGGCCGCCAGCGCGGCGAAGTAGCGGCGGACGACGTCCTTGGCTGCGGTGCTGTTCATGAGGTTCCCTCCCTCGATCCGGGCGGCCCTTCCGCCCGACGACCCCCAGTCAAGCCGCCCGCCCGGCACGCACCAAGACGCATTCCGCACACCCAGTCATCACGAACCCTGATCAATAGCTGATCGATACCGGCCGTATCTCCCGAAGCGGCAGGCAGCCGCGGAGCCTCAAGCCGTCCCGTTCTTCAGCGCAGGAAACGCGCCCGGCGGGCGGTATCCCCCGCACGTGGACGGCCTGTTCGCCCGCCACTCGGGCGCGAGCACCGCCCAGATCTCCATGTCGTGCAGCTTGCCCCGGTACCGGAAGCTCTCCCGCAGCACGCCCTCCCTCGTCATCCCGAGCCGCCCGGCCACGGCGATGCTGGGCGCGTTCGCCGTCGAGGCCCACCACTCCACGCGGTGGATGCCCCGCTCCTCGACGGCCCAGTCGATGACGACCCGCGCGGCGCGGGTCACCAGGCCCCTGCCCACCGCCGACGGTTCCAGCCAGCAGCCCGCCTCGGCGGTGCCCTGCGCGACGTCCATCGTCCGGAGGATGACCGCACCCACCAGCTCGCCGTCCCACCGGATCCCGCAGATCCGCCCGGTGTCGGCCGCGGCCTTGTCCGCGTACCCCTGGAGGTACGCCCGGCTCGACGCCGGATCGGTGACGACGTCGGGGAGCCCGACGTACTGCCCGATGAACTCCCGTCCACGGTCCATATGGGCCAGGAACTCCTCGGCCTGCCACGGCTCCAGCGGGCACAGCTGCGCGCCGTCGCCCCCCAGGGATATCGCGTACATCGTCACCTTCCACGGTCGGAACGGTCCCGTAATGCGATGGGGTGCCCATCCCCGATTCCCGGATGGGCACCCCGATGTCAGTTCTGCCGACGGCCGTTCACCCAGCGGAACGCACGGCGGCAGGGTGATGAAGCGTCAGCGTACGTGGACCGTACGGACGTCCGTGGTGATGTCCGCGTACGGGTGACCGCCGTGCGGGCCGTCGAGGCCGTAGAGAACGCCGCGGACCTGGAGTACGCCGCGGTGGGTGGTCTTGATCTTCGCGTCGACCTTGGCCTCGGCGGCACCGATCTCCACGATGGAACCGCACTTGACGGTGTGCCATGCACCGTGCGTTCCGACACGGTCCTGAGCGCAGAACTTCCCGTACATCACCGCGTCGCTGTCGGCCTGCCCCTTGACGTGCACGCTCTGCCCCAGCTTCACGGTGCTCGGCGACACGCTGATCGTCGCGCTCCCCTTGGCGAACGCCGGCGTGACCGCCAGCACGGCCGCGGCCACGCCCATGGCGCCCACCGCGGCGAACCGAGCACCCTGGCGCCCGATTCTGCGGCTTCCGACTCGTCCCGTTACGCGATGCGTCATCGCTGTCCTCCCGTTTGGTCGATGATGCGGTCTGCACGACTCCCGGACCTGAAGCGCCCCTTCGCGAGTTGCGTGGGGGCGGATCCCGGTCGTGGCACAGGAGAAGAGTGTGAAAACGCGAGGTGCGTTCCCTCCCGGGGTGCCGGACTTCGACCGGTACGGGTCCGCCGCTCGGCCCGGCACTGACGAGGAGGACCGGCTGGCCTCCCTCCGGCGCCTCCTCCGGACGGCCCGGCAGGCGCGGAGGACCGGAGCACCCGCGTGGCGGCTGCCGCGCCACAGCGGGGGACAACCCGACCCCCGGCCCTCCGGCTGGCAGCATGGCCCAACCGGCCCGCCCCTTCCTACGGTTGTGCCATGCCGACAGCCAAGCCGACATTCCCCGCCGTGAGCCGGCCGCTCACCCGGTGGCGCATCGCCCGCCGCACGTCCGTGGTCCTCGTCACCGCCGCGCTGCTGTCGGCGCTCTTCCCCGCACGGCCGGAGGCGGCAACGCCGGCCCTGCGGCCCGCCGGGCTCCAGCGGGACGCCGACGCACTGCACCGCGCCGGGGTCACCGGCGTCTCCGTCCGGCTGGACACCCCCCGCGGGGTGCGCACCGCCCGCAGCGGAACCGCCCATCTCGGCACCGCGCGTCCGGTGCCCCTGAACGGCTCCGTCCGGATCGGCAGCACCACCAAGACCTTCGTGGCGACCGTACTGCTCCAACTCGCGGGCGAGGGGTGGCTGTCGCTCGACGACACGGTGGACAGGTGGCTGCCGGGCGTGGTTCGCGGGCACGGCAACGACGGGCGCCGCATCACCCTGCGCCGACTCCTCCAGCACACCAGCGGACTGCCCGACTACATCGGCGAGGTCGCACCGCACCCCAGCGCCGCCGAGTACCACCGGAACCGCTGGACGGCCCACACCTCCGCACAGCGCGTCGCGCTCGCCATGCAGCATCCGCCGGCCTTCGAGCCCGGTGCGCGCTGGCAGTACTCCAACACCAACTACGTCCTCGCCGGCATGGTGATCAAGGCGGTCACCGGTCGCTCCTGGGAGGACGAGGTCCGCGGCAGAATCCTGCGCCCGCTCCGGCTCACCCACACCCGCGCGCCCGGTGACCGGCCGTTCCTGCCGGGCCCGCACGCCTCCGACTACCAGCAGTTCGCACCGCACGGCCCGCTGACCGACACCACGATCGCCTACCTCCCCTTCGACGGCGACGCCGACGGGTCGCTGATCAGCACGACGGCGGACACCAACACGTTCTTCCGGGCGCTGCTGCACGGCGAGTTGCTGGCGACCGCCCAACTCGCCGAGATGCAGCACACTGTCGAGGAACCGGTCGGCCACGGCACTCCCCCGGGCACCCGCTACGGGCTCGGCCTCGAATGGACACCACTGTCCTGCGGGGGCGGATACTGGGGCCACAGCGGCGACGGATACGGCTACCTGGTGTGGCCCGCCACCACGCCCGACGGGCGCGCCACCGTCACCGTCTCGGTGCACAGCCGCCCCGGGGACCAGGACACCGCCGCCCGCCAGATCCGGGGCGTCACCGGCCTCGTCGACCATGCCCTGTGCGCCGTACGCGCCGAAGGGGGACCTGACACGGCCCGTACGACCGCACCGGATCGGCGACACGGCGGTCGCGCGGCCGCGGCGGACCGCGACACGGCGGCGGCACGGCGGCGACACTGAGGGGGATATACGGATATCCGTGCATCTACGCGCTGGGCCGCGGGTGGGGCTCGGCGCGTGGCCGCCCGGGTGTGCGGCGGATGTCCGGACCTCGCTGAAGGGAGCGGTCGTGACGGAGCGGACCACATGCTGTGTGGTGGGCGGCGGGCCCGCCGGAATGGTGCTCGCGCTGCTGCTGGCGCGGGCGGGTGTGGCGGTGACGGTACTGGAGAAACACGGGGACTTCCTGCGCGACTTCCGCGGCGACACCGTGCACCCCTCCACCCTGGCGCTGCTGGACGAGCTGGGGCTGAGCGAGCGGTTCGGCCGGCTGCCACAGCGGCGGGTGACGACCGTTCAGCTGCCGCTCGGCACGGACGGCTCGCTGGTCACGGTCGGGGACATGTCGGTGCTGCCGGGCAGGTTCCGGTACATCGCGATGGTGCCGCAGTGGGACCTGCTCGATCTGCTGGTGGACGAGGCGCGGCGGGAGCCGTCCTTCTCCGTACGGATGAGCACCGAGGCGACGTCGTTCCTGACCGAGCGCGGGCGGGTGGCCGGGGTGCGCTACCGCACGTCCGACGGCCGGACGGGCGAGCTGCGGGCCACTCTCACAGTGGCCTGCGACGGTCGGGGCTCGCTCGCCCGGTCGCTGCCGGAACTCGGACTGCGCAGCTTCGCCTGCCCGATGGACGCCTGGTGGTTCCGGTTGCCGCGGCGCGACGGCGATCCGCACGGGCTGGTGGGCGGCGTCGGCGACCGCCTTCTCGCCGCCATGATCGATCGCGGCGACTACTGGCAGTGCGCCGCGCTGATCCCCAAGGGCACGGACGCCGAGCGCCGCGCGGCCGGCCTGGAGCCGTTCATGGTCAACTACGCGGTCGCCGCCCCCTGGCTCGCGGACCGGGTACGCGCACTGGCCTCCTGGGACGAGGTGAAACTGCTCGACGTACGGCTCGACCGCCTGCGGCGCTGGCACCGCCCGGGGCTGCTGTGCATCGGCGACGCGGCACACGCCATGTCGCCGGTCTTCGGTATCGGCATCAACCTCGCGGTCGAGGACGCGGTGGCCGCCGCCCGGCATCTCGTCGGGCCGCTGCGCACGGGCACGGTCGGCCTGCGCGACGTACGCGGCATCCAGCGCCGCCGGTGGCCGACCGCGGTCCTGACGCAGGGGTTGCAGCGGTTCGCCCATGCCCGGGTCATCGAACCCGTGTTGGCGGGGGATCCGCCCTTCGGCAACCCCCGGCGGGCGAAGCGGGCGGCCGAACTGCTCGCCACCTCACGGTGGTTGAACCGCCTGCCGGCCTACTTCCTCGCCTACGGCGCGGTGCGCGAACGGCCCCCGGCGGCGTCCGTCCGGTGAGTTGTCCGGCGAAACGCACGGCGAAGCGTACGGCGCGGCGGGCGGTGCGGGCTCCTCTGGGCCCGTTCTCCCCGTCCTCCCGAGTCCGCCGCACCCGCCCGGTCGCCGCTCACCAGCGCACCGCGGTGAAGTCGACCGGCCGGGGCGTCATCTCGCGCACCCGGGCCGTCAACCGGCGCATGCGCTCGGCCATTTGGGAGGCGGGCAGGTGCTTGCGGCCGCCGTGCCCGGCGAGCAGCCACTCGAAGCGCAGCCGGTCGACGGTACGGGCCAGCGACGCGGCCAGCTCGGTGATCGAGTACCAGGTGACGCTCTCCGCCACCTCGATGTCCTCGGTCGCCCGCGACCAGTAGAAGCTGTCCCCGCTGAAGCAGTAGCGGTCATCCGCGACGTACAGCACGCTGCCCCTGGTGTGGCCGGGGAGCGGATGGGCGAGCACCCCTTCGGCGATCTCCACCAGCTCGGTGCCGCGCAGCACACGGTCGGCGTCGGGTGCCGCCGCCAGGTCGCCCTCGTGGATCCACAGCCGGGCGCCGAAGCGGTCGGCGTAGCGGCGGCCGTGCGCCGCGTGGTCCTGGTGGGTGAGCAGGACGTCGCTGACCGGCCCGAGCCGTTCGTAGCGGGTGGCCAGTTCCTCGCTCCAGCGAGGCGTGTCGACCATCATCTGGGTTCCGGAGGGCCGGCGCAGGAGGAAGGAGTTGGCTGCCGCGGTGTGCGGGGAGTTGTGCCCGCAGAGATGGACCGCGCCGGCGGAGGCACCCGGGTCCGGGGCGCCGGTTCCGTCCGCGCCTTCGAGAGGCATGGGGAAGGGATCCCGGTCGGCGTCGAGTCGACGGGACGGGCGGCGGATCGACCGCGAATGGCAGGCGAACGCCGCCGCGTGCAGCTGCCGTTCCTCCGCCTCCCCCACCGGCTGGCGCAGGATCTCGGACCGCCCGCCGACCTCTCCGATCAGCCCCGGGGCGAGTTGTCGGGCCACATCGCAGTTGTTGCAGCGGTCGTCCACGTACCAGTCGGCGGCTGCGGGGTCGGTGAGGCGTGTGTCGTCCACGGAGTGCCCCCTCCTCATAGCGTTCTTGGCTTCCTCGGTCACGAGAACGAGATTCCCCCGGTACCGGTCGGAAGCGGAAGGGGCGTCAGATCTTGTTTCTTTCGTCGCATGCGCCTCTCACGGAGGCGGGAGAGCAAGAAGTGACGCGGCCATGCCAACCACCAACCCGCCGGAGCACATCCGCTCACCCGCCCACGTCATGGGCGCGCCCGGCTCCGGCGTCCGGCAAGTCCCTGGTTCCGTCGTCCGGCTCAGTCGTCCGGCACCTCCGCCAGCCGGAAGGGTCCCGCGGACCCCGGAGCGAACATCACCGGCAGATTGCGGCCCAGCGGCACCACGACGACCGGCTCGTCGCGGTACTCCCTGAGGAAGGCTTCCAGCGGCTCCCAGATGAGGCCCCAGTACCCGGACTCGGTCCGCTGGTGCTCGAAGGAGAGGGTCAGCGCGGACTCCTCCACGGTGACGCTCACGGCGCTCACTTCCAGCCACTCTCCGCCGACCCAGGCTTCGAGTCTTACGTACGACATGACGCAAGGGTGCCCGCACCGCACGCCGCCCGCAATCAGCGACCGTCCTACGGCGACAACGGCTCGCCCGGGCCGCCGCCCGCCGCCTGTTCCGCGGCTGCCCCGCCGTCCCCGCGCCCGACCGCGGTCCGCGCCCGGCGCTGTCCCGGCGTGTGCCCGAACGCCCGGCGGAAGACGTCGATGAAGGCGCTGGCCGAGGACCATCCGCAGCGGTGCGCGACCGCGGTGACGGGCACGTCGTCGGCGAGCAGCAACAGCGCGTGATGCAGGCGGAGTTGGGTGCGCCACTGGGGGAAGGTCATCCCCATCTCGGCATGGAAGAGGCGGGTGAGGGTGCGGGCGCTCGCGCCGGCTTCGGCGCCCAGCGCGGCGAGCGGGCGGGGGTCTGCGGGGTCGTTGCGGAAGATCGCGCAGACGGCGGCCAGGCGCGGGTCGGTGGCGGTGGGCAGGTGCAGCGGCTGCTGGGGCGCCTGCCGGAGCCGGTCGACGAGTACCGCCAGCAGACGCCGGGAGGCGGGGGCTCCGGGGTCGGCGGCGGGGTCGCTGTACGCGATGAGGAGTTCGCGGAGGAGCGGGCCGACGGCGAGCACCGCCGGGTGGTCCAGGTGCAGCGGGTTGGTGTGGACCGGAAGGCCGACGCCGTGCAGGACGGTCGGGCCGTAGGCGCGGTGTTCGTGGCGGATGCCGGCCGGGATCCAGATCGCTCGGGTGGCCGGGGCGACCCAGCTGCCGGCCTCGGTGGTCACCGACAGCACCCCGCGGCCCGCGTAGACGACCTGGTGGACGTCGTGACGGTGCGCGGAAACCCCGCTGCCGGGGGCCAGGAAGCGGGTGACCGTCGGGAGATGGGGCCGGGCTTCGAGGGGGCCGGGCGTCCGGGTACGACGGGACGTGCCATCGTCGGCGTGGCGGGTCTTCGGCATGACCTGGCAATTTATCGGAAGCCTGCCACGGCCCGGCGCACCGAGGATCGTGGACATGACCAGCGATACGACCGGCAACACGACGAGCAAGACGAGCGAGCCGTCCGGCGCTGTGCAGGGCACGGCGACCGGCGACCGGACCCCGCGGTCGACCGGCGACGCAGACCGACCGTCCCCCGGGCGGCGGCGCTCCCGTCCGATCGCGATGATGGCCGTCGGCCATGCGACGGTGGACTTCTACCAGGGCGCGGTGCCCACGCTGGTGCCGTTCCTCGTGGCTCAGCGGCACTACGGGTATGTCGCGGCCTCCGGCATCGTGCTGGCCGCGACGTTGCTGTCGTCGATCGTTCAGCCGCTGTTCGGCGCGCTGACCGACCGGTGGACGATGCCCTGGCTGATTCCGGCGAGTTCCCTCGGCGCGGGACTGGGCATCGCACTGTCCGGGACCGGCGACTCGTACGCACTGACCTGGCTGGCGGTGGCGCTCTCGGGGATCGGTGTCGCCGCCTACCACCCGGAGTCCGCGCGGCTGGCGCGGCTGGCCAGCCGGGGCAGCGATGTGGCGATGGGCTGGTACTCCCTCGGCGGCAACATCGGCTTCGCGCTGGCGCCCGTGGTCGTCGCCCCGGTGCTGTCCGCCGGCGGGCTGACCGCGTCGTGGTGGCTGGTGGCGCCGGCGGTCGCCGGGGTGCTGCTCACCACGTCCGTCATCCGGAACCTGGCCCGGCGCGCGGCCGTTGAGCGGTCCGCCGGAGGCCGTACCGGCCGCGACGACTGGCCCGTGTTCCTGCGGTTGTCGGCCGTCATCGTCTGCCGGTCGATCGTCTTCGTGGGACTGAGCGCCTTTATCGCGCTGTATGCCGAGCAACGCGTGCCCGGCGGCTCCGCGGCGGGTTCGGCCGCGCTGTTCACCCTGTTCGCCGGGGGTGCGGTCGGTACGGTCCTGGGTGGCCGGCTGGCGGCCCGCTGGGGACGCGTCCGCATCCTGCGCATCGCCTACGGCGCCGGCGTCCCGGCCGTCGCCGGCCTGGTGTTCGTCCCCGGTCCGGCCCTCTACGTCTTCACCGCCCTGACGGCGGCCGCCCTTTACGTTCCGTTCTCCCTGCAGGTCACGCTCGGCCAGGACTACCTGCCCGGCCGGATGGGCACCGCGAGCGGGGTCACGCTGGGCCTCGCCGTCAGTGTGGGAGGACTGGCCTCCCCCGCCATCGGCGCCCTCGCCGACGCCACCACACTGCGGACGGCGCTGACGCCGCTGATCGCACTGTGCGCGGTCGCCTGGTGCATCGCCGGCACGCTCGTCGAGCCGCGAGGGGATGGCTGACACCCTGTCCCCACCGATCGCCCCTCGCCGGCATCTGCGCGGCGCGGCCTGCCGGTCGGCGAGCGGTCCACCGGGGAGCGCCCCGAGAAATCCCTGCGGGTTGTCCGGAATTCCGTGGTGTTCCGTTCCTCCGGACCGGACCGCACCACGGCGGGAACCCCTGTGGAGATGGTCTCCCGCCTCAGCGAAGCCGTTGCCGGGCTGTGCCGCATTGACGGTTCGGGGCGTGTGAAGCGCGGCAGTTGAGGGTGCGGCCGCGGCTGCGCCCGCCGAGCCGGTGGTTGCGCCATAACGGCGGCGCCGGGCCCGTGGGGAGCGAATTCCCTACGGGCCCGGCGCCGTCACGGATCAGCTGACGTGCGCGTCAGCGCGCGGGCCGTTGCGAGCCCACGCGATGGTCCTCGGAGGCACGTGTGCCGCCGTCGGCGAGGTGGTTGCCGGTGGCCTGGCTCGTGGGAGAGGCGTATTCGGATGCGGCTTGGCTCTTGGAGTTGCGGCGCATTTCCTGCAGGCCCTTTTGGATGCCGTTGCGCAGCCACCTGCCGAGCGGGCGTTCCACCAGCCGGTGCACCCCCCAGGAGAGCAGCAGCATGAAGGCGATAAGGCCGAGCAGCAGCACGGGGGCGGGGACGTGGTTGCGCAGGATGTCGATGAGGGTGAAGCCGATGTACATGTGCAGCAGGTACAGCGGATAGGTCAGCGAACCGGCGGTCACGAGCCAGCGCCACTGCACCTTGTCGAATACCCCGAGGGCGATGGCGGCCATGATGGCGAAGGCCAGTATCACGCCGAGGCGCGCCGGCCAGCCGTGCGCCACGCTCGCCTTGGCGCCGACGTTCATGATGAGCCGGCCGCGTACATAGTGCTGGGCCAGCAGGAATTCGACCGCGACGATGGCCCACAGCAGCAGGGTGGGCTTGTAGCGGTACATCAGATAGAAGGCGATGCCGGAGATGAAGTACGGCGAGTACGGGGCGATGGCCCAGACGGAGAGGAAGTTGCTGTTGGCCTTGAGGGCGACGACTCCGGCGACCGTCCACAGGCCGCAGAACAGTACGCACCGGCGGTAGGTGACACCGCGGTATACGACGATCGCGAAGAGCAGGTAGAACTTCAGCTCAAGGAAGAGCGACCAGTAGACGTCGTCGATGTCGGAAACGCCCACGCCCTGCTGGAGCATGCTGAGGTTCGTCAGGACCGTTTCCAGGTTGTCCGCACGGCGGACGTGCGGCCAGATCATGAGGACGGCCGCGGTCAGCAGAACTCCGACCCAATAGGCGGGGTAGAGGCGGGAGACCCGGGATTTCACGAAGTCGCCGAGGGAACGGCCCCAGGCGCTCATGCAGATGACGAATCCGCTGATGAGGAAGAAGACTTCTACACCCAGCCACCCGAACTCCGCGGCGTGGTACAGAGTCGGCGAGAACGCATGCGGATCATTACCCCAACCATCACGCAGGGTGATGTAGTGATAACCCAGGACCATGAGTGCCGCCACAAGGCGCAGTCCGTCAAGGACATAGAGTCTTGATTGTCGCTGTCCCTTCTCTGGTGGGGCCAAAGATCCAGGCACAGCGAAGGGCATCCCGCGGTTCCTCACAGTTGGTAGGTGCGTCGACTAGACCCATCCCATCTCACTCATGAAACAGGGAAGGCAAGTTTGATTGAAATGATCGCAAAGCTTTGATGCATGGCCAGTGCAAGGTGTCCCGTAAATCACCTTTCACCCGATGGGGTATAGCACGGGCCAATTCCGGCCAATACGGATACGAGTGGCCGGACTTCCGGCCCACCGACCGCCGTCGGAACTTTACTTGCACTTCCGTCCACCGCAACCTTCCCGCACTCCCGGAATTTTATGCTGCGCCATCCGGACCACGAGCCGCCGGCGGACCGCCCAAGAGCCCTGGAGCTGCGGTGACTTCACGCACAATACGCGAGGGATGAACGGGAGATGAGCGACGGATACGCGAGGGGGCGAACGAGGAATTCCACGGGACGAGTGATCCACGTCACGATAACTCGTCGCGTTTTCAAGGAGTTTGACCGAGGGCGTGGACGTCGATGCACCAGCCTCGCGGCACCCGCGCCGGCGAACGAGGCGCGGAGGGGAACCGGCACCGTACCGCGCCCGTCGTCCGCCGACCCTACACGCCGTAAGGTGATCGCCATGAGTGGCAGCAACTCCCCCGACGACCCCCCTGACGGCCACCTGCGCCACGGCGGGCTCCGCGGTGACGGCAGGCGCCGCAGCCCCGGTGAGCTGGAGAGCGAGGTCCTCGCCTCGCTGTGGGCGACCGAGCGGGCACTGACCCCCACCGAGATCCAGGCGGCGATCGGCGGGCTCGCCTACAACACAGTGCACACCATCCTCAAGCGGCTCTATGACAAAGGGCTGGTCGTCCGCGATGCCGACGGGCGGCGCGGCGCGTACCGCCCCGCCAAGGACGCGGCGCAGCTGACGGCCGAGGTGATGCACCAGGCCCTGGACCGCGGCCCCGACCGCGTCGCCGCGCTGCAGCACTTCGTCACCGGGCTCGGCCCGGACGAGGAGCGGGCGCTGCGGGACCTGCTCGGCGAAGGCCCGGACGCATGAAGGTCGACGTCTATGTCCCGCTGGTGCTCGCCGCGCTGCTGATGGTGGCCGGCCCGGCGGTGAGCCGGCTGCTCGCCCCCGCGTACGCGGCGCGGGCGCTGGTCATCACCGTGGGAGTGACGGCGGCGACCTCGACGT
Source organism: Streptomyces sp. YGL11-2 (assembly GCF_050054615.1). NCBI lineage: Bacteria > Bacillati > Actinomycetota > Actinomycetes > Kitasatosporales > Streptomycetaceae > Streptomyces > Streptomyces sp. YGL11-2. Next base: position 42,660 of record NZ_JBNHIN010000018.1, read on the forward strand.
GGGCGCTGCTCCTGCTGGGCGGCACGCTGCTGGACGACGCCCCGCCGGTGGTGGCCGAGGCCCAGGAGCGCCGGGTGCACATCCCCGATCCGGTGCCGGCGGTCATCGCGGTGCTGGCGCTTGCCGCGATCGCGGTCGGCGCCTGGCGGGTCGCGGGCGTCGTCCGCAAGCACCGCGCCACGGGGCGGATGCTGCGGCGGCTGCGGGCGGGGCATGCCACGGACGGCGAACTGATCGTGGTGGCGTCCACGGTGCCGCAGGCGTTCGCGCTGCCCGGTACGGCGGGTGCGCCCGGCCGGATCGTGGTGACGTCGGCGATGCTGGCGGGGCTGGACGCGACGGAGCGGCGGGTGCTGCTCGCACACGAGCGGGCCCATCTCCGGTACCGGCACGCGCGGTTCCAGGTGGTGGCGGACCTCGCCGCGGCGGTCAATCCGCTACTGGTACCGCTGCGCGAGACGGTCGCGTTCCTGTTGGAGCGGTGGGCGGACGAGGCGGCGGCCGCGGAGGGCGCGGGGCGCGCGAGCACGGCGCGCGCGGTAGCCCGGGCGGCGCTGCTCGCGCACCGCGCTCCCGCGCCGTACAGGTCGTTCCACCTCTCTCAGTTGGCGATCACCCAGCGCATCGCGGCGCTCCAGGCCGAACCGCTGCCGCAGGCCCGGCTGCTGGCCGTCGCGGTGCTTGCCTCGGCGCTGCTCCCGGCCATCGGGGCCGCGGATGCCACCACCGATTTCGTGCACTCGCTGGGGCGGGCGCTCATGCTGTAAGGGGGCCGAGCGGCGCGTTCCACCTGCCGCTCCCCAAGTTCTACATCATGTAGTAGCTTCTGGCGGGTGAGGCCGACGCGACCAGCGTGTCCCGCCCCTGCCCTCAAGGAGCTGAGCCGCTGTGCCCTACCGTGACCACTCTGCGGGCGAGTGCGCTGGTGCCTGGGAGCGCGGCCGGCGCCGTACCGCCCGGCGCGTCCTGATCATCTCGGCGAGCGTGGGCGCCGGTCACGACGGCGCCGCCGACGAGCTGTCCCGGCGGCTTGAGGCGGACGGGTTCCGCGTCGACCGGGTCGACTTCCTCGACCTGCTCCCGGCCCGCCTGGGCAGGCTGCTGTCCGGCTCCTACCGCCGGCTGCTGGCCTGCGCCCCGTCCGGCTACCAGCGCCTCTACGCGGCCACCGAGCACAACAAGCGCCCGGGTGGCGCGATCCGGGCACTCCTGCGCAGCGCCGAGCGGCGCACCCTGCGCGCGGTCAGCGCCGACACCTGCGCGGTGGTCTCCACCTATCCGGGCGCCAGCCAGGTGCTGGGCGCGCTGCGGCTGCGCGGCCGGTTGTCCGTGCCCGTCGTCACGTATCTCACCGACTTCTCGGTCCATGCGCTGTGGGTGGCGCGGGGCGTCGACGCCCACCTCGCCGTGCACCCGATCCCCGCCGGGCAGGCCCGGGCCCTCGGTGCCGCGGGTGTGACGGTCGGCGGACCGGTGGCCGCCCGCCGCTTCACCCCGGCCACCGAGGAGGGCAGGCGGGCGGCTCGCGCGCGCTTCGGGCTGCCCGCGGAGGTGCCGCTGGCGCTGCTGGTCGCGGGGTCGTGGGGCGTGGGCCCGGTGGAGCAGGTGGTCGGCGAGATCGCCGCGAGCGGTGCGGCGGTGCCGGTGGTGGTGTGCGGGCACAACGAGGCGCTGGCCGACCGGCTGCGCGCGGCCGGGGTTGCCCATGTGTTCGGCTGGGTGGCGGACATGCCGGGGCTGATGTCCGCCGCGGACGTCCTCGTCCAGAACGCGGGCGGGCTCAGCTCGCTGGAGGCGTTCGCCGCCGGGCTGCCGGTCGCGAGCTATCGCTGCATCCCCGGCCACGGCCAGACCAACGCGTCGGCGCTGGACGCGGCCGGACTGGCGGTGTGGATCAAGGACGCGGACCGGCTGGAGCCGGTGCTGACCGAGCTGCTGGACGGCCGTCTCGGGCGCCGGCAGCGGGAGCGGGGGCTGGCGCTGTTCGGGTCCGCGCACGGCCCGGTGCAGGCGATCGCCGAGGTCGCGGACCGGGCCGCCACCGGGCGCGTACGGCGGCGTGGGCCGGTACGGCGCAGGGGACTGCGGCTCGGTCGGCGCAGTGTCGCGGCCATGGCGGCGGCGGTCGCCACCACCGTCACCCTGGGCATCGGCGCCCCGCTCGCCGAGGCGTACCGCGACTCCCCCACCCGCTTCGCCGCGCTGACCCACTTCCTGGAGGAGGACCGGATATGACGGCCGCCCGCACCCTGCTGCGCGCCGGGGCCGCGGTGCCCGTGCTCGCCGCGCTGCACGGCGCCCCGGTGATCTCCACCTTCGGACCGCTGCGGAAGCGGCTGATGCCCCGGCTGTCGGGGCAGGGCCGGCCCGGGCACGTGGCGCTGACCTTCGACGACGGCCCGGACCGGCTGTCCACCCCGCGCTTCCTGCGGCTGCTGGACGTCCGGGACATCCGGGCGACCTTCTTCCTGACCGGCTCGATGGCCGTCCGCTCACCGGGGCTGGTCAAGGAGATGGCCGCCGCCGGGCATGAGATCGCCGTGCACGGCTGGTCCCACCGGATGCTGCTCCTGCGGGGGCCGCTCTCCACGTACGACGATCTCGCGCGCGCCCATGACGCGGTGGCCGACATCACCGGCAGCCGGCCCCGGCTGTTCCGGCCCCCGTACGGGGTGATGACGAGCGGTACGTATCTGGCCTGCCGGCGGCTCGGTCTGCGCCCGGTGCTGTGGACCGCCTGGGGCGAGGACTGGCGGGCGCGGGCGACGCCGCGCAGCGTCTACGACACCGTCGTACGGGACCTCGGCAGCGGGGGCACGATCCTGCTGCACGACAGCGATGCCACCTCCGCCACCGGATCCTGGCGCAACACCCTGGGCGCGCTCCCCCGCCTGCTGGACACCTGCCGCGAGCGCGGTCTGGAGGTCGGTCCGCTGCGGGACCACCAGGTCCGCTGCTACGCGCCGTAGTAGTTTGGGACGTCCGGCGCGGAGTGCGGCGGCGCCGCGACATCGGCGAACCGAAGGTGGAGGGCTGCGGAGCGTGAGCGGGCAAGGGGACCTGGCGGGGAGCCGGCGCGCGCGGGGCGAGCTGGAGAGCGAGGTACTGGCGGCGCTGTGGGCGCTCGGCGAGCCGGCGGGCGCCGGTACGGTGCGCGAGCAGGTCTCCGGGGAACCCGCCTACACCACCGTGCTGACGATCCTCTCCCGGCTCCACGACAAGGGGCTGGTGACCCGCGACCGCTCCGGGCGCGGCTACGTGTATGCGCCGGTGCGCGATGAGGCGGGCCATGCCGCGGCCGGCATGCGCGATCTCATGGAGCAGGTCGACGACCGGGCGGCGGTGCTGGCCCGGTTCGTCTCCGGGCTGCGGGCCGAGGACGAGAAGCTGCTGGAGGAGCTGCTGCGCGGGCAGCCGCGCTCCTAGTGCCTGTCCGACCCTGACCCATCGGACAGGCCCCAGCCCTCCGGGGGCCTCCGCCGGATCCGCGCCCGTCACTCCGCGTGCACACCCCTCCGGCCCACCACCGCCCGCGCCGTCCGCCGATGGCTAGTAGGACGGAGTCGACGGAACGCGCGGAGGATGGGTGCGGGATGCAGATCGTGGTCGACCTCAATCGATGCCAGGGCTATGCACAGTGCGTCTTCCTCGCGCCGGAGGTGTTCGAGCTGCACGGCGAGGAGGCGCTGATGTACACGCCGGCACCTCCTGAAGGCCAGCGGAACCGGGTCCGCCTCGCGGCGGCGGCCTGCCCGGTCCAGGCCATTCTCGTGGGCGAGCAGGCGGGCGCCGAGACGGCGGTGGACGCCGATGTCCGGTGACCTCCTGAACGGGCGGATCGTCATCGTCGGCGCCTCGCTGGCCGGGCTGCGGGCGGCCGAGACGCTGCGCGCCGAGGGCTTCGCCGGTTCGCTGACCATGGTCGGGGAGGAGCCGCATCCGCCGTACGACCGGCCGCCGCTGTCCAAGCAGGTGCTGCTGGGGCGGGTGCCGGCGGCCGACGTCGGGCTGCCGCGCCGCCGGGAGGTGGACGCGACCTGGAAGCTCGGGGTGCGCGCCAGCGGGCTGGACCCGAACGAGAAGGAGGTGCTGCTGAGCAACGGCGAGCGGCTCCCTTTCGACCGGCTGCTGATCGCCACCGGCACCCGAGCGCGGCCCTGGCCGCAGCCCGAAGAGGCCGCGTTGGACGGGGTGTTGACGCTGCGGACGAGCGATGACGCGGGCCGGCTGGCCGGGTTGCTGGACGCGGGGCCGCGCCGGGTGCTGGTGATCGGCGCCGGGTTCACCGGCTCGGAGATCGCGTCCGCCTGCCGGGAGCGCGGTCTGGAGGTGACGGTCGCCGAGCGGGGGCCGGCGCCGCTCGTCGGGGCGCTCGGCGGGACGCTGGGCGCCTTCGCGGCGCGGTTGCAGCGGGCGCGCGGGGTCGATCTGCGCTGCGGGGTGACGGTCACCTCGCTCACCGGCGACAACGGCCGGCTGACAGGCGCCGAACTGTCCGACGGCAGCCGGATCGACGCCGATGTCGCGGTGGTCGCGCTGGGCGCCGTCCGCAACACCGAGTGGCTGGACGGCACCGGGCTCGCCGCGGGGCCCCGGGGCGTGGCCTGTGATGCCGGGTGCCGGGCCTTCACCATGTACGGGATCGTCACCGACGACGTGTTCGTGGCCGGTGACGTGGCCCGCTTCCCGCATCCGCTCTACGAGTACCAGATGCTGTCCCTGGAACACTGGGGAAACGCGGTCGCGCAGGCGGAGGTGGCGGCCCACAACATGGTCAGCCCCGGGCCGCGGCGGCGCCCGCATCTGACGGTGCCGGCCTTCTGGTCCAGCCAGTTCGGCCTCAACATCAAGTCCGTCGGCGTCCCGACCTTCTCCGACCAAGTGGTCATCGCCCAGGGCTCGGTGGACGAGGGGCGGCTGGTCGCGGTCTACGGATACCGCGGGCGGATCACCGCGGCGGTCACCGTCAACCGCGCCAAGTGGCTGGAGCACTACCGGCATCTGATCGAGACCGCGGCGCCGTTCCCCCCGGGGCCGGGCGCCGCCGACCGGCCCGAGCCCCTGGTACCGGTCCCCTCCGACGTACCGGACCCGCGGGTGCTCTCACACGGTCCGACCGTCGTCCTCACCGGTCATCTGCCGGACCGGCGGCTGACCCTGGCATGGCGGGACTGACCCCGCCGCAGCCCGCTTCCGATGACCCCACGAGGAGCCCTGCGCATGTCCACGGAGACCCTGCTGGAGCGGATCACCGACTACGCGAACCGCGCCGACCCCTACCCGCTCTACGCCGAACTCCGCGAGAACGGGGTGTCGCGGCAGAACGACGGCAGCTACCTGGTGGGCACCTACCACGAGATCGCCGCGCTGCTCCACGACCCGCGGATCAGCTCGGACCTCCGCAACCGCGCCGAACCGGACGCGGCACTGGCCCGCCCGGACGATCTGCCGCCGGCCTTCATCGGCGTGGACGACCCCGAGCACGACCGGCAGCGGCGCCTGGCGATGCGCCCGTTCGGCCCGCCGCACTCCCCCGGCCGGATCGACGCGCTGCACGGCGACATCGAGGAGATCGCCCGGGAGCTGATCGACGGGTTCCGCGGCAGGGAACGCATCGACCTCGTCGACGACTTCGCCTACCCGCTGCCGGTCACGGTCATCTGCCGGCTGCTGGGCGTGCCCCAGGAGGACATGCCGCAGCTGCGCGCCTGGACGAACACCGTCATCGAGCCCCTCGACCGCTCCCCCGGCGACGACGCGGCCCGGCGACGACGCGCGGGCATGGAGGCCCGGTCGGCGATGGGCCACTACCTGGGAGAGCTGGCCGCCCGGCGCGACGCCCACCCGTCGAACGACATGATCTCCGAGCTGGTCCACGACGACGGCCCCGAAGGGCGGCTCACCAGGCCGGAGTTGATGACGACGCTGGTGCTGCTGATGATCGCCGGCCACGAGACCACGATCAACCTGATCACCAACGGGATGCTCACCCTGCTGCGCCATCCGGACGCGCTGGAGCGGCTGCGCCGGGAACCGGAGCTGATGCCGTCGGCGGTGGAGGAACTGCTGCGGTTCGAGCCGCCCGTCCAGATGCTGCCGCAGCGCACCCCGCTGACGGACATCGAGGTCGGCGGCATCCACATCCCCAAGGGCGCACCGCTGTTGCTGGTGCTGGCCTCCGGCAACCGGGACCCGCTGCGGTTCGAGAACCCCGACCACTTCGACCCGGCCCGTCCGGACAACCAGCACTTCGGCTTCGGCAGCGGCATCCACAGCTGCTTCGGCGCACCGCTCGCCCGCATCGAGACCCAGATCGCGCTGACCGCGCTGATCGACCGCCTCGACGATCCCCGGCTGGCCGAGGACCCTCCCCCCTACCGGCACAGCCCCGTCCTCCGCGGGCCGCAGCACCTGCCGATCGTACGGAACGCCGGGGCCGCGCCGCGGGGTTGAGCCCACGGGGCGCGGGGGCCGGGGGACGGTGCTACGAGCCGCCGCCGGCCGCCGCGCCGGAACCGGCCTTGCGCTCGCCGCCTTCCCCGTCCGGCCGAGCCTCCAGGGTCAGTTCGAGTTCACCGTCGCCGAGGTCGGCGACGACGGTGTCACCGGGGTTGAGCGAGCCGTCCAGCAGCATGTTCGACAGGCGGTTGTCCAGCTCGTTCTGGATGGTCCGGCGCAACGGCCGGGCACCGAACTCGGGCTGGTAACCGCGGTGGGCCAGCCACTCCTTGGCCGCGTCGGTGACCCGGAGCTGGATCTGCTGGGCGTGCAGCCGGCGCCGGCTTCGCTCCAGCAGGAGGTCGACGATCTGCACCAGGTCCTTCCGGGTCAGCGCGTGGAAGACGATGACCTCGTCGATGCGGTTGAGGAACTCGGGGCGGAAGTGCGCACGGAGTTCGGCCATCAGGTCGTCCCTGATCTCGTCGACCTCCCCCTTGTGGGCGAGGATGCGCTGGGAGGCGATGTTGCTGGTCATGATGACCACGGTGTTGCGGAAGTCGACGGTACGCCCCTGGGCGTCGGTGAGCCGCCCGTCGTCCAGGACCTGGAGCAGCAGGTTGAAGACGTCCGGGTGCGCCTTCTCCACCTCGTCGAAGAGCACGACGCTGTACGGCTTGCGGCGGACGGCCTCCGTCAGCTGTCCGGCCTCCTCGTAGCCGATGTAGCCGGGAGGCGAGCCGATGAGGCGGGAGACGGTGTGCCTCTCCTGGAACTCGCTCATGTCGAAGCGGACCATCCGGTCGGGGTCGCCGAAGAGCCGTTCCGCGAGCGCCTTGGCCAGTTCCGTCTTGCCGACACCGGTGGGCCCCAGGAAGAGGAAGCTCCCGCTGGGCCGGTCCGGGTCGCCCATGCCCGCCCGGCTGCGGCGCACGGCCTGGGCGACGGCGGTGACCGCCTCTTCCTGGCCCACCACGCGCTCGTGCAGGGCCTCTTCGAGCTTCAGCAGCCGGTCGCGTTCGGTCTCGGTGAGCTGGGACAGCGGGATGCCGGTGCGCGCGGAGAGCACCTCGGCGATGTCCTCGGCGGTGACGGCGGCGGCCCGCTCCCGCTCCTCGGCCATGCCGGCCAGCTCTTCCTCCGCCTCCCGGATGCGCTCCTTGAGCGCGGCGGCGCGTTCGTAGTCCTCGGTGCTGACGGCTTCGTCCTTCTCCCTGCGGAGCTTGGTGAGGCGTTCCTCCACTTCGGCGGCCCCGCTGGGGCCTTGCACTCCGCGCAGGCCCACCCGGGCTCCGGCCTGGTCCATGAGGTCGATGGCCTTGTCGGGCAGGAAGCGGTCGCTGATGTAGCGGTCGGAGAGGTTCGCCGCGGCGTCCAGGGCCTCGTCGGTGAAGCGCACCTGGTGGTGCGCCTCGTAGGAGTCGCGGAGGCCGCGCAGGATCTCGATGGTCTCCTCGACGGTGGGTTCTGGCACCATGACCGGCTGGAAGCGGCGTTCGAGGGCGGCGTCCTTCTCGACGTACTTGCGGTACTCGTCGATGGTGGTCGCGCCGACGACGCTCAGGTCGCCGCGCGCGAGGGCGGGCTTGAGGATGTTGCCGGCGTCCAGGGAACCTTCGCCGCCCCCGCCCGCGCCGACCACGGTGTGCAGTTCGTCGATGAAGAGAACGATCTTCTTCTCGGCCCCGGCGACCTCGTCGATGACCTTCTTCAGCCGCTCCTCGAACTCGCCCCGGTACTTGGACCCGGCGACCATCCCGGCGAGGTCCAGACCCACCACCCGGCGGTCGCACAGCGCCTTGGGCACCTCCCCGGCAACGATCCGCTGCGCCAGCCCTTCGACGATGGCGGTCTTGCCGACTCCGGGGTCGCCGATGAGCACCGGGTTGTTCTTCGTACGGCGGGAGAGCACCTCTACGGTCTGCTGGATCTCGGCCGCGCGGCCCACCACCGGGTCGAGTTTCCCGCTGCGCGCCTCGTCGGTGAGGTCCCGCCCGTATGCGTCCAGGGTCGGGGTCTCGCCAGGGCCGCCCGCCGTATGCTGCCGTCCGCCGCCGTCCAGCGCCCCGGCCGGTGCGCCCTCGGCGCCCAGCGTCTGGGCCAGTCCGGAGCGGGGGTCCTCCAACAGCGCGGCGAGGATGTGCTCGGGGCCGATGTACGAGGCGCCGGCCGCCTGGGAACGCGCATGGGCGGCGAGCAGGGCGCGTTTGGCCGCCGGCGTGAGCGCGGGTTCCCCTTCGGCGGTGCCGGCGGGCAGGCTGTTGCCCAGGTCCTCGGCGAGCGCGTCCGGATCGGCGTGCGCCTGTTCCAGGATCTGACGGGCGGCGGGCACCTGCGTGGCGGCCCAGAGGAGGTGCACGGTGTCCAGGTCGGATCCGTCCTGAGCCGCCCGGTTCCCGGCGGCCGCCAGCAGTTCGTGCGAGGAATCGCTGAGCAGCCGGCCGATGGGGACGCGCTGCACCGCCGGCGGGGAGGCCGCCGGACTCATCCCGAAGAAGCGGCTGAAGAGATCGGCGAACGGGTCGCCGGACCCGAAAGGGGAAGTCGTCACGGTGGCCACCTGTCCAGCGGGCGGCGCCACGGTGGTGAGCTGCCTGCCGTAGTCGATTTGCCCGTACCCGGCCATTGTTCGACGGCTGCGGCCGACGGGCGACCTGGGAGGGGCACCCGGGGCGCGCCCCGGCAGCGGCGCGCTCGGCTGCCGATTTCCTCAAAGAGCTGTGGCCGGACGGCCAGGTCCGGCGTGGTGCGGCCACTGCCACGGACGGGGTTCCGGAGGCATCTCGATAAATGGGGTGCCGCACCCGCCCCTGTCACGTAATGTGCACTTCCGGCATGCGCCACTTACTCGGGGAGGGTGTCGATGGACGCGGAACTCGTCAGGGCCTGGGGAGTCGGCTGGGCCGTCTCGCGCCGGAAGCCGCGGCCCGACGAGCACCCCTGGGGGCTCTACATCGAGGTCGGCAGGCCCGACCAGGTGGGGCGCCATGTGGTCGTCGACGCCGACGAGCCCGCCGTGCGCCGGGCCGCCGCCTCGGTGCGCGTGCCGTACACCTGGCTGAAGGTGCCCAGGGAACCGCAGGACGTGGCGCGCTGGCTTCCCCGGGGGTGGGTGGTGGATGCGGCGGAGTCGGGCCACCTGATGGCCGTGCGGCTGCGGACCAGCAACCCCCGGGCGCCGGAGGGCTATCGGGCGCTGGTGGAGACCGCCGGCGGCGTCACGTATGTGCGGGTCTTCGACGCGGCGGGCCAGTTCGCCGCCAAGGGCCAGCTGGCCGCCCTCGGGGAGGCCGGCATCGTCGACCGCGTGGTGACCGAGGAGGCGCACCGGCGGCGCGGCCTGGGCGCATTCGTGATGCGCACGCTTGCCGACCGGGCCGTGGCGGACGGTGTGACGCTCGGCGTCCTGGGCGCGACCGACGAGGGGCGCGCACTGTACGAGACGCTCGGCTGGAAGCGGCACGCGGCGCTGGCGGCCTGCGTCTACCGGCCGTGACCGGCGTCCGCCGGGCTGGTACCCCCCGTGACCCGGCTCTCCTTCTCACCGACTTGACCCTCACATCAGTGTGAAGGTTCGAGCATGCGGTGCAGGCAAGCAGCAACGCATGACGGACACGAGGTGAGAGTTGATGGACAACCGGCTCTACGACTACAGCCCGATCACGGAGCGGGCGCCGATCCACTGGCCCGGCGGCGCCCGGATCGCCTTCTACGTGGGACTCAACGTCGAGCACTACCAGGTCGACCGCCCCTCGACGAGCATCTTCCCCGGCACCGCGGACCTCGCGCCGGACCCCCTCAACTACGGCTGGCGCGACTACGGCCCGCGGGTGGGCATCTGGCGGCTCATCGACAGCCTCGACCGGCACCGCATCCGGGCGAGCGTGATGCTCAACTCCGACGTCGGCGAACGCTATCCGCAGATCATCCGGGCGGGACGGGAGCGCGACTGGGCCTGGATCGCCCACGGGAAGAACAACTCCGTCTTCCAGGCCGGGATGACTCCCGACGAGGAGCGCGCCTATCTGGCCGAGGTGGTCGGCACGATCGAGCGGACCACCGGCCACCGACCGCGCGGCTGGCTGGGCCCGGCGCTCACCGAGACCTTCCGGACCCCGGAGCTGCTCGCCGAGCTGGGCCTGGACTACGTGCTGGACTGGTCGAACGATGACCAGCCGTACCGGTTGAACGTGCCGGGGATGCTGAGCGTCCCTTACTCCATCGAGGTCAACGACATCAGCCTGTTCGTCGGCAGGAGTCTGAGCGGACCGGACTTCGTACAGATCGTCAGGGACCAGCTGGAGCAGCTGTATGACGATGCGGCGGACAGCGGCCGGGTGATGTCGCTGGTGCTGCACCCCTTCGTGATCAACCAGCCTTTCCGGCACCGGTACTTGGACCAGGCGCTGGAGCACATCGCCGGCCATCCAGGGGTGTGGCTGACGACCAGCGACGAGATAGCCGCGCACTACGCGCGGACATCCGCGGGGCAGCCGGCCTGACGAGGGCGGCCGGGGCGGAACACCCTCATGAGCCGCCCGGGCACCCCAATGCCACGCGCCCCGGCCCCTCCACCGTCTCCCTTATGTCCTATCTATTACATTTACCCCATGTATCAGTCGGAGGACAGGTCGAAGACGCCAGCGGCAGCGACCACCGCGGTACTCACCGGGCTCGGGGCCTGGCTGCCGCCCCGCGAGGTGACCAACGACGAGCTCTGCTCCCATCTGGACACCTCCGACACCTGGATCCGCGAGCGCATCGGCATCGCGGTACGGCGCCGGGCCGACCCGAAGACGGCCACCGGCGACCTGGCGGTCGAGGCCGGCTCCCGCGCCCTGCGGTCCGCCGGCATCTCCTCGGTCGACGCGGTCGTACTGGCCACCACGACACCGGACCATCCGTGTCCGGCCACCGCTCCGGACGTGGCCGCCCGGTTGGGGCTCGGCAACGTGGCGGCCTTCGACATCTCCGCGGGATGCTCGGGGTTCGTCTACGCCTCGACGGTGGCAGCCGGACTGATCCGCTCCGGTACGGCCACGCGGGTGCTCGTCGTGGGGGCCGAGACCATGTCGGCGATCATCGACCCCGAGGACCGGTCGACCGCGCCCATCTTCGGGGACGGTGCCGGTGCCGTCGTCCTGGAGGCCGGACGCCCGGGCCAGGCCGGTGCCCTGGGGGAGGTGGTGTGGGGCAGCGACGGCGAGCGCGGCGACGCCATCGTGATCCCGGTCGGCGGATCGCGGAACCGGGACAGCCGGCACTCGGCGCCGAAGGCCGACTTCTCCGTACGGATGCACGGCAACGAGGTCCTGCGGCATGCCATCCGCCGGATGGTCGCCGCCGCCACCCGGGCGGCCTCGGCCGCGGGATGGGAGCCGGCGGACGTCGACCGGCTGATCGTCCATCAGGCCAACGCCCGGATCAGCGCGGGCGTCGCCGCGGCGCTGGGCATTCCGCCGGAGCGGGTGCCGTCCAACATCGCCGAGGTGGGGAACACCGCCGCCGCCTCGATCCCCTTGCTGCTGGCGCACGCCGCGGCCAGGGGATCGCTGCAGCCCGGCCACCGGGTGCTGGTGGTCGCCTTCGGCAGCGGGCTCGCCTGGGCCGCCACCACGCTCGTGTGGCCCGCGGGGGTTTGCGCCGAGCTATGACCGCCGCGCCCTCGCCCCGCGCCTCAATCAGGGATCCGTCCGTCGTCTGCCCCACGGATCCGCCGCCGTCTCCGTAAGGGAAGTGACCATGTTCGTCCAGCTGAAGAAGATCCTCACCGGGCAGGCCGCGTTGCCGGCAGACCCCATCGTCCCGGATGCGACGCTGGCGCAGGCCGGTATCGACTCCATGGCCGTCACGGTGCTGTCCATGGTGCTCGAAGACAACATGGGCCTGGTCATCGACGAGGACGAGCTGTCCAAAGCGGCGACCGTCGCCGAACTCGCCGACCTCATCGCGCGGCGCGCGTCCGCCGTCGCCGTCCGGGACTGACCCGTGGACACCGACGAACGCCTCCTCGCGCTGACCCTGCGGGGGATGGCGTACGCCTGCCGCATCGTCCCGGCCCGGCGCCCGTGCGGCACCGAACCACTGGTGCTGATCGGCGGCGCGCTCCAGGACATGTACTCCTGGCCTCGGCTGGAACGGCGGCTCACGGAGCACACCACGCTGATGCTGATGGACCTGCCCGGTACCGGCAGCGCCGGCGACCTGGCCTCGACCGCCGGCTTCGACGTGCTGGCGGACGCGGCGCTGCACGCCATCGACCAGCTCGCCGCGCCCCGGGTCAGTCTGCTCGGCGCCTCCTACGGCGCCCCCATCGCCTACCGCCTGGCCCAGGCCCACCCGGATCGTGTGGCGCGCCTGATCCTCGCCGGCGCCACTCCCCGCGTCGGACCGCGCCTGACCGCCGTCGTCCGCCAGGGACTTGAGCTCATCGGCACCGACGCCGGCACCGGCACCGGCGCGCCCGCCGACGACTCCGCCCGGCAGGACTACGCCCGCAAGGTCGTCGACATGCTGGTCAACAGCGCCACCCGGCACGAGGTCGCACAGGGGCCGGCGGTCGCCCGGATGCTGGAGCGGCAGCTCATGCGGACCTCGTACAGCGCCGCCCTGCGGCACGCTGCCTGCCACGAACGCCTGCTGGACGTCGACCTCTACCCGCCGGGCGGCATCGACACCGTCCGCACGCTCGTCTTCACCGGCGAGCACGACTGCACCAGCTCGCCGGAGGAGAACCGCGCCGTCGCGGCCACCATCGCCGACGCGACCTTCCTCCTGATCCGCGACGCGGACCATATGGCCCATCTCGAACGGGACGCCGAGTACGCCGACTTGGTCACCCGCTTCCTGCGGGATCTGCCGCTGTGGGACCTCCCGTACTGCCAGTACCCGGACACCCCGGGCCGCCCCGATCCGCAGGGCGCGATCAGCGGTGCCCCGCAGCATCCGACGCACCCGCACCCGCACGCTCACCCTCAGGCTCCGGGACCAAAGGGCCCGCAAGTGCCTTGCGGATGACCCGATCGAACCGATCGCCGGCGTCCTGCGCCGGGCCGCCGCGGTGAGATACGCCGCCTGGTCCGTCCGGCGGGCGCTGGGCGAGCGGTGACTCTCCAGTTCGGCACGGACGAGCACGGCGATCAGGGCGTTCAGGGCCTTCAGCACGGCGACGGCCTCCAGCTTGGCGGGGCTGGTCACCCCGCGCACCGGAGCCGGCGCGCCGAGGGCGAATTCGAGGTGGTCCAGCCCGCGCGGGCCCGTCCGCGTCGGCTCCGGCGCCACCTCCGGCAGCCAGGGGTGCCGGAGGTGGACCAGCGGCGTACGGATGGCCAGCGCCACCGGGTCCCCGGTCGGTTCCGCGGTGAGGTCGATCCCGCCGGTCGCGGCGTCCACCGTGAGGTCCACCCGGTCGTCCCGGCTCGTCACACAGCGGTAGAGCGACGCGGGTCCGGTGCGCAGTTCCCTGGCCACCTGGCGTACCGAGACCGCTGCCAGCCCGCCGGCGTCGGCCAGCCGGATCTCGGCCGCGGTGAACTGCCCGCGGCTGCCGCCGGCGGCGTACATCTCGGTGACCTCACGGGCGGTGACCCATCACACCATGTCGAAGTCGCGCACGCCGCAGTCGCGGAAGGTGCCGCCGGAGACGGCCACGCTCTCCGCCGGCGGCAGCGCGGGGCCAGGGTGGTGGACCGGACGGTGTGCAGCGGCCCGGCTTCGCTGCCGAGGACGGGCTTGCGCTCGGCCGAACAGCCCGCGTAGAAGCGGCGGTTGCAGCCGATCCGACCTCGACGTCTCGGGCGTGGAATGCGCCGATCCGACCACGTCCCGGAATTCCTACGGCCACCGCACCACAGCGTCGCGACGCTACGGGCCGCCGGCGCCACCGTGTGCCTCGGCGCCGGCGGTTCGTCCCGCACGCGCCGAAGTAATGGGGACCCGGGCGCGCACCCGTGGCACGCGGCGCTCGACGCCCTGCCCGCCTGAACGGGCGTACGGAAGCCGTCTGCACCTTCCCGGCACCGCTGGACGGGCATTCTCAGACAGGCGTGCTCTACTGCCGCAACATCGCATCTTTCCACCACACGGAGGAGAAGTTCCAGATGAAGCAGAGCCGGACATCTGCGCCTGTGCCGTCACCCTCGCCGACCACCGCCGACCAACCGGCGGTCAGCCGGCGATGGGTGCTGGCCGGCCTGGCGGCAGCCGCGCCGGTGGTGCTCGCCGGCTGCGGCGGCCACAAGGGAGGTGGCAAGAAGGCGGCGACCGAGCCCTCCGGCGCACCTGCCGCCGGAATCGCCGCGTCCGACGGCACCGTCATCATGATCATCAGGCATGGCGAGAAGCCGGACTCCCAGCACCCCGGCATCGACGAGCACGGCCACAAGGACCACAAGTCCCTCACCCAGCGCGGCTGGGACCGGGCCAACGCGCTGCCCAAGCTCTTCGACCCGCCGCAGGGTCAACCCCTGCCGGCCGGCATCGTGCGCCCGCGGACGATCTACGCCGCCACCGACCAGGGCCCCAACGCGGGCGCCCACCGCATGCGGCAGACGGTCACGCCGCTGGCCCGCAAGATGGGCGTCAAGCTGGATCTGACGTATGCCGAGTCCCAGGAAGCCGCCCTGGCCAAGGCGGCCGTGACCGCCACCCAGCCGGTGCTGATCTGCTGGGAGCACAGCCGCATCCCCGGCATCGTCAAGGCCCTCGGCGCATCCGGCTCCGGCGCCCCCGCCGAATGGCCGGACCGTTTCGACCTCGTCTGGGTCTTCACCCACACCAAGGGCACCTGGCACTTCCGCCAGGTCAACCAGCACCTGCTGCCAGGAGACGCATAGCGGCGACGTACGACGACGCGGACTGCGCGGAGCGCCGGGGGCCCGCCGCGCACCCGGCAGCCGGACCACCGCGGAATCCCCCGTGCCGTCACCCCAGGGGTTGAGCAGGCATGCCGACCCGAGGGTTGATGCGAGCGCACCCCGCCGGGTGGTGCACTGTTCTCCGGAATCGGTACTCGACCCGGACCGGGAACGGCAGGCATGAGGGGAGCCGGCATGAGGGGATTCAAGGAGTACGCGTCAGCGGGATGTCAGCCGCGGGTCGCGGCCAGGAGATCGATGACCTCCGCGGTCGTCCCGCTCTCGCCGAGACGGGGGAAGATGCGCTCGATACTGTTGCGGTGAGCCTCGGGATCCACGTCGCTCATGGCGTCGGTGGCCAGCGTGACGTGGTAGCCGTGCTCGTGAGCGGCGCGGGCGGTGGATTCCACGCCGATGCTGGTGGCGACACCGCCGAGGACGATCTGGGTGATGCCACGGCGGCGCAGCTGAAGATCGAGGTCGGTGCCGTGGAAGGCACCCCAGTTGCGCTTGGTGACGAGGATGTCCTCGGGGTGGCCGGACAGTTCGTCGACGATGGTGTCCCAGCCCGGGGGCGGGGTGGCGTTCCGCTGCGGGGTCTCCGTGCGCCCCGGTAGGCGATCCGCTCCGTCGGCCGCGGCGGTGACCCGTACGAGGACGACCGGAGCGCCGTGGGAGCGGAAGGCGTCGGCGAGTCGGGCCGCGCGGGAGACGACTTCTTCACCGCTGTGCGGGACGGCCGGGAGGCCGACGATGCCGCGTTGCAGGTCGATCAGGACGAGTGCGGTACGTGTGTCAAGAGTGGTGAGGGACATGAGATGTGTGGGTCTTTCTGAGAGGTGACGAACGTGACCTGGTGAGGGATGTGCAGTGATGGGACGTGATGAGCAGTGCCCCTGGGCGGGGTGTGCCCGTGGGCGGGCATCTTCCGTGGCGGGGGTGACCTGGTGGGAATCGCCTGCTGCGGAAGGGAGTTGGCGGCGTGGCCCTTAATCGGCTCTTCCTTTCCGGTCGGCCGGGCCACCGGCTCTGTCGGTGCCCGCCACGCCTTCCGCATCCGCCGGGCCGTGCGTATCCACCCCTCCGTCCGCGCCGTCCGTCGCTGAAGTATCCGGCCGGTTCGGGCGGTTCGGGCGGCGCAGTGAGCGGTCCAGGGCGGTGGCCATCAGGAGCAGTACGGCGCCGCCGAGCATGAAGAGGGCGAGGTGGTGCAGGCCGGTGGTCTGGGCACGGTGGGGGAAGAAGGCGGCGTCGGCGGCGGAGGCGATCATCGCGCCGAGGTAGGTGAAGGTGCGCAGCAACCCGGAGGCGGAGCCCATCCGTTCGGGGTCGGCCTGGTGGTAGAGGGCGCTCTGGTTGGCGAGGCCGATGAGGCCCTGAGGGATGCCCATGAGGGTGCTGACGGCGATGAGCAACCAGACCGCGCAGGTGGGGTGGACGAGCAGGAGCGTGCCGCAGGCGGCGCTCTGGACGGTGCTGCCGATGAGGAGTTTGGCGCGCAGCGCCTGGTGGCGTCCGGTGATGCCGCTGACGACCAATGCGCTCAAGGAGAGCGGCAGCAGGACCAGTCCGGCCTGGGACGCGTGCAGGCCGCGGGCTTGTTCGAGCCATTGCGTGAAGCCGTAGAGGAACGCGTAGGAGGCGGTGTAACTGAGGACTTGGCGCGCGAAGGTGGCCTGCAGCGGGGCGCTGCCGGCGAGGAGTCGCAGGTCGACAAAGGGTTCCGCGACGCGGAGTTCGCGTGCCACGAAGGCGGTTGCCGCCGCGCCGGCGAGCACCAGCAGGTAGCCGTGGGCTGCCTGAGGGCGCATCAGGAAGAGCATGAGGGAGGTGAGCAGTGCGGCGAACAGCGCCATTCCCAAGAGGTCCACGCGACGGCTCAGGCGTGCGGTCCGGGCACCGTCCGCCGGATCGGGAGCCGGAGACTTCGGCAGGCGCCGGGCACCGAGGATGAGGCAGGCCAGGGAGAGCGGGACGTTGACGGTGAAGACGGTGCGCCAGCCGCCGACGCCGATCAGCGCTCCACCGAGGGTGGGGCCGATGACCGCGATGGTCTGGGTGGCCACGGCGAGCGCGGTCAGCACGCCTGCGGGGCCGTCGTGGCCGGTGCGCCGAGCCTCGCTGCGGGTGAGGTACATGGAGGCGGGATAGGCGGCCGAGGTGCCGAGGCCGAGGAGGACCCGGGCGGCGATCAGCGCGTCGAGGGAGGGAGCGAGGGCGCCGAGAAGTCCGGCGATGCCCACCAGTGCCGTACCGGTGAGGTAGAGGCGGCGCGGCCCGTACGTGTCGACCAGCCGCCCCATGACGGGCTGGCCGACGGCGGTGGCCAGATAGAGCGCGGAGACCAGCCAGGCCGTCTGCGACGGGGGTGCCCCGAAGGCGGTCCCGATCGGCACCAGGGCAACCGCGATCATCGAGGAGTTGACCGGGTTCAGCACCGACCCCAGGATCATCGGGCTGATCAACTTGCGGTCGAAGTCCTGCGGCGAGCCGCCGGGAGGCCGGCGCGGGGCGCGGGCGCGGCGTATGAGCCTGGCGCTCACGGCTGAGCGAGGCGTTCCAGGAGGGTCATCGCCTCGATGACCCTGCGGCGCTCGTCCTCCGTGAAGCGGTCCTGGAGGGCGCGGGCCAGCCATTCCTCGCGGGCCTGCCGGTTGTCCGCGACGCGCGCGCGGCCGGCGGCGGTCAGAGTGACCAGCTGCCGGCGGCCGTCCGCGGGGTCCGGGTGGCGCTCGATCAGCCCGTGCTGGGCGAGCGCCGCGAGGGTGGCCGCCATCGACTGGGGACGGACCCCCTCCGCGGCGGCCAGGGCACTGGCGGAGGAGTCCTCGCTCTTGCCGAGCACGGTGAGTGCGGAGGTCTGGGAGGGGGTGAGGTCCTGGGTGTCGGCGATCTCCCTGAGCCGGCGTCGCAGGCGGCTGAACACCACGCGCAGATCACGGGCCGCACGCACGGCCGACTCGGAGATCCCCTCGGGGTTTGTTGCCATGTCTCGACGGTAATTCCTTCAGTCCAGGCTGTCCAGTTCAAGCTGCACAGTTCCATCTGTCTATTTTGGACTGTGCAGATTGGTCCGCGCAGGCTGAGCCGTCTTGGGCTGCGCGGCATGGGCCGTGTGTCAGGACCGTGTACCGGGACTGCGGAAGCCGCGCGATCGGCCGATACCGTCCGAACCGATCGCCTCACGCAGCGCCCCCCGCCCCCCCATTCCCCGTCCTCGTCCCGCGCCCCCGTCGCGAGGGCAACCGCTCCGGTGCGGCTGTGACCCGTGCCCTTTGCGCCCTGGGAATGTGTGCCCCATGACTCCAGCGCCTGGTCACCCCAGGGCCCGGTCGAGGTTGAATGCCGCGCTGATCAGTGCCAGGTGCGTGAACGCCTGGGGGAAATTGCCGATCTGTTCGCCGGTGCGGCCGATTTCCTCGGCGTAGAGGCCGAGGTGGTTGGCGTACGTGAGCATCTTTTCGAAGGCGAGGCGGGCCTCGTCGATGCGGCCGGCGCGGGACAGCGCCTCGACGTACCAGAACGAGCAGATCGAGAAGGTGCCCTCTTCGCCGCGCAGTCCGTCCGGGCTGCTCTTGGGGTCGTAGCGGTAGACCAGCGAGTCGGACACCAGCTCCTCGCCCAACACGTCCAGAGTGGAGAGCCATTTCGGATCGGTCGGGGAGATGAACTTGGCCAGCGGCATCATCAGTACGGCGGCGTCGAGGACATCGTCGCCCTCGTGCTGGACGAACGCCCTGCGCTCGACGGACCAGCCGCGCTGCATGATGCGCCGGTAGATCGCATCGCGGGCCCGGGCCCAGCGGAGTGTGTCCGCGGGCAGTCCGCGGTGCCTGGCGATCCGCATGGCCCGTTCGATGGCCACCCAGCACATCAGCTGCGAGTACAGGAAGTTCTGGATCTTGCCCCGGGTCTCCCAGATCCCCTCGTCGGGCTGATCCCAGTTGTCGCAGACCCAGTTGACCAGTCCGCTGACGGTGTCCCAGTGTTCGCTGGAGAGCGGTTGCCCCCATTTGTCGTAGAGGTAGAGGGAGTCGATGAGGGCACCGTAGATATCGAGCTGGAGCTGGTCGACGGCGTTGTTGCCGATCCGTACGGGGGCGGATCCCAAGTGGCCTTCCAGGTGGAGGAGTTCTTCCTCGGGGAGTTCGCGGCGGCCGTCGATGCCGTACATGATCTGGAGCGGGCCTTGGGCGCAGTCCTTGAGGCAGATCTTGTGCGAGAGGAAGTGCACGAAGGACTCCGCTTCGTCGGTGAAGCCGAGTCGGAGCAGCGCGTAGATGCAGAATGCGGCGTCGCGGACCCAGGCGTAGCGGTAGTCCCAGTTGCGCTCGCCGCCGATCTGTTCGGGCAGGCTGGTCGTCGGCGCGGCCACGATGGCGCCGGTCGGCGCGTACGTGAGGAGCTTGAGGGTGAGCGCGGAGCGGTGCACCATCTCCCGCCAGCGCCCTCGGTAGCGGGAGTGCGAGAGCCAGGCACGCCAGTACCGGACCGTGGCGCCGAACAGCTGCTCGGCCTCCAGTACCGCACAGGACCGCGGCTCGACGCCGTTGCCGATCCGGTCCAGTGCGAAGACCGCGACCTCGCCCTCGGCCAGGGTGAACGAGGAGCAGGCGTCCGGGCCGTTGATCTCGACCGGGACACTGGACGTCAGCGCGAGGGAGAGATCCTCGGAGTCGAACACGGTCAGGCCGCTCTCGGTGCGCACCCGGTGCGGTCGCCGACCGTAGTCGAACCGGGGCGCCACCCGTACGCTGAACGGCAGCGAGCCGCGCACGCACAGCACCCGCCGGATCAGCCGGTGCCGGTCCGCCTCGCGCGAGTCGTCCACGATCGGCATGAAGTCCTGGACCTCGCCGACGCCGTGGTCCGCGAAGAACCGGGTGATCAGGATGTTGGTGTCGGGGAAGTAGAACTGCTTGGTCCGGGCCGGCACATCGGGCGAGAGCTCGAACGCGCCGCCCCGGTCGGCGTCCAGGATCGCCGCGAAGACGCTGGGCGCGTCGAAACGGGTGCAGCAGTACCAGTCGATGGTGCCGTTCGTACCGACGAGGGCGGCGGTACGCATGTCGCCGATCAGGCCGTGCTCGGCGATGGGGACGTAGCGGGGCGCGTCCGCCTTGCTGGGGCGGAGGCTCGCAGTGGGCGTCATGGGGCCTCCCCTGCGCTGGGTCCACGAGCAGGAGCAGTGGATTCAGGCTACCTCCGGGGGGTGCGGCGGGCGAGCGGCGTCAAGATCGCGTAAGGGCCGCCCGGCCCTCCGCCGCCCCGTTGCTGCACAGCGCGCCGCCCCGCCTGCCGAGCCCGTAAGGGAGCCGCAAATTCGGTACGCGACAGGGCTCGTTGCGCTCCGCGACGGCCTAAATTCAACCGCGACCAAGGCTGCCGCCGAGTGCTCGCGGCCGACGGGCGTACCCGGCGCCGGCAGACCACCAGGCACCGTGCCCAGCCCTACCCGCCCCCGGGTCCGCAGCCCGGACTCCGGACCCGGATCGCGCCACCCCCCACCGTCCTCCCAGAAAGTGCCCGCATGGCTCCCGCCCCACCCCACGCCCCCGCCTCGCCGACCGATTCGGCGGACGGCACGGCCGGCATCCCCTCCCAGGGCGCTCCGAGCCCCAGAGGCCGGCGACACAGACGACGGGCGCCGGCCGGGCTCTTCGATGCGAGGGTGCTGCTCACGTCCCTCCCGGAAGCGCTGCGCAAACTGCACCCGCGGGCGCTGGCGGCCAACCCGGTGCTCTTCGTCGTGGCCTGCGGCTCGCTCCTGACCACCCTGTCCGCGCTGCTCAACCCGTCCGTCTTCACCTGGGTGATCAGCGGCTGGCTGTGGCTGACGGTGATCTTCGCCAACCTCGCCGAGGCGGTCGCCGAGGGCCGCGGCAAAGCCCAGGCCGCCTCGCTGCGCCGGGCCCGTACGGACATCACGGCGCGGCGGCTGCGCAACAACTGGCGGGTCGGCATCGACGTCGGGCACGCCGAGACCGAGAGCGTGCCGGCCTCCGAGCTGCAGCCCTTCGACTTCGTGCTGGTCGAGGCCGGCGAGGCGGTCCCGGCGGACGGGGAGGTGGTCGAGGGGGTCGCCGCGGTCGACGAGTCGGCGGTCACCGGTGAATCCGCGCCGGTCATCCGGGAGTCGGGCGGCGACCGTTCCGGCGTGACCGGCGGCACCACCGTGCTGTCGGACCGGATCGTCGTCCGGGTCACCTCGCGTGCCGGGCACTCCTTC
Organism: Streptomyces sp. YGL11-2; assembly: GCF_050054615.1. Taxonomy (NCBI): domain Bacteria; kingdom Bacillati; phylum Actinomycetota; class Actinomycetes; order Kitasatosporales; family Streptomycetaceae; genus Streptomyces; species Streptomyces sp. YGL11-2. Next base: position 64,182 of record NZ_JBNHIN010000018.1, read on the forward strand.
CTCGACCGGATGATCGCGCTGGTCGAGGGCGCGGCCCGGAAGCGGACCCCGAACGAGATCGCGCTGCACATCCTGCTCGCCTCGCTCACCATCGTCTTCATCCTGGTCGTCGTCACCCTCCAGCCGATGGCCTCCTACGCCGGTGCGGAACAGGAGACGGCGGTGCTGGTCGCACTGCTCGTCACGCTGATCCCGACCACCATCGGCGCGCTGCTCTCGGCGATCGGCATCGCCGGGATGGACCGCCTCGTCCAGCGCAACGTGCTGGCGATGTCGGGCCGCGCGGTCGAGGCCGCCGGCGACATCAACACCCTGCTGCTCGACAAGACCGGAACCATCACGCTCGGCAATCGCGAGGCGGTCGCGTTCGTACCGCTGCCCGGTCTGGACGAACTCCCGCTCGCGGACGCCGCGCAGCTGTCCTCACTGGCCGACGAGACGCCCGAGGGCCGTTCCGTCGTCGTCCTCGCCAAGAACAAGTACGGGCTGCAGGCACCGGCCGAAGGGGAGTTGGAGTTCGCCGAGTACGTCCCGTTCAGTGCGCAGACGCGGATGAGCGGTGTCGATCTGCGCTGGGCGGACGGTACCCGCTGCCTGATCCGCAAGGGCGCGGCCGGGCAGGTCATCGAGTGGGTCGGCCGACGGGGTGGCGAAGTGCCCGCCGAGGCGCGGATGTTCAGCGACGCGATCAGCTCGTCCGGGGGTACCCCGCTGCTGGTGGCGGTGCACGACCGGTTCGGGCCGCGGGTGCTGGGCGTCATCCACCTCAAGGACGTCGTCAAGGAGGGCATCCGCGAACGCTTCGCGGAGCTGCGCCGGATGGGCATCCGCACGGTGATGATCACCGGTGACAATCCGCTGACCGCGCGGGCCATCGCCCAGGAAGCGGGGGTCGACGACTATCTGGCCGAGGCCACCCCGGAGGACAAGCTCGCGCTGATCACCGAGGAGCAGGAGGGCGGCAAACTCGTCGCGATGACCGGCGACGGGACGAACGACGCCCCGGCGCTCGCACAGGCGGACGTCGGTGTGGCGATGAACACCGGCACCTCGGCCGCCAAGGAGGCCGGGAACATGGTGGACCTGGACTCGAACCCGACCAAGCTCATCGAGATCGTCGAGATCGGCAAGCAACTCCTCATCACGCGGGGTGCGCTGACGACCTTCTCGATCACCAACGACGTCGCCAAATACTTCGCGATCATCCCGGCGATGTTCGCCGGCGCCTACCCCGGGCTGGCCGAGCTGAACGTGATGGGCCTGCACAGCCCGACCTCGGCGATCACCTCCGCGATCATCTTCAACGCGCTCATCATCGTGGCGCTGATCCCCCTCGCGCTGCGCGGGGTGCGCTACACCCCCACGTCCGCCCATGACCTGCTGCGCCGCAATCTCGCTTTCTACGGGCTCGGCGGCCTGATCGCGCCGTTCATCGGCATCAAGCTCATCGATCTGGTGATCTCCGAGATCCCGGGCCTGGGCTGACCGCGGCGGGCGCCCGTGGGGACACGTCAGCCGACGTGCACCCGCGGGCGCCGGTTGCGGTCCGGTTCGGCCTCGCGCAGCACCTCGCGGGTGACCGGCGCGACCTCGCCCTGGCCGAAGAGGAAGAACCGCAGGAACTGGGCGAACGGATTGCCCTCCGTCCACTCGAAGTAGATGTGCGGTCGCCGCCCCGTGGTGTCGCGGACGTAGAGCAGCAGCGCGGCCAGCGCGTTGGAGATGGTGGAGCTCTCCAGGCACAGGACGCGGTAGCGGCCGTGCATCACTAGGCCGCGGACCCGCAACTCGCTCTCGAACTCGGACGGGTCGCCGACGGTGACCTCGACGAAGACCAGGTCGTCCTCGGCCGGGATGTCGTTGTCCGCACGGATCTGCTGGGCCTTGTCGCGGTACTCGGCCAGGCCGCGCTGGTCCGCTCCCTTGGCGATGAACCGGATCCGGCGCTGGGCGATGTCGCGGACGAACCGCGCGGCCGTGTCGTCGAGGACCACGTTGGTCACCCGCAGCTCGAAGGCGCGGGCGAGCCGGGAGAGGAACGACAGCAGGATGATGCCGGCGATGAAGCAGGCACCGATCTTGACGCCGTCGGGGCGCTCGATGACGTTGGTGACGGTGGTGTAGAGGAACACCACGGAGATCACGGCGAAGCCGATCGTCCAGCCGCGCTGCTGGGCGCGCCGTGCGGCGATGGTCACCGCGATCGCGGCGGAGCTGATCAGCACCAGGACACCGGTGGCGTAGGCGCCGCCCTGGGCGTCCACGTCGGCGTCGAAGAGCCAGGTCACCAGGAACGCGACCGCGGTGAAGACCAGCACCATCGGACGTACGGCGCGGGCCCAGTGGGGCGCCATGCCGTAGCGCGGCAGGTACTGGGGCATCAGGTTCAGCAGCCCGGCCATCGCCGAGGCGCCGGCGAACCACAGGATGGCGATGGTGGAGATGTCGTAGACGGTGCCGAAGGCGGAGCCCAGGTACTCGTGGGCCAGGTAGGCCAGCGCGCGCCCGTTGGCCGCCCCGCCGGGCTTGAACGCGGGCGCGGGGATCAGCAGCGTGGTGATGAAGCTCGTGATGATGAGGAAGACGCTCATGATGACGGCGGCGGTGGTCAGCAGCTTCTTCGCACCGCGAATGCGGCCCACCGGACGCTCTTCGGTGTCCCCCGCCTCCCCTTCGATGTGCGGCATGACCGCCACACCGGTCTCGAACCCGGACAGGCCCAGCGCCAGTTTGGGGAAGACGAGCAGTGACACCCCGACCATCGCCGCGATGTTGCCGTGCTGCACGGTCAGCGCCTGCGACCAGTCGGTGATGACATGCTCCGCGGAGATCAGGTGCATCAGCCCCACGACGACCACGACCACGTTGAGTGCGAGGTAGAGCCCCACGAGCACGACCGCGACCCCGATCGCCTCCAGGAACCCCTTGAGGAACACCGCGCCCAGCAGGGCGACCAGGATCAGCGTGATGACCATCTGTTGGCCGTGCAGTGCGTTGGTGAGGTGCGGATTCTCCACCAGGTGGGTCGCGGCGTCGGCCGCCGACAGGGTGATGGTGATCAGGAAGTCGGTGGCGGCGAAGCCCAGCAGCGTCAGGACGAACAGCTTGCCCTTCCAGAAGGACAGCAGCCGTTCCAGCATCGCGATCGAGCCCTGGCCGTGCGGGCTCTCCTTCGCCACCCGGTGGTAGACCGGCAGCGCACCGGCGAGCGTCACCACCACCAGGACGAGGGTGGCGATCGGCGACAGCAGACCCGCGGCCAGGGCGGCGATGCCCGGTTGGTACCCCAGTGTCGAGAAATAGTCCACGCCGGTCAGGCACATCACCCGCCACCAGCGCTGGCCCTCATGGGCCGGTTCCGGTGCGGCGGCCTGCGGCTCCTCGTGGTGCTTGGCCATGTCAGCCAGGCCCTCCAGCATCCACGCGCGCAACCGATGCCGTGCTGAGGCCCCGGAGGAAGGTCCGGCAGGGGCAGAGGCGGCCATCATGTGCTCCTGTCGTACGCCGAACGGATCCAGCCATCTTCGCGGCGGTCAGGTTAGCGTACGCACATCCGGAGTCCTCGACGTGACGTTCGACACCTCCCGGGGCTCGTGTCTCCAGAGGGGACGGATGATGCGGCGTCCTGCTCTCCGTCAGGTCCGTCCGGCTCGCCCCGTCACGTAGTGCACGTACTCCTGCGCCAGACGGAAGCCGGCCGTCCAGGCGAGGAGCCTGCTGGGTCGGTTGTCACGGGAGCAGGTCCAGGTCGGGGTGCGCCCGCGCGCGGCGATGTCCCGGCAGAGCGCGGTGACGCAAGCGAGGGCAAGACGCTGCCGGCGCGCGTCGGCGACGGTGACGCAGGCGATGTCCTCGTAGGCGGTGCCCTGGAAGAAGGTGCAGGCGACGGCGAGGAGCCGTTCCGGCTGCCCGAGGTGAGCCTTGCGGAACGCCGCCCAGCCGGCTCCGGACGCGGCGAGTCCGGCCGGTCCGCCCCAACTGGCGTGGATCCACGCGGTGTCCGGATCCAGCGCGGCCAGCCCCGGGGCGTCCCCGGGCACCAGCCGGCGGACCGTCACCCCGCGCGGCGTCCGCTGCGTCGCGACGGGGACACGTTGCACGTACACCATCCGCTCCCACGGCACGACCAGCTCGAAGGCACGGCCGAGCACCGGCAGGAAGCCGGCAGGGGCCTGTACGTACCGGGCGGCGAGGCCGTCGAGGGCGGCGGGCTCCAGGGCCTGCGGGTCACCGCGCAGCACGAGGTGGTCGGCGCAGGCCACGGCCAGTGCGCGGGGGCCGGTGGCGCGGTCCGTCCACCACCGGCCGACCCCGGAGGTCCGCACATGCTCGGCCAGCGCCCGCGCACCGGGCGGACCGCTGGCGAACCACCCTTCCAGAGAGGGCATTTGTTCCGGCAGCACGCCGGTTCCGCCCACGAGTTCCCGCACCATGTGTCTCCTCCGCTCGTTCCGTGTCGCGGTGGCGGGGCGGCTCACCGGGAGCCGCCC
>NZ_JBNHIN010000018.1:68807-75500 GCF_050054615.1 Streptomyces sp. YGL11-2
CCCCGCCGGGGGCTGCTCAGCCCTGGCCGGCCTTGCCGCCGTGGTTGGCCTTCTTCTTGCGGCGGGCCCGCTTCTTACGGGCGCGTTTGGACATGGGCGTCCGGTCCTTTCGTCAAGGGGACGTCTCGTTGGCGCGACGTCGTGCTGTCTGCTTCAGGCGCCGTGGCCGACGAGTTGGCCGGCGAGCTTGTTGAGGCGCTTGAGGGTGCGGGCGTCGGTGGCGGCGGGGGCCGGGTCGACGCACTGATCGCGGTCGTAGTAGGCGCCGTTGACGACCTCCACAGCCGGGTCGCAGAGCCGCACGACATGACGCGCGCCCTCTTCCGCGGAGGCGCCCGCGTTGGCGTACAGCGGCAGCAGCTCCGTCTCGCAGATCCCCGGGTGGACGGACACCGCGGTCACCCGCGGGTCGGCGGCGAAGACGGTGAGCGCCAGCTGCGACTGGGCGTAGGCCGCGAGCCGCGAGTAGCGCCGGACCCGCTGGGGGTCGCTCCACTGGATGGAGGCGGTGCGGTGCAGCGAGGACGACACGTTGACGACCCGGCCGCCCCGCTCGCCGGCGAGCGCCGGCTCCAAAAGGCAGGTCAGCAGGTAGTGGGCGAGGAAGTTGACCTGGAAGGCGACCTCGTTCCCGTCGGCCGTGACGGTGTGGCGCTCCGGCGCGGCCATCCCGGCGTTGTTGACCAGCACGTCCAGCTCGGGGTGCTCGGCGACCACGCGCCGCGCCATCGCCTCAACCTCCTCCAGACACGTGAAGTCCGCGGCGAACCCGCACAGCCGGGCGCCGTCGATGCCTTCGGTGGCGATCAGCCGGTCCGTGGCCGCCTGGGCCTCGCCGGCGGTGCGGCCGTGGACGAGGACGGTGGCACCGCGTTCGGCGAGTTGCCGTGCGGTGGCGAAGCCGATGCCGGAGGTGGCGCCGGTCACCAGGACCGTGCGGGAGGACAGGGAGGCGGAAGCAGAGTCAGTCATGTTCCATTCCGGGAAGGCGAAGGAGCGGCACGCCGGCCGGCCCCGCGGGGCGCCGGCGTGCAGACGAACGGATACGAAGCGGCGGCACCGGGACCGGTGTTCGGTCACGGCACCTTCGGCCGCTCACGGGAGTGCGAGGGCGCTGGAGGACGTGTCAGCGCGTGGCGGACGTCTCCGGGCAGCGCGGCGCTCGACTCGGGTCCGCCGGCCGTGACATGGCACGGCTTCGCCATGACGGCGGACGGTCGAGAAGGAGCCTGGCGCTGTTCACGTCACTCATCCAACGCGCTCGTCACCTGCCGGTTCAAGGGACGCGCACCGCTCTTGACGGCCTTCTGATGACCCCCTGACGACGTGACGGCTCCGCAAACACCGCCGGCCGGAATACCACCAATTCGATGGAAAGAGCAGGCACTTCGCCCCAGGGCCCGGTCCCGTCCTTGAGGATCACCGCACGAGCAGGGGTCCTGGCCGATCGGGATTCGGGAGGCGGAATGGCACGGTCATGGCTGCGACGGGGGGCGGCGGCGGTCGCGGTGTGCGGTGCGGTGCTCACCGCGGTGCCGCCGGCCACGGCGGCACAGGTCAGGGGGATGCTGGACCTGCGCATCGTGGGCGGTAGGAAGGCGGATGTGAAGGACGCCCCGTGGCAGGCGTCGCTCCGCAACCACGGGAGCCATGTCTGCGGCGCCTCGATCGTCCGGCCCACCGAGGTGGTCACCGCCGCCCACTGCACCGCCGGGGCACTCCCCGCCTCCCTCACCGTCCGGGCCGGCAGCAGCAACCGCGGTTCGGGCGGCCAGGTCGTCCACGTCTCCCGTATCGCCCGGCACCCGAAGTACAACCCCGCCACCATCGACTACGACGTCGCGGTGCTGGTCCTCGACGCACCGCTGGTCCTCGGCGCCGCGGTCCGGCCGATCCCCCTCCAGGAAGCGGGGGCGGAGCCCGCCTCGGGCACTCCGGCGACCGTCACCGGCTGGGGCTCGACGCGGGACGGCGGCCCGCTCCCCCAGCTGCTGCGCCGTGTCGACGTCCCCAAGCTCAGCGACTCCTCCTGCAAGAGCGCATACGGGGCCGGCTCCATCACCCCCCGGATGACCTGCTACGGATACGAGGCGGGCCGCAGGGACGCCTGCCAGGGCGACAGCGGCGGCCCCCTCGTCGTCGGCGGCCGTCTGGTCGGCATCGCCTCCTGGGGCTCGGGCTGCGCCGCCCCCGGTCGCCCCGGCGTCTACACGAAGGTCAGCGACCCCGACATCCACCGGCACATCACGAACTCCTAGGACAGGAGCGGGCCTATGCTGGGCGTGATGTTCGCACCCCAGGGCCCCACGATCCGGGAACTCGCCGTGCAGGCGCTGTCCTCCGTCGAGCGCGGCTACGACCTGCTCGCGCCGAAGTTCGACCACACGCCGTTCCGGACGCCGGATGCGGTGCTGCGGCCCGTGGCGCGGGCGCTGGGCGAGCTGGGTCCGTTCGGCAGCGGACTCGACCTGTGCTGCGGGACGGGCGCGGGGATGGGCGTACTGCGGCAGGTGTGCGCGGAGCGGGTCACCGGTGTGGACATCAGCGCCGGGATGCTCGCGGTGGGCCGGTCCCGCTCGTGGGGGACGGAGGCCGCCACCGGGCCGCGTATCGGGTGGGTGCGGGCGGATGCGCGGTCGCTGCCGTTCGGGCCGACCTTCGACCTGGTCGTCAGCTTCGGCGCGTTCGGGCACTTCCTGCCGCGGGAGCGCCCGGAACTGTTCGCGCAGGTGCACTCCGTGCTGCGCCCCGGTGGCCGGTTCGTCTTCCCGATCGTGGCGCCGGCCCGGCCCGGGTCGCCCCTCTACTGGATGCTGCTCGGCTTCGACGCGGCGATGCGGGTCCGCAACGCGCTGTGGCGGCCGAGTTTCGTCATGTACTACCGGGCCTTCCGGCTGGCCGACGTCCGTGCCGAGCTGGCAGCGGCCGGGTTCGGGGTGGAGCTGACGGCGCTGCCGGAACTCGGGCGACGGGCGGACGGCAGTCCGCGGTGCCGGCTGGTGGTGGCGACCCGGCGCGGGTGAGGGTGCGGGCGTGTCCGCCGGTCCGCCGACCGGCCCGGGAGATCCCGGAGCGCCGGTTTCCCACCGACGGCCCCGGCGGCCACGCCCCTCCTCCCCACACAAGGAATGTCCACAGGCCCTGCAGGGCGCTGCGGCACGGGAGTTGTACGGGTCAGCCGATGCCGACCTTGGACAGCGCGGTCGTCCAGTCGGTGGCGATGGCGCTGCGGGCGTCGTCGAGCTGGACCTGACCGTTGCAGACGGCGACCTTCAGCTTGTTCTCGACGGAGTCCTTGCTGGCAGCCGGCTGGTCGCCGTAACGGGGCTCGGGCCACAGGTTCTTCGGGTCGCGCGGCGCGCCGCCGAGTTCGAGGGGGACGAGGTGGTCCTCTTCGTAGTCGGCGGTGTTGGTGTCGCTGTAGCCGTATTCGCCGATCTGCTTGATCTTCAGCTGGTTGGTGTACGAGGCCGGCGGGCGGACGGTCTTGGTCCAGCCGGGCACGCAGATGGTCGAGTTGATCGTGGACTGGGTGACGTCGGGGTTGTAGGCGCCCGGCGTGCAGCCGGCGTCGGGCAGCGGGAGGCGGGACTGGGAGCAGGTGGCGGCGGCATGGGCGCTGCCGGTGGTGAGGAGGAGGCCGGCGGAAGCGAGGGCAAGGGCGGTGGTCGCGGAGGCGAATCGGTGTATCGATCGCATGGGGGGCTCCGGTGTTCAGGCCCGGCCGGGTGCCGGGCACGTGATGCCATGCCACCACCGCGGAGTCTATGCGAGTAGAGGCCAGAGATGAACAAGATGTGTACATGCCCATTTCTGACTGTTGCATGAACAACCATTGGCCAACTCCTGGTGCGGGTAGGGTTTTTCACGGGCTGTTGGCCGCGTACGGAAGGCCCTCCGGCGTGGCCGGAACGGATCCCCGCCGCCCCCGGCAGCGCCGACGCCACTCACCTCGGCGCGGGCGAGGCACATATGACGCATCGGCAGGCCCCTCGGCCGACAGCGGACGGTGACGTTTTGGTAGCGACCTGGTCACGTTTGCGTCGTTGAGCCCTTCGTGACCTCATTTCGCCACCGTTTAACAGCCGACACAGCCGATTGCGACCTGTGCCACCGGCGACGTCCCACCGCCGGGCCGCCCGCGGTGAGCGGACAACCGCTGCTGTGCGCGCCGTGCCAGGAGGACCGCCCCGGCCGACGGCGCACCCACCTGATCGACGAGGACTTCGTCTGGCAGACGATGTCCTGCCAGGCCCACGACCTCGCGGACGCCTACACCGCCGGCCGCTGGCTGCCCTACGAGGACGAGCACCGCTGGGCACTCGGCCTCGCCCGCGCGCACTGGACGCGGACCGCGCTGGAGGCGGCGCTGCGCGATCCCAACCCCTACCTGCGGGCCGGCCGCCTGGTCCGGGTGGTCGAACCGCTGCCCAGGATCCTCGCGATCGTCCCGCACGGCGATCGGTCGCTGCGGCCCGTCCAGGCCCTGCTCGACACCCTCGCGACGCGGTCGACTCGCTCCTGAGCCGCGGCCGTGGCGCACCGCCGGCCACTCCCTTCGCGCGGCGGAGCGGACCGCGGCCCCGGTTGCGGCGAACGGGCGGTCGCCCGGCCCGGCGTGGGCGCATCCCGTGCCCCTGCTTGCGACCATGGGCGGGCCCGCCGCAGCACCGCGACCCACCCCCGAAGGAGCCCTTATGTCCGCCGGCACGGATCTGCTCGTCGATGCCTTCGGCCGTGTCCGGGAAGCTGTCCTGGAGGTGGTCGACGGCCTCAGTGCCGACGAGCTGAGCACCCGTCCCGACGGTCGGGGCAATTCCATCGGGTGGCTGGTCTGGCACCTCACCAGGATCCAGGACGACCATGTCGCCGGTGCGGCCGGGACCGAGCAGATCTGGACCGCGGACGGCTGGTGCGCGGGCTTCGGGCTGCCGTTCGCGCCGGAGGACACCGGCTACGGCCACACGCGCAAGGACGTGGCGGCCGTACGGGGCCTGAGCGCCCCGCTGCTGACGGTGTATCACGAGGCGGTGCACGACAACACGGTGCGCTATGTCTCCGGGCTCGCCGCCAAGGACTTCGACCGCGTCGTCGACCGCGGTTGGACACCGCCGGTCACCCTGGGGGTCCGTCTGGTCAGCGTCATCGCGGACGACCTCCAGCACGCCGGCCAGGCCGCGTACGTACGGGGGCTGCTCGGCCGCTGATCCCACGGTGCACGGCCCCGGACGGGCCTCACTCCCGGCGGGGCAGCCGATGCAGCCGCACGTCCGTGAGCCGGCCGTCCGCGATCTCCGCCGTCATGTACGTGCAGTACGGCTGACGCCGGCGGTCGGTCGGCGAACCCGGGTTCAGCAGGCGCAGCCCCTCGCCGGCGGTGGTGTCCCACGGGATATGGCTGTGCCCGAAGACCAGCACGTCGAGCCCCGGGAACCGCTCGGCGCAGCGCCGCTCGCGCCCCTGCGCGGGACCGGTCTCGTGCACCACGCCGAGCCGCAGCCCGGCCAGCTCGGCGTAGGCCACCTCCGGCAGCCTGGCCCGCAGTTCCGGGCCGTCGTTGTTGCCGTGGACCCCGATCAGCCGCCGGGCGCGGGTCTCCAGGAGGTCCAGGGTGGCGGTGTCGACCCAGTCCCCGGCGTGCACCACGACGTCGGCGCTCGCCACCGCGTCGAGCAGCTGGGGCGGCAGCGCCCTGGCGCGCCGGGGCAGGTGGGTGTCGGAGGTCAGCAGCAGTCGCAGCGGCACGGGGTGACGGTAGCCGTCCGCGGGGCCGGACACCACGACCTGGGCCGCCGTCGCGGTCTGCGCGGTGTGCTCGGTCTCTCCGGCGGCCACGATGCTCCCGTACTCCTCGTCCGTCGCGGTCCATTCCCCGGAATCCGCTCGGCCGTTCCCTCGTATCCCGGGGATTTTTCCCGCAGGTTTTCAAGGTCTTCTCCGAGGGCTTGTCCCCGGCATTTCCGGTGGACAGGGACCGGGCATTCCCGGCCCGGTGACTTTCGCCCCGCCAGATGACTCGTTCACCTCCTTTCCCTCATGTCACCCGAAAGTCCCGCCGCAGCCGCATTTCCCGTCCGGCAGCCGCCACTCCCCCGGTGCGGGCGCCCGAACTGCGGGTATCACCTCTGGGAATCCGCTTTTACGCTCCCGGGAGTTGCTCATGAAGCACACCCATCCTCAGCCCGGCGATATCGGACTCACCCAAATATCCGGCACCACCGGCCGGTTGATCCGCTTCGGTGAGTGGATCAATGGAGACGGCTTCGCCAACTACGAACACGCCTTCCTGGTACTGCCCGACGGCCGGTTGCTGGAAGCCGAACCGGGCGGCGCCCGCATCAGACCACTCAGCGAGTACGACGGCGCCCAGGTCCTGTACGTCTGCCCGGAACGGCTCACCGACCAGCAGCGCACCCACATCTGCACGGCGGCCACCCGCTATGTGGGCGTGCCGTACAGCTTCCTCGACTACGCGGCGATCGCCACACACCGCTTCCATCTGCCCGTTCCGGGGCTGCGTCGCTATGTCGCCAGCACCCGGCACATGATCTGCTCCCAACTCGTCGACCAGTGCTACCAGGACGCCGGGGTGCATCTGTTCGTCGACGGCCGCTGGCCCGGCTATGTGACGCCGATGGCGCTGTACGACCTGCTGGGCCACTGACCGCGGCCGGGTAGGCCCTGGGGGGGGGG
>NZ_JBNHIN010000018.1:75630-110902 GCF_050054615.1 Streptomyces sp. YGL11-2
CCCCGCCAGGGCGTACCACCTCAGACCACGGTCCCCGGCGTCACCGGGACCACATCGGCGATCTCCTGGAGGAGCCTGTGCCGGGGGCGCGCTCCCACCATCGCCTTCACCGGCTCCCCGCCCCGGAAGACCATCAGGGTGGGCACGGACAGGACGGCGTAGGCGGACCGGGTCGCCGGGTTGGTGTCCACATCGAGCTCCACGATCTTCAGCGTTCCCGCCGTCTCCTCGGCGATCGCGGCCAGCACGGGCGCCAGCATCCGGCAGGGCCCGCACCAGTCAGCACCGAACTCGACCAGGACGGGGAGAGCGGACGCCAGCACCTCCCGCTCGAACGTCTCGTCCGTCACCGTCGTCGGTCCCGGTGCTGCTCCTGTGATGCCTGCCATGACGCTTCTCCCTTTCCTCTTCCTCACGGTCCCGTTCACGAGCCGCCGGCTCGCCGGCGGTCAGTTCGCAGCGCGGCGGCGGGCCGGCCGGGGTGGCCGCGGAGGCCGCGACCTCGGCGCGGGCCAGCTGGGCGCCGACCTGCTCGCGAATCTCCCGCAACCGGTCGATGACCTCGTCGAGTTCGGCGAGCTTGCTGCGGTACACCTCCAGGGAGGCGGGGCAGCTGTCGCCCTCGGGGTGGCCTGCGCGCAGGCAGTCGACGAACGGGCGGGTCTGCTCCAGGGTGAAGCCGAACTCCTGGAGCGTGCGGATCTGCCGCAGCTGCGCCAGGTCGTCCTCGCCGTAGTCGCGGTAGCCGTTCCCGGTGCGTCGCGCGGACAGCAGCCCGAGCGACTCGTAGTACCGAAGGGCCCGTGTGCTCATGCCGGCGCGTTCCGCCAGTTCCCCGATCCGCATCGATGTCCCTTCCGCCTGGTGCGTGCTTGCGACCGTAGACGTTGACGCGGGCGTCAAGGCCAGTCGGCGGTGGCGGGCCGCGATGGCCGGAGGCGAGGGGTGCGCGGGCGTGCCGGCAGGGATCGGCACGCCCGCGGGTGGGTCAGGTGCCGGACTTGCGGCCGTAGACGTAGACGTCGTCGCCGTTGCGGAGCAGGGACCAGTACTTCTTGGCGTCGTTGGGGCGCATGTTGACGCAGCCGTGCGAGCCGGGCGCCGACCAGACGCTGCCGCTGATGGCGTGGAACGCCTCACCGCCGTCGAAGAACTGGCTGTAGGGCATGGGCGTGTGGTAGATCGTCGACACGTGGTGCAGGTGCCGCCAGTAGATCCGCTGGAGGCCGGTGCGGGTCGCACCTCCCTTGCGCCCGGTGCGGACCGGCACCGGGCCGAAGACCAGCCGCGAGCCGTCCTGGATCCAGCTGAGCTGGCGGGTCAGGTCGACGCAGGCGATCCGCCCTCTGTTCGTGGGGCACTGGTGGGCGCGGTTCGGCTGATGGCCGGCCGCCCGCTGCTTCGCGACGAGCTGCATCACGCCCCAGGTGACGGGGCCCGCGTAGCCGTAGTCGGGGGTGATGCCGTGGCTGGTCTGGAAGGCGCGGATCGCCCGGCAGTCCGACGCCGACTGCCGGCCGTCGACCCGGAGCCCAAGGAACTTCTCGGCCTGGCGCTGGTAGGGGCCGCGGTAGGCGTTGCACGCGGACGCGGTGGCGGCCTCGGCGGTGGAGCTGAAGGCCACCGTCAGCGGCAGGGTCAGTGACGTGAGGGCCAGCGCCGCGCCCGCTCTCCGGCCCACGGCGGATCTGGGTATGCGGAGTTTCCGTAGTCGCTTCATGCCCGGTAGGACTCCCGGCCCCCGGCGTCGGTTGCGGGAGCGATCGGTCCGCAGCGCCTAATTCGCCAACAACGGGGTGGAGTTGGGGCACTCAAATGACGATCATGGAACGACCGGTCACGGAGTGACCGTTCCCCCTGGACAAGGAGTCGATTCCCCATGCCGACGAACCCCGCGGGCCGCGCCGTCCCCGCCGACCCGACCGCGCTGCACCCGATGCCCGGCCAGTCACGGGTGGTCCTGCTGAAACCCCTGGTCACCTCGCCTCTCATCGACGTCGGGGAGTTCACCTACTACGACGATCCGGACGACCCGACGGCCTTCGAGACCCGCAATGTGCTCTACCACTACGGCCCGGAACGGCTGGTCATCGGCAAGTACTGCGCACTGGGCGAGGGCGTGCGGTTCCTCATGAACGGCGCCAACCACCGGATGGACGGCCCGTCGACGTTCCCCTTCCCCATCATGGGCGGCTCCTGGAGCGACCACTTCGACCTGATCAGCGGGCTGCCCGGGCGGGGCGACACGGTGGTCGGCAACGATGTCTGGTTCGGGTACCGCGCGATGGTGATGCCGGGTGTCCGGATCGGGCACGGCGCGATCATCGCGTCCGGCGCCGTGGTCGTCGACGACGTCCCCGATTACGGGATCGTCGGCGGCAATCCGGCCAAGCTGCTGCGCCGTCGCTTTGCCGACGCGGACGTCGCGCGCCTGCTGGCACTGGCGTGGTGGGACTGGCCCGCCGAACACATCACCGGGCACATCCGGACGATCATGTCCGGCAGCATCGAGGAACTGGAGGCGGCGGCCCCCGACAGGGCGTGAGAAACCGTCCGGTGCGGCTGCCCAGAGGTGTCCCGGGGCGGCCTCACCGGACCCGGGCCACTCCGAAGCCCGGGCGGCGGAGCGTCCCTCCACCTTCCCCTACGGGCCCCGCGCAAGGCTTTCGGCCCCAGCCTGAACCCTCGTCCGCCCCGGCCGCCGGAGACCACGATGCGCCCATGTCGTCTCCTTCGCTTCCTCACCCCGTCGCCGCGGCGGACCGCCGCACCGTCCTGACATCGGCCCTGGCGGCAGCCGGACTGCTCCTCATCGGCAGCGGCACCGCACGCGCCCAGGCACCGGCCCGGGCGCGATCCGCGGACGGTGTCACCCTGCGACTGCCGGCCCCGACCGGTCCCCACCGCATCGGGACCACGACCCTCTATCTGGTCGACCGCTCCCGGCGTGACCCATGGGACCCGGCGATCCCCGTACGGGAGGTCATGGCCACGGTGTTCTATCCGGCCCGCACCGTCCGGGACGCCCCCCTCACGCCTCATATGTCCCCGGGCGCGGCGGAGTTGTTCCCCGCGTTCGCCGCCCCCTTCCACGGCCTTCCCGCCACCGGTGTGCGGTGGGCGGCCACCATGACCCATGCGCACACGGGCGCGCCCGCCCGGGCCGTACGGTGTCCCGTGCTGCTCTACAGTCCGGGCGGCGGCGATCCGCGCACCCTGGGCACCGGGCTCGCCGAGGAGTTGGCGAGCCATGGCTACGTCGTAGTGGGCGTCGACCATCCCGGTGACGCCTGCGTGGTCGAGTTCCCCGGGACGACTCCCTACCGCCGCACTCCTTTTCGTACCACCGTCTTCCGGGACGACCCCCGCAAGGATCCCCGGCTGGCCCGCACCATGATCGACGCCCGGATGGCGGATCTCCACTTCGTCCTCGGCCAACTGACGGCCCTGGCAGCCGGGTTCAACCCGGACGCCCTGGGGCGCGCCCTGCCCGCGCACCTCGGGCGGGCCCTGGACCTGCGACGGGTGGGCTACTACGGCCACTCGGCGGGCGGCACCGCGGTGGCCGAGGCGCTGTACGAGGACCACCGGGTCGCCGCGGCGGTCAACCTGGAAGGCTACCTGGACCGTCCGTCGGCTCGCCCGGGCCAGGAGGGAGAGCCCTACCCGGTCGCCCGCCACGGGGTGGATCGCCCCCTCCTTCTGCTGGGGACCGGGGACTTCATCGGAAGGGCGCAGGCGAAGAGGGAGCTGACGCGGTCCTGGTCGCCCCTGCTCGCCCACCCCGGCGGGCGCGTCCGCCGGCACGAGATCGGCCACGCGGCCCACTGGGTCTTCACCGATTACGCCGCCCTGGCACCGCAGTTGCAGGCCACCGGCCTGATGACGGCGGCGGCACGCCGCGCGCTGGTCGGCACCATCGCCCCCGCCAGGTCGGTGCCCGTGGTGCGCCATCACCTGCGGTCCTTCTTCGCCCGGCATCTGCACCGGCCCGAGGGGTAGGGCCCGTTCGGGGGGCATGGTCGGGATCGATGGCGGAGCCGCACACCGTGGCTCCGCCATGCCCGGGATCGTTCCGTTCCGCTCGGTCAGCCCGGCCTCGTGGTGCACACATAGGTGATCCAACGGCCGCCGCCCGCACGGGAGATCGCGTCCTGCTCCGCGGCGGTCTCCGTGGAGCCCCGGCCGCCCCAGTAGACACGGGTGTTGGGGTTGTAGGCGACGGCGCCGCAGCTGTTGACGAAGCCCACGAGAACCTTGCAGCCGGCGCGGTTGCAGCTGGTCATGGCCGATTGCTCGGCGGCGCTCGCGGAGGGGTAGTCCCACGACCGGCCATAGGTGCCGTCGTTCGCCACCGCTATGGCGCCGTAGTAGTACTTCGGTGGCGGCGGTGGAGCGGGTTGGTAGGTGGTCGGAACGGGGGCTGGACTGTAGGTCGTCGGGAAGGGGTTGGGGCTGTACGTCGTCGGAGCGGGAGCGGGGCTGTACGTCGTCGGGAAGGGGTTGGGGGAAGAGGAGTAGGGCGTCGTATACGGGTCGGTCGGATAGCCGCCGGCGGAACTGGAGTACGAGGCGGAGGAGTTGGCGTTGGTGTTGGTGTCGGACGAGTTGTGGTCGTTCACGAGCACCAGCACGATGAGGGCCACGGCCGCTACGGCCACGGCTGCGATGCCGGCGGCTTTGCCGGGCGGCTTGGCGCCCGGGCTCGATCCCCCTGTCAGGGCGGGGTTGCCTGGTGGGCGCCCCGTAGCGGGACCGCGAGACGCCGCGGGGGTTCGTACGGCCTTGAGCCGGCGGGTCGGCGCGCTGGCGGGGGTGGTTGATGCCGTGGCACCGGCCGCGGTGAGTTGCTCGGCCCACAGGGACGGCGCCGGCCGCTGGGAGGGATCCGGGTTGAGGCCGGCGCGGGCCAGGTCACCCAGGGGCGGGCTGAGCGCGGTCAGCGCGGCGGGATCGGTGGCGGACTGGTCGCGGGCGAAGAGCCGGACGGCGAGCAGGGAGAGCTTGTAGACGTCGCTGGCGCGGGTCGCCTTCTCCTCGCCCGCGGGTATCTGCCAGTCGGGCGTCTCCGCCTGGGGCAGCACGCTGGTGCCCCGCAGGCGCATCGCGTCGCTGTCGATGAGGAAGCACTCGGGCTTCGGGTCGGTGGTGAACAGCAGGTTCTTCGGGGAGAGGTCGCCGACCGTGATGCCGATGCGGTGGAGCCGGGCGAGCGTGGCCGCCAGGTCGGCCAGGATCAGGAGCCGGTCGCGTTCGCTGATGGCCAGGCCGATGCCGGCGACGTAGGAGTCGTCGTTGAGCAGGTACTCCAGGTTCGCGAGGCGCTGTGTGCCGGCGGTCGTCCCGGTCAGACTCCGGAGAGTGAAGCGGAAGCGGTCGGGTACGGCGCGCATGAGGAACCCGCAGGCGTGGCCGCCCCGTTCGACCACTGCCGCGGGCCAGGCGGTCTTGTCGCACAGCCACCGGCCCTCGTCGGCGCTCAGCTCGCCGAGCAGCCCGACGTGCGACGCGAGCGCGGCGGCGTCGAGTTGCGGCAGCACGGCGGCACCGTACTCCTTGTAGACCACGTCCCAGCCGCCGCCATCGGCCTCGTTGATCTTCTTGTGGGGCACCTCGTACACCGTGCCCTGGCCGCCCTGGCCGAGTTGGCGCCCCAGGGTGAGGGTGCCGTGTTCCACGGCAGGTGTGGGCTGCGGCGTCATCGTGGCGCTGCCGTGGCGTGCGGCCAGATGACCAGCAGGGAACGGTCGTCGTCGAAGGTCTCCCGGGAGAAGTCCAGCAGGTGCGCGAGCCACAACGGGGTTGGTGGTTCGGTGAGTTGGCGGGCGAACAGGGCGCCAACCTGTCCGTCGCCGTCGCCGAGCGGGTCCGCGAAGCCGTCGGTGCCGACCAGCAGTGCTTGGCGGGTGGTCAGCCGGACGCTGGTGCGGTTGAGGGGATCGGGTACGTGGGGCAGCGGTGTGACCTCGTTCGACACCAGCAGCGTGTCCGAGCCGGTCTTGGAGCCGAACAGCGGCTGGTACCGCCCGTTGGACAGATCCAGCACCCAGGCGCCGGAGTCCCCGATGCAGCAGAGCTCCACGACGGGCCCGGCGGGGTCGGGGCGCACCGTGCCGGCCACCAGCGTCGTCGCGTACAGACCGGCGACCTCGCCCGCCGCGGGCTCCTTCCCGTTCAGGCGCCACTGGGCGAGCTGCCGCAGCCGTTCGGCGGCGTGCCGGGCCACGTCCGGGAAGTTCATCTGCCCCTGCCCCTGGGGCATCAGGTGGAGCATCCGTTCCAGGGCGGCCCGGCACGCCTCGACGGAACCGAACTCGGACTCCGCGGCGCTGGAGACGCCGTCGGCGACCGCGAAGGCGATACCGCCGGTGGGCTCGTGGACCGCGGCGCGGGCGGCGTCCTGGCGCGGCTGCCGGTAGTAGCGGTGCTTGGCGCCGCGCACCGTGGCAAACCGCAGTGTGAGGGCTGGAGTCGACCACCCGTCGCATTCGGTGTCGGGAAAGTCGAAGGCGTACTGCCCCGGGGGCCGGGCCTCGAACTCGGGGCCGGGTGTCCCCACTTCGATCCGCCGCCAGGGCGCCGGAGCCGGTTCGGCCTGCGCGATCGGTGCTGCGGCGGAGCCGTCGCGGTGCGGAAAGTTCACTGACCGACCTCGTCGATCGCCATGCTGAACTGGTCCGGCCGGTTCACCACCAGTTGCGGGCTGCCCGAGTTCAGTGCCTGCCCCGAGGCGACCAGGCTCGCGGTGAGCGCGTGGAAGAACTCGGCGACCGCCTGGCCGATGTCGGTGCCGGGCTTGGCGACGAAGGCGAACTCGGGGCGTGTCGCCACCTCCACCATGGTGGCGGCCTGGGCGTCACCGATTCCGCAGGCGACGATGTTCGGGGCGGTCGGTGTCTGGGCCCGGTTGGTCAGCACGGCGTGCGGCTGCCGCCAGCTCCCGCCGTCGGTGGGCGCGCCGTCGCTGAGGAAGAACACCACCGGGCGGTGGACCTTGTACCCCTCGCCACGCAGCCACTGGACGTCGGCCGGGATCCGGTACAGCAGGTCGTCGAACACCGCCTGGTAGTTCGTCAGGCCCCGGATGGCCACCTGGGGCAGGCTGGTCTCGGTACGCATGTCGGACACCGCGAGACGCACCTGCACGTCATCGGAGAAGCCCAGCACCGCCAGCCGCAGCTTGGCCGCGATCATCGGCTCGGCCCGCAGCCCCTCGCACAGCGAGATCAGCCCGTTGGACAGGTCTTGCCGGTACGGCCCCATCGATCCGGACTCGTCGGCCAGCACATAGGCCGGCAGTAGTACACCCCTGGTCTCCGCCATACGGACTCGTCTCCCCCGTTTCCGTTCCGCTCACCAACTCGCTTGTACGTTACGGGGTTTGTTCCCTAGGAGCGCCCCCGCTGATGCCGTATCTTCCCAAAGGGCGAGGACGTACGGAAGCGACTCGGGGGAGTCACCGTGGGGGACCAACAGCGGCAGACCGGATCGAAGCGGCCGAATCTGCCGACCTGGCGGCAGACGCCCCGCGCCGTGCCGCCCCCGCTGCGCGAACCGTCCCCCTCCCCGTCAGCGACCGAGCCGCCGGCCGCCCGGACCGGGCCGCCCGGAGCAGCGGCAGCGGCTTCAGGCGGGGCGACGTGGGGCGACGATCCGCCACCCAGGCCCCCAAGTCCGCCTCCTTCGCCCCCCGTTGGCCCCCGGAGGCCAGGGGGCCAACAGCCGCCCGGGGGGCAAGGCCCTCGGCATCCCGTCACAGCCGGCATCGCCGCGTCCCCGCGCCCCAGGTGGCGGCCCACCGCCGTACTCGTGGCCTTCTGCACCGTCGTCGTTGTCGTCGCGGGACTGCTGTACGCACGCAGCGGATCGCAGGGTCCCCCCGCGGCGCCCGCCGAGCAGACCAGGAATCAGACACCCTTCGACCGCGCCCTGGCCAACCTCGCGACCGCACGGGTACTGCGCTACACGGAGACCGTCGCCACCGGCATCACCCGGCGGGACATCACGGTCACCCCGTCGGGCGCCCTGTTCGGCTCCACGGGCGAGGACGGAACGGGCCTGGAGCAGGACGTCCTCCGCATCGGCGGCAGCACCTACACCCGTGAGAAGAACGACCGGCCGTACGAGAATCCGGACGGAGGGCAGCAGACCCCCGACGCCCCGGGCGCATGGAGCGTTGCCGACTCGGGGAACGCTCAGCCGCTCGGCCCCGTGCTGGACCGGTTCCTGCCGCCGGCCGAGCTGGCGGTCCAACTCTGGGACGCGGTCGACGAACTGAAGACGCTGCCCGATCCGAACGACCCGCGTCTGCGGGCCGGGAACGTGAACGGCGTGCCGGCGCTGCGGGCCGACACCGCGGCGGGAAGGCTCTTCGTCTCCAGGGACAAGCCCTACCGCGTGCTGCGCCTGGAACCCTACGGCCTGTCCGGCCGGCCCGGAGACCGGCCCACCCACCCTCATACGGGCGGGTCGCCGTCCGCGGTGCCGCGGGTGACGACGGGCCCTCTGGAGAAGGGCGACTCCCTGGGGATGGACCTGTCCCCGATCTCCGGCGACCTGGCCGACCAGGCGTACAACGCCCTGGAGACGGATACCCGGCAGCTCGCCGACGTGGTGGACCAGGGCGCCGATGTCACGCTGACCACCTCGGACAGCCGTGTCAGCTGCGACACCGGGGCCTGCACGGTCCATGAGAGGTTCACCGGTGAGCTGACCTCCGGCACCGGGACCCGGCTCAGCGGTGGCCGCATCACCGCCGTCATGCGTACGACCGTGACCATCGGCGGCCAGGACGCCGGCGGCTGCACCAGCCCGCCGGGCACGTTCACCCTCACCGGAAACACCGTGTCGGGCAGGCTGTCCTGCTCGGATCCCGAGGCCGGCTCGGTCCTCGCCGCCCTCAACCCGGCATGCAAGGCCCCGGCCGATGCGGGGCCCCGCGCCCACGGCGGGCGGCCCGACTCCTGCCGCTTCCGCGCCGTGGCCGACCCCGTTGTCGACATCACCGTCCTGGCAGTCGGCGACGCGGACAAGCTCGTCCGACAGGTGCAGCAGGAAAGCCGCGACGGGCAGTGCCCCAACGGTAGGCACTCCCCCGATCCCGTCGACGACAGCAGCGATGCCCCTCGTACCTTCCCGAACCTGTTCCCCGCCGACACGCCTGACTCGGCCGAGCCGATTCCCCCGCGAACCGCACTGTCCCAAGCGGGCAGTTACCGTTACGTGGTACGCGAAGACGGTGAACTCGCCATCGGAAAGCGGACCGTAGGCGAGGTGGGCCTTGCCCGAAGCGGTCCCGTACTGGCTGCCGGAGAATTCAGGACCGAGGGAGGCAAGGTGGAACGCCTCGACAACAGGTCCGGCCACTACAGGCCCTATGGGGTCCATGCGGAGCAGGCGGCCCTTGCGGCGTTCAACAGGAAGGGACTCCACGCCGACGGGAAGTACATCGCCGCATGGGGCAGACCCGGCTGCTGATCCCGCATGCGTCGACGCCGTGCGAGCGGCCTGCAGCGAGCGGACCTGACCCCGGCGGATGTGACCGCCGGGGTCCTCCCTCGCCGCGGCCTTGTCTCCCGTCAACTCCCGGAGGTGCGCTCCAGGTGTTCCCGCAGGGCTCGGGCCATGAGATCGCGGTCCTCGCCGAGGACGAAGGCCCGTACGCCGTCGGCGCGCCATTCGGCGCGGCGCTCCGGGGTGGTGGACATGGCGCAGAAGGGGACGGCGTGGCGGGCGCAGGCGTCACGGATACCGCGGACCGCCTGCTGGACGCGGGGGTGGCGGAGCTGCCAGGGGACCCCGTAGGACTGGGAGAGGTCGGCGGGGCCGGGCAGGACGAGGTCGACGCCGCCCGGGACGAGGATGTCGTCGATCGCCTCGACTCCCTCGGCGTCCTCGATCAGGGCGATGAGCATCGTTTCGGCGTTGGCCCGGCGGATGTACTCGGCCGGCTCGATCCGGCCGAAGCCGGGGCCCCGGCCGCCGTTGAGGGAGCGCATGCCCTCCGGGGCGTAGCGGGCGGCGCGCACGGCGGCGTCGATGTCCGCGCGCCCGCGGACATGCGGGACGACGATGCCCATCGCCCCGGCGTCCAGGGCGCGCAGGATCGCACCGGGGTCGGCCTCGGGCACCCGGACGAACGGGGTGAGACCGGCCGTCTCGGCGGCCCGGATGAGGTTCTCCAACTGTTGCGGATCGACCAGGGTGTGCTCGGTGTCGAGAACGGTGAAGTCATAGCCGGCGCAGCCGATCATCTCGGTCACGGCGGGCTCCGGGACCGTGCTGAACAGGCCGTACACCTCCTCGCCCGCGGCGAGCTTGTGCCGGACCTCGTTGCGGCGGAGCATCTCAGACCTCGTCTTCCGTGCTGCCGGTGCGGTCTCCGACACCGGTGCCGGCGTCGAGGAAATGGAAGGTGGGGTGCGGGTGCATGAGGAAGTCGTGGTGGGAGATGTTCCAGGCGTAGGCGCCGGCGAGGGCGAACACCACCCGGTCGCCGGCCCGCAGCCCGCGCGCCGGGACCCGGCGAGCCAGGACGTCCTTGGGGGTGCAGAGCTGGCCGGTGACGGTCACCAGGTCGCCGCGCGCGGCCGGGCGCGGCCAGGGGTGCGGCCAGGACGTGTCGGACGGCAGCACCGCGCACGGCTGGTCGTGGCCCTTGGTCGCGGGGGTACGCAGGTGGTGGGTACCACCGCGGACCACGGCGAACTCCTCGCCGTGGCTGTGCTTGACGTCCAGCACCTCGGTGGCGTACCAGCCGCAGTACGCGGTCAGCGCCCGGCCCGGCTCGATGCGCAGGGTGAGGCCGGGGTGGGCGGCGGCGAGCCGGGCCAGGCCCGCGCCGTACGCGGCCCAGTCGAAGCGGCGCTCGGGGGCGGCGTAGTCGACGGCCATGCCGCCGCCGATGGTCACCTCGGGCAGCGGGACGCGGTGGCGTGCGGCCAGGCCGGCGGCCCACGTCACGATCGCTCCGGACACCGCCAGTTGTTCGGGGGCTTCCAGTCCGCTCGCCAAGTGGGCGTGGATGCCGCGGAGTTCGAGCTGTGGACAGGTGTCTCCGGCGAGGAGGGCGACGACTTCGTCGGCCTGGGTGGGGTCCAGGCCGAAGGGGGTGGGGCGGCCGCCCATGGCGAGCGAACTGCCGTCCAGGGAGCCGTCGTCGACGGGGAGGTTGAAGCGGGCCAGGACGGCGATGCGGCGTTCCGGGGCGAGGCGGGCGGCGAGGTCCGCCAACAGGTGGATCTCGTGGACGCTCTCCACGTGGAAGCGCTGGACACCGAGTTCCAGTGCCCGGGCGATCTCCGCGGGGGTCTTGCCCGGTCCGCCGAAGGCGAGGGGCGCGCCGGGTACCGTCTTGCCGACATGGGTGAGTTCGCCGCCAGAGGAGACTTCGTAGCCGTCCACGTACGGGTGCAGCGCGGCGAGGAGCTCCGGGGCGGGGTTGGCCTTGGCCGCGTAGTACAGCTCAACGCGCTCGGGCAGTGCGGCCCGCACCTCGGCCAGGTGCGCGCGCAGTGCCGTCATGTCGTAGAGGTAGGCGGGGAGTTCCTCGGAGGCAAGGGACAGCGCGCGGTCCTGGACGGCTGGTGTGGGGGTGGGGGCGGGGGTGGTCACGGTGCGCTCCAGGGGGTGGTGTCGTCGGTGCGTACGGTGCCCGACAGGACGTCCTCGACCAGCGGCGAGGGCAGCAGGACGTAGCCGGCTTCGCGGTCGGCCTTGCGCTCCCAGCGGGTGAGCAGATTGGCCTTGGCGGGCAGCGGGACGCCGGCCAGCAGCGCGGCCAGCTGCGGCGGGCAGCCGTGTCGGTCCGCGTACGCCTGAAGGGTGCGGCGGACCTGCGCCCACAGCTCGGCCTCGGTGCCCGGGTGCAGGTCGGCGAGGGCGGCCAGCATCTCCGCGACGTGGTTGACCAGCAGGCAGTACACCACACGGTCCCAGCCGCGCCGGGCGTCGTAGGTCATGGGTCCGGCGACCCGCTCGGGCAGCGAGGCCAGCAGCTCGGCGTGGTGCTCGGGGACGAGCTTGGTGCCCTCCAGGTCACGGAAGAGGACCTGGGCCGGCATGCCGTCGCCGTCGACGCAGACCAGGACGTTCTGGAGGTGGGGCTCCAGTACCAAGCCGTGGTCGAAGTAGGCGGCGAGCACCGGCGGGAGGAGGAGGTTGAGGTAGGCGGTCCACCACGCCAGCGCGGCCTGGGGTCCGGCGCCGTCCAGGAGGCGGGAGATCTGGGCCTCGCTGGTGGGGTACTCGTCGGCGACGGCGGCTGCCAGCAGCGGGGTGGTGCCGGGCAGCAGCCGCTGGGCCAGTCCCTCACGGACGATCACCCCGAACCCTTCCAGCAGTTCGTTGTCCGGCCGGCCATCAGGACCCGGCAGGGCCAGGCTGCGGTAGGCGGGTTCGCCGAGCACCGCGCTGCCCGGGAAGCGGGTGGCGAGGTCGCTGAGGGCCGGCGCCAGCAGGCGGGTGAGCGCCACCGCCCCGGACAGCTCGTAACTGGCGTTCTTGCGAAGGCAGTTGGTGATCCGGACGTTCAGGCTGAACTTGAGGAACGCGTCGCCGTCGTAGAGCGTGCGAACGGAGGCGGTGGCGGCGAAGGGACGGTCTCCGGTACCCAGGATGCGGATGTCGTCACGGTCCAGGGCCCGTTGGAGGCCCGGGTGGTCGCGCAGCAGCTCGTACTGCCAGGGGTGGGCGGGCAGCAGCCGGTAGCCGTCCGGGACGTCGGCGCACAGCGCGTCGAGCGGTCGGGCGGCGTCGTCGGCCGACTCCTCGGCGATCAGTTCCTCGCGCACGGCGAGCAGCAGCAGCGGGAAGGCGGCCCCGCTCTCGGGTGCGTACGACTGCCAGTCGGCCGGGTCGCCGGTACGGGCCTTGGGGGTGGGGTGGAAGCGGTGGCCGAGGACGAGCGACTGCTCGGAGGCGACATACGCCGACTGCCAGTCGGCATGGGCAGCCTGCCAGTCGGCATGGGCAGCCTGCGAGTCGGCACGGTCCGTCTGCCAGTCGGCACGGCCCGTCTGCCGTACGGCGAGTGCGGCGGAGACGGCCTGGTGGCTGGAGGCGATCTGGGCCAGGAACTCCTCGTTGTGCACCCCGGTCCGCAGCGACAGCTCGGCGTGTACGTACTCGGCCAGCCGGCGCCAGCCGAGCTCGGCCCAGCCGTCGTCGGTCTGCTCGGTCACCGGGCCGGTGAAGCGGTGCGCGCCGAACAGGGAGGTGCGGCGCAGGGCGACCCGCAGCAGCACGCCGCGGCGCGGCAGCCTGAGCAGCAGCCGGCCGTTGTCGACGGCGGTCTGGTGCTCGGGGGCGGAAACCTCGCGGAGCAGGCAGTTGAGCAGGGTGTGCGCGACGGCATGGTCGGCGGTGGGCGGTCCGGTGGGGGTGGTGGGGGCCGGTGCGGTCTCGGGGGAATCGGTCAGCGGGGGCATCAAGGACTCCTGCGGGTGCGGAGAGTACGGGAAAGGCGGGGCAGCAGACCGGGGACGGTGGTCGCGACCACGGTGGCCAGGGCTATGGCGGTGCCGGTCAGGAGGGGCGCGGCGGGGCCGAACCAGTCGTTGCCGGCCGCGGCGGCCAGGCCGGCGGCGACCGCACCGGCCTTGGAGAAGAACTCGATCGAGCCGAACAGCCCACCGGGGGCACGGCCCTTGGCGCACTCGGCGGCCAGCACCGACATGCACACCAGGCCGAGGGTGAGCCCGGCGCCGAGCACCAGCCGTACGACGACGAACGCGGCGAGCGAGTGGGCTGTGCCGTGTCCGGCCAGGCCCAGCGCGATACAGCCGAAGCCCAGGGATATGCCCAGCCGGGGGCGGCGGTGGAAGAGGTTGTGTACCGGGATCGCGGCGACCAGGTAGCACATGTGCGGGAGCGCGAACAGCACACCGGACACCATCGGGCCGGTGCCGGGGATGCGCTCCTGGATGAGGGAGATCAGGTAGGGGAAGGAGATGACGGTGGAGAAGACGAAGGTGAACTGGAGCGCGTAGAGGGCCCGCAGGGAGGCGGCCGGGGTGCGTCCGGACGGCTCGTCCGGGGCGGTTCCGTCGCCCGGCACCGCTCCGTCCGCCGCGTCCTCCGTGTCGGCCGTGGTCTGCGACGGCCCGGTTGCCCGGGTCCGGGGCGAATCCGGGAGCGCGGCCAGCAGCCCGGCGGCGGCCAGCGGCAGCACGGCCAGCACGGCGTACTGCCGGTGCGGCGACAGCCACGGCGTCAGCGAGCCGACCACGATCGGCGCGAAGACCAGCGCCGCCCGCGCGCTGCCCTGCATCAGCGTGAGCGCTCGGGACAGTGCCCTGCCCTCAAGTGCCGCGCCCAGATAGCCGTTCGACGCCGCGAAGGTGCCGCCCAGCACCCCCTGGATCACCAGTGCCACGGTGAAGGTGGGGAGCGAGTCGGCCCAGCCCGCCAGGAGGAATGCCCCGGCGAGCCCCAACTGGGCCCGCAGCAGCAGCCGTTTGCGTCCGAAGCGGTCGGCGAGCCGGCCCCACAGCGGCGCGCCGATGGCACCGAAGACCGTCGGTACGACGTACAGCAGACCGGCCCAACGGGCCGCGCCGTCGCCGAGTTCGGGCAGGATCTCGGTGAGGTACGGCGGCAGGCCCAGCGCGGCGAACGACGCCACGAAGTAACAGCCGGCCACCGCGTACACCTGGCGGGGGGCCAGGCCCGGGCGGGCCTTGGCTTCGATCCCGGCCGCGTCCGGTCGGCGCCGGGAGGCGGTCGGCGTCCGTGTCGGCCGGCTCATCGCGATGTCCCAGTCGGCAGCAGGTAGTTGGGGCCGGTGGTGTAGTGCTTGTTGATGTCGGCGGCGCCCGAGCGTTCCTTGGTCAGCAGGGTGCCGGCGCTGACCATGGCCTTGACCGGCAGATGCGGGGCGTCCAGCACGTACGAGCGCAGCGCGGCTCCGGGGTCGCCGGGGGCGGTGCCCAGCCGCTCGACGGCTTCGGCGAGCCGGTCGCGGACGAGGTCCAGGAGGGTGCCGAGGGGGGCCCGCCCGTGCCGGGCCAGCCCGAAGGCGTACGAGCCGGCGCACAGGTGAACGGTGATGGTCGCGAAGAGGTCGAGGACCGGCTGGTCGTCCGCGGCGAGGATCCGGGGGTCGGCGAACTCCGCCGGGTCCGGGGCGTCCGCTCCCAGGGTGTCGCGCAGCCGTACGGTGTTGAGCCGCGGCGCGTCGTTGTCCTTGAACAGCAGCCGCAGCCGGGTGCCGTGCGGCCCCTCGGTCAGTACCAGCGAGATGTTCTGCTGGTGCGACTCCAGGCCGATGCCGTAGCCGAACAGGGTGGTCTGCCAGTCGAAGAGCAGGGTCAGGAAGGCGTCGAGCAGGGCCAGTGGATCGCCGCCGTAATAGCGGTCGGCGAGTTCGTCGACGACCAGCCGCCCGCCGGGCGCCTGGGCGAGCAGTGCGGCCATCGGCACGACGGTGCTGCCCTCCAGGCCCTCCGGGTAGCGGCGGCACAGCACGGCCAGCAGTTCGTGACCGGCGTGTGCGTACACCGTCTCGTCGGCCTGGAGGACCGACGCCGCGAACCGCGGCTCGCGGGCGAGCACGGTCTCCAGCAGCCGCTGCCCGGCCGCGCCGTCGATGAGCGTACGGGGCTTGATGGTGCGGCGGTTGCGCAGCCCGAGCGTCGCGGTGGCCAGCGGCAGCTTGAGATGCAGCCGGGGATCGGCGTCCACCGCCACGGTCCGCATGGACAGCGTCGGCGTCACCGTGAGCAGCTGCCGCTCGGACAGTACGGCGTCGTGCTCCAGCCCGGTCTCGCGCAGCGCGTCCCGGAGCGGGGCGCCGAGGGTCAACGGGTGGACGGGGAGCGCGAGATGGCTGCCGCCGAGGTGCGGCAGGCCGAGCCGGGCCGGTGTCGGCCAGCAGTCGGGGAGCGCGGCAGGGCCACCGGGCACGGTGAGTGCGGCGCGCGGCACGGCCAGCCAGCGGAGCGCGAAGTCCGGCCGGAACTCCGGTGCGTACGAGCGAAGTTGAGCCTCGTCGAGACCGGAGCGACCGCGCGCGGTGGGGTAGACGGGGTGGTCGAGGCGGGCGGCGACGGCGTCGAAGCCGAGGCCGCCTTCCAGTCCCGTCCAAGTGGCCGACGACGAGCCATGACGCTGCGTCAGCTCGTCCGCCAGCTCGTCCGCGGTCCGGGCGTGCAGCCGCATCGTCGCGAGGGTCTGCCGGCACTCCTGTGCGAAGGCGTCGAAGCCGGGCCGGTCGAGCGGGTCGGCCAGCGCGCGCAGGGCGGCGATGACCTCGTCGACCGTGGTGAGCCGTGCACCGTCGGACTCGCGGACCAGCAGCGGCAGCCGGGCCGCGTCCGCGCTCTGGTAGCCGTCCGGGCCCACCGGCAGGAGCAGGGCGCCGGCGGCGGGGTCCGCGGGCAGCCGCAGCCAGCGGCCGTCCGGCCGCTCCAGCGGCGTGGTGCGGGTGCGCAGCCCCACCACGTCCTCACGCAGCAGCGCGCCGAGTACCCGCAGCAACAGGGTGGACTCCTCGGCCGCGGAGTCGTCGCCCGGGCCGGCGGTGGTGTCGAGGGCGACGGTCACGGCGTGATCTCCCAGCGCTCGGTGGCGAAGAAGCGGTCCGTGACCCGGTCCACGGCGGCTCGGTCGGTGCCGGTGGCGCGCAGGACGCCCAGGTAGTCGCGGTTGGTGCGGTACAGCGGGTGCTCGGCGCCGATCGCGCGGAGCGGCCGGTAGACCAGCCGTATGCCCTCCTCCTCGCGGTCCGCGGCGGCCGGCGCGGCGGTGAGCGTCCCGGCCCGGTCGGCGCGGGCGTACTCCAGCCGGCCCGCCCCGTCCCGCCGGGCCCCGAGGTCCGCGGGCAGCGGCTCGCCCAGATGCGTCCGCAGGACGTGTTCGAAGAGGGGGATGCCGAGGGCCTGCTCCAGCAGGAGATCGGACTGGTCGCCGATGATGCGGTAGTTGACCTCGATGAGCCGCGCCCGGCCCTCGTGGACCACGAACTCGGTGTGGCAGGCGCCGAACCCGACGCCCAGCGCGTCGAGTTGGGCCAGCACCTGGGCGGTCACCGGCTCCGGATGGGCGGTGACGAAGTCGTGCCGCTCCTCGATGAAGGCTGGCGGGGCGGAGACGGTGGTGCGGAAACCACCCAGCACATGGCGTATCCGGCCGTCGCCGAGGGTCTCCAGGCTGTGCAGGTCCCCGGCGAGGTACTCCTCGGCGACCAGCGCGGCCTGCGGACGCCGGGCCTGGATCTCCTTGGCGTGCGCGACCAGTTCTTCCCGGTCGGCGGCCAGCCGCACGTCCTCGCTCGCCACGCCCTCACGGGGTTTGACGACGCAGGGGTAGGGCAGCCCGGCGGCGGTGAGCGCGGACGGGTCCTGGCCGGCGGCGAGTTCCACGGACCGGACCGGGTCGATGCCCGCCGCGGCCAGGTGGCGCCGCATCTCGGCCTTGTTCTTGGCCCGCAGCGCGACGCGCCAGTCCTTGCCGGGCAGGCCGAGGTAGTCGGCGGCCAGCGCGGCCTGGGTCTGGAGGTGGTCGCTGTTGGTGAACACCGCGTCGGCCTGGTGGTGGGTGGCGATGCGGGTGAGGACGGCGCGGAAGTCGTGGACGTCGCACTCCAGGACCTCGGCCTCGGGGCCGGCTTGCCGGTGTGCTTCGGGCTGGTCCGTCAGGACCGTGACGTCGAGACCGAGACGGGCGGCGGCGGGGAGGAAACCGTCGGTGACCGAGTCGGTGGGGTTGAGAGCGAGCAGATACATCCGCATGAGCGGAACCCCTTCGGGATCAAGGGCGGTGCGAGGTGGTTTCGGGCATGGCGGCAGGCCGAAAGAACCGGCCCGCCACCGTTGCGCGGCGATCGGTGCTGCTGAGGGGTGCTGCGTACTTCTGAGGCGCGATCAGTTCCGCCGAGCCGGGCTCAGTTCTTGGGCAGCGGAACGCCGGCGGCCCTCGCGACGTCGGCGAGCATGTGCTCGGCGGCCTGGATGCCGATGCCGGACATCCAGGTCTCGTCGGGCACGGTGAAGACCTTGTGGTCCTTGACGGCGGGCAGGTCCTGCCAGACCGGGTTGGCCGTGACGTCCTTCTGCTGGGTCTTGTCCGGGGTGTCGGCGACGGTGACGAACACCAGGTCGGCGTCGGCCTTGTCGATCTGCTCCGGGCTGACGCTGATCATCGTCTTCTTCGGGTCCGTGGAGCTCTGGGACGCCGGCCGGGCCAGACCGATGTCGTTGAGGACGACACCGCTGTAGGAGGACTTCTGGTAGAGCCGGGTCGGGCCGGCGATGAAGCGGACGACCGAGGCCGACGGCATCCTGCCGTACTTCTTCTTGATCGCCTCGCCCAGCGCCTTCGCCCGCGCCTCGTACTCCGTCAGCTTCTGGTCGGCTTCCTTTTCCAGGCCCAGCGCCTGGGCATGGACCTTCAGATTGGCCTTCCAGGGGCCGCCGGTGGTCTCGGTGAAGACGGTCGGCGCGATGTCCTTGAGCTTGTCGTAGATCTTCTCGTGCCGGACCTTGGAGGACAGGATCAGATCGGGCTTGAGGGAGATGATTTTCTCCAGGTTGGGCTCCAGCAGCGGGCCGACGTCCTTGACACCCCCGATCTCGTCCTTGAGGTAGGTGGGGAAGCCGCCCTCGGTCTTCATGTGCGGGGAGACCGCGCCGACGGGCCTGACGCCGAGCGTGGTGACGTCGTCGAGTTCACCGGTGTCCAGGACCACCACGCGCTTGGGCTTGGCGGGGATCTTCACCTCACCGCCCATGGCGCTCTTGACGGTGCGCGGGAAGCCCGCGCCGGCGCTCTTCGCCGAGTCGTCGTCCGAGGACGTGCCGCCACCGCAGGCGGTGAGGGCGGCGGAGCCCACGGCGACGGCGAGCAGGGCGGCAGGCAGCCGGCGGATCACACCGGGAGCGGTTCTGTTGAACATGCGGTTCGGCTTCCTTCGAGGGGGGCGAGCGGAGTGCGGGACGGGGAGCGTCCGTGGGGAGGACTGTCGGGTCAGGCGGTCACGGCGGTGTTCCGGCGCTCGCCGGCCTTGGGGATGACCAACGGGGTACCGGTCTCGGGGTCGGGGATGACCCGGCAGTCCACGTCGAACACGGACTTGACCAGCTCCGCGTCGAGGACGTCGGCCGGGGCGCCGGCCGCGGCCAGTTGCCCGTCCTTGAGGACCACGAGATGGTCCGCGTAGCGGGCGGCCTGTCCGAGGTCGTGCAGCACCATCACGACGGTGCGGCCCGCCTCGGCGTGCAGTGCGGCGACCAGGTCGAGGACGTCGAGCTGGTGCCGGAGGTCCAGGAACGTGGTGGGTTCGTCGAGCAGCAGCAGATCGGTGTCCTGCGCCAGCGCGAGGGCGATCCAGGCACGTTGGCGCTGGCCGCCGGAGAGCCGGTCCACCGGCTGGTCGCGCAGTTCGGCGGTGCCGGTGCGCCGCAGCGCCTCCTCGACCGCCTGCTGATCCGCCGCCGACCAGGGGCTGAGCAACTTCTGGTGCGGGTAGCGGCCGAGCCGGACCAGCGCCTCGACGGTGATCGCGTCCGGGGTGACCGGCTGCTGCGGCAGCAGTCCCATCCGCAGCGCCAGCGCCTTGGCGGACATCCGGTGGATGTCCGCGCCGTCCAGCGCCACCGTGCCCGCGGCCGGCGTCAGCAGCCGGGACAGGCCGCGCAACAGGGTGGACTTGCCACAGGCGTTGGGTCCGACGACCGCCGTGACCGCGCCGCCGGGCAGGACGAGATCGAGACCGCCGACGATGAGCCGGTCGCCGTACCGCAGATCCAGTCCGTGGGTGGAGAGCTGGTTGGCGGTCATCGGACACTCCTGTTCACGGAACTGCTTTGACGGATCATCAGCATCAGCAGCCAGGGCGCTCCCAGGGTGGCGGTGACCACTCCGACCGGCAGCCCGCTGACCGGGAGCAGATACTGCGCCACCAGATCGGAGGCGAGCAGCAGCACGGCACCGGCGAGACCGGACAGCGCCAGCGTCCCGGCGGTCGGCGGGCCGGCGAGGAACCGCACCAGGTGCGGGACGGCCAGCGCGACGAAGGCGACCGGGCCGGTGAGCGCGGCGGCCAGCGAGGCCAGCACGATGGCGACGACCAGGACCTGAAGCCGGGCGACGTGGGTGTTCAGGCCGAGCGCCCCGGCCGAGTCCTCGCCCAGGTCGAGCACGGCCAGCCGGCGGTGCAGGGTGAACGCGACCACGAGGGCCACCGCCAACGCCCCGCCCGCGGCCCCTACTTCGGTCCAGGTCCGCCCGTACACCGAGCCCGTCGTCCACTGGAGCGCCGAGCCGGCCAGCTCGGTGGGGAACCGGACGACCATGAAGGTCACCGCTGCGGACAGTCCCGCCTGCACGGCGAGTCCGACCAGCACCAGCCGGGTGACACTGACCCCGGCACGCCAGGCGAACACCCCCAGCAGCACCGCGGCCAGCAGCCCGCCGCCGAGCGCCGCCAGCGGAATCAGCGCCTGCGAGGCACCGGCGGCCAGCATCGCCACCGCACCGAACGAGGCACCGCCGGTCACCCCCATCACATCGGGCGAGGCGAGCGGATTGCGGAACAGCCGCTGGAGCAGCGCCCCGCCCATCGCCAGCCCCACCCCCGCGACGATCGCCGCGACCATCCGCGGGGCCCGGAACTCCTGGACCACCAACACGGTGGCCGAATCCCCCAGCCCGAACAGGCCCTTGACCGCATCGAGGGGCGGCAGCGGCATCTCGCCGTTCGCCACCGACACCGTGATCAGCGCGCAGAGCACCACGGCACCGGCGACCGCGACCAGCCCAGTACGCCGCGGCGGCTTCCGGCGCCCGGCGGCAGCGGCCCCGGACGACGGCTTCTTCTTCACCACAACGTCACTCATCGCGCCGCCTTCCGGGCCAGCAGCGCCAGCAGGGGCGCACCGAGGAAGGCGGTGACGATGCCGACCTGGAGCTCGGAGGGCCGGATGACGAGCCGTCCGAGGATGTCGGCGGAGAGCAGCAGCAGGGGGCCGGCGATCAGGCAGCCCGGCACCACGATCCGGTGGTCGGAGGTGCGCAGCAGCTGGCGGACCAGGTGCGGGGCGGCCAGCCCGATGAAGGCGAGCGGACCGGCCACGGCCACCGCGGACGCCGCGAGCAGCACGACGGCCAGGCCGCCGACCGCGCGGATCCGGGACACCGGCACCCCCAACGCCTGCGCCGAATCGTCGCCCAGCGCGAGGGCGTTGAGGGCCGGGGTGATGACCAGGGCGACGACCAGACCGATCACGAGCGTCGGCAGCACCGGCCAGAGCACCGCCAGTGGCCGTTCGGCCAGCGAACCGGCCAGCCAGAACCGGGCCTCGTCCAGCGAACGCTTGCTTGCCAGCATGACCGTCGAGGTCCAGGACAACAGGACGAGCTGGAGGACGGTGCCGCCCAGCGCCAGCCGCACCGGATCGAGGTCGCCGGCCCGCCGTGCCAGGGCCTGGGCGAACAGCGCGGCGCCCGCGGCTCCGGCGAAGGCGAACCAGACGTACTCGACGGGCCGGGTCAGATGGAGTGCGTAGATCGCGGTGACCACGGCGAAGCCGGCGCCGGCGTTGATGCCGAGCGTGGCGGGCGAGGCGAGCGGGTTGCGGGTGATGCCCTGGACGACCGCACCGGCGACTCCGAGCGCCGCGCCGACCGCGAGCGCGATCACCGTCCGGGGCAGTCGAAGTCCCGTCACCACAAGGGCATCCCGCCCGTGCGTGCTCCCGGACAACGCGTCCAGCACGGTGGACAGCGGCACGGACCGGGCCCCGAGGGCAAGGCTCAGCGCGGCGCAGACGGCCAGTGCGCCGAGCCCGGCCACGAACAGAGGCAGACGCCGCAGAACTTGCACAGGAGGAGGCGCCTCGGGCACCGGGGGTGCCATGGCGGCGGATCGCTTGATCGTGGACACGCCTCAGGACATTAGGTTAGGCAAACCTAAACTTGCAAGCCGGCCCCCGGGAACAGCTCCTTTCGCCGGCGAAAACCCCGACCGGACCCTCCCGTTTCACCACAGGGCCTCGCCGTCGGGGAGCCGGCGAGTCCAACCTGCCGACGCCGATGGCCAGACCGGCCTGACGGGCGATTCCACGGACAACCCATCGGGGCTGAGGTCCGCGGGTATCCGGCGAGCGCGAGTCCGCGATCGGATGCGCCGGTCCAGGTTCTCGGCAGAGGTGCGCCGCGGTCACATATTGATCATGTGGCCCGCCAGGCCGTGCACCGACTCCTGGATCGCCTCGCCCAGCGTCGGGTGCCCGTGAACATTGCGGGCCACCTCGTGGACCGTCAGGTCCCATTTCTGTGCCAGCGTCAATTCCGGTAGCAGTTCTGTGGCTTCGGGCCCGATGAGGTGGGCTCCGATGATCTCGCCGTAGCGGGCATCGCTGATGATCTTGGCGAAGCCCGAGGTGTCGCCGATGCCGTGGGCCTTGGCGTTGGCGGTGAACGGGAACTTGGCCACCCGCACGTCGAAGCCCTGCTCGCGGGCCTGCGCCTCGGTCCAGCCGAAGCTGGCGATCTGCGGCTGGCAGAAGGTCACTCGCGGGATCATGAGGTGGTCCAGCTCCATGGTCTCCGCACCGGCGATGGTCTCCGCCGCGACGATTCCCATCGCCTCGGCCGCATGGGCGAGCATCAGTTTCGCCGTGACATCGCCGATGGCGAAGATGTGCGGGACGCTCGTACGGCCCCGGCCGTCGATGTCGATGGCACCGCGGTCGGTCAGCCGTACACCGGTGTTCTCCAGGCCGAAGCCGGTGGTCCGCGGCTGGAAGCCGATGGCCTGGAGCACCTTGTCGGTCTCCAGGGTCTGCCGCTGGCCGCCGGTGGTGACCGTGACCCGCACCGTGTCGCCGGAGTCGTCGATGCCCTCGACGCGGGTGGAGGGCAGCACGTTGATACCCAACTTGCGGTAGCGGCGGGAGAGTTCGGCGGAGACCTCCTCGTCCTCCAGGGGCACGATGCGGTCGAGGAACTCCACGAGGGTGACCTCGACGCCGTAGTTGTGGAGGACGTAGGCGAATTCGACGCCGATGGCGCCCGCACCGGCGATCACCATGCTCCGCGGCAGCTCGTCGGAGAGGATCTGCTCCTCGTACGTGACCACCCGGCTGCTCAGCGACGTGCCGGGGAGCAGCCGGGTGACCGAGCCGGTCGCGATGACGGCGTGGTCGAAGGAGATCGCCTCCGTGCGGCCGTCGCCGAGGGTGACGTGCAGGGTGTGCGGGTCGATGAAGGCGCCGATCCCTTCGTACTGCTGGATCCCGTTCTTCTTCATCAGGAAGTGCACGCCCTTGGCGCGCCCTTCGGCCACCTTGCGGCTGCGCAGGAACGCCTCCCGGTAGTCGAAGCTGACCCGGCCGTCGACGCGCATCCCGAAGGTCTTCGCCTCACGGTTGACGATATGGGCGATCTCGGCGTTGCGGAGCAGCGCCTTCGACGGGACGCAGCCGATGTTGAGGCAGACGCCGCCCCAGTACCGCGCCTCGACGATCGCCGTGCGCAGGCCGAGCTGGGCCGCCCGGATGGCGGCGACATACCCTCCGGGGCCCGCGCCCAGAACCACCACGTCACAGTGCGCGTTCATGCCGGGAGCTCACTTCGCTCGCCCTCGCCGTCGCGAGGCGCGCACCTTGCCCTGACCCGCTCGCTGCGCTCACTCATGCTCGGCAGCCTAGGTCGGGGCGGTCGGCGGCGCAGCGCGCGGCGGTCCAGGTGGGGGGCCGGCCGTCCTCATGCGCCCGCCGCCCCGCGAAATTCGGTGGACGCGCGGCGCCGCGCCCGATGGGATCGGTCGGCGCCCCCTCGCCGCGTCCGCCGGTTCGCGGTCCCCCACGGTTCAAGGAGCCTCGCGTTGTCCGCTGGTGACACCCCGCCCGACGATGTCGCGATCAGTACGGCCCTGGTGCGCCGGCTGATCGCGGCGCAGTTTCCACAGTGGTCCGGCCTGCCCCTCACTCCGGTCGCCACGCAGGGGGTGGACAACGCGACCTACCGGCTGGGCCATGCCATGTCCGTGCGGCTGCCCTGCCACTCCCGCTGGGTGGGCCAGGTGGCAAGGGAGCAGCATTGGCTGCCCTTCCTGGCGCCGCATCTGCCGCTCAGCATCCCCGTACCGCTCGCGGAGGGCGCGCCGTCCGGCGAGTACCCCTTCCCGTGGTCGGTCCACCGGTGGCTGGACGGCGAGCGCGCGCTCCCGGAGCGGCTGGCCGACCCGCGTCAGGCGGCGACCGATCTGGCCCAGTTCCTCGCCGCGCTGCGGCGGGTCGACACGGCCGGCGGTCCGCCTCCGGAGTGGAGCAACGGCTTCCGTGGGGTGGCGATGGACGACGTACGGGACTCGGCGGTCGCGGCCCGGCGGCTGCGGTCCCGGATCGCGGCGCTGGAGGGGCTGGTCGACACCGATGCGCTGACCGCGGTGTGGCAGGCCGCGGCGTCGGCGCCGGCCTGGGAGGGGCCGCCGGTCTGGATCCATGGCGACCCCTCCCCCGGCAACGTCCTCGCCGTCGACGGTCAGCTCGGCGCGGTCATCGACTTCGGCACGCTGGCGGTCGGCGACCCGGCCTGCGACCTGATCGGGCCGTGGACCCTGCTGCCGGCAGACGCCCGGGCGGTGTTCCGGGCCGCCCTGCCGGTCGACGAGGCGACCTGGGCGCGCGGGCGCGGCTGGGCACTGACCGCGCTGCTGCCCTCGCCCGGCACGCTCACCGGCGGCGATCCGGTACCGGCGGCCCGCGCCCGGCAGCGACTCGACGAGCTGATCGCCGACTTCCGCGGGCACGGCTAGGGCCCGGCGATCCGCGCACGTACGGCGTGGCCGGGCCGGCGGGCGTACCCGGCCGGGCTGCGGCCGACGGCCCGGCCTCACCTCCCTGTCCGGCAGCCTCGGTTGGGCCGTGCCGGACCGGGGCGGCGGCGGTCGTGCCGCCTCCCTCAGGCGGTCGTGCCGCCTCCCTCAGGCGGTCGTGCCGCCTCCCTCAGGCGGTCGGCGTACCGCGGAGGACCGACGCGTGGTCGTCGAGGAAATCGTCCAGGGAACGGGCCGGGCGGCCCAGCAGGCGCGGCACGGTGTCCGCCACGCTCGCCGCCTCACCCTTCCCGTACAGGCCGTGGAGCTCGATGAGGCCGTCGGCCTGCCAGGCGCCCATGCCGGTGGCGAGCAGGGCCTCGCGGGCCTGAGCGGGGGTCAGCGCGCGGTAGGCGACCTCCCGACCGAGCAGGGCGCCGGTCCGCGCCGCGATCTCGGTATGCGTCAGCGCCTCCGGCCCGGTCACGTCCAGGATGGTGCGCTCGTGCCCGCCGGTCGTGAGGACCGCGGCCGCGGCCTCGGCGACGTCACGGGCGTCCACATAGGAGACCGGAGCCTCGCCCGCCGGGAGGGCGAGCGTGCCCGAGCGCAGGGTTTCGGCCATGACGAGGAAGTTCTGCCAGAAGCCGTTCGGGGCCAGCGCGGTCCAGTCGAGGCCGCTGGCGGTGAGCTGGTCGAGGCCGGCGCGGTGTGCGGCGAAGAAGCGCACCGGGGAGACGTCGCTGCGGCCCAGGCCGATCGCCGCGTGCAGCACGACCCTGGGCCGGCCGGCCTTCGCGGCGGCCTCGATCACATGGTGCTGCTGCCGGTCGGCCTCCGGATGGACCGGGGTCAGCAGGTAGACCGCGTCGACGCCGGCCACCGCCGGGGCCAGTGAGGCGGGGTCGCCGAGGTCGGCGACCACCGCTTCCACGCCCTCGTCCCATTCGGCGGGCAGCCGGCCCGCGTCACGCACCAGTGCGCGGACCGGCACCCCGCGGTCCCGCAGTGCACGCACCAGCGGTCGGCCCACGGTGCCGGTCGCACCCGTCACGAGAATCATCAAGTCCCCTGATTGTGTGGTGGTGTTCGTGCCGCGCACCGGTCGCCGTCCGACGGGTGTCCGGCCCGGTCAACGCTACGAGCGGCGGAGTCGATCAACAAGCGCGATGCGTTGTCGCCCCACAAGCGGCGCTTGTCGCCGCCGGGTACGACCATGCCGCCTTAGGATCCCGTCGCATGGAACCCGAGCTGCGCCATCTGCGCTACTTCGTCGCGGTGGCCGAGCGCCGCAGCTTCACCCGCGCCGCCGAGGACATGTACGTCGCGCAGCAGGCACTCAGCCAGCAGATCAAGGCCCTGGAGGAGATCCTCGGCGTCCGGCTCCTGGACCGGTCCTCCCGGCGCGTCGACCTCACCGCGGCCGGGGCGGCGTATCTGGCCGACTGCAAGCGGCTGTTGGCCGCCTCGGCCCGTGCCACCGAGCATGTGCGGGCGGTGGCGGCCGGGGCGGCGGGCCGGCTGCGCCTGGCGTACTCGCTCTCCGCCGCCTACGAGACCCTCCCCGCGCTGACCGGCCGGCTCGCCCGCGAGTACCCGCACCTGACAGTGGACACCCGGGAGATCTTCGCAGGCGATGTGTGCCACGCCCTGCGCGACCACCGCTGCGATCTCGCCCTCGCCCCCGCGGCGGACTGGCCCGAGGGCATCAGCCGGCGCACCGTCCGCCGGGAGCCGCTGATGGCCGCGGTCTGCGACCGACATCCCCTGGCCGGCGCCGGGGCCGTGGACCTCGCCCGGCTCAGCGGGGAGACCTTCCAACTCTGGCCGCGCGACATGGCGCCCGGCTACTACGACGCCGTCGTCGGAGCCTGCCGCGCCGCCGGCTTCGACCCTGCCCTGGACGGTTCCGCCTCCGGCACCACCGCCTGGGCGGGCATCGCCGCCGGCCGCGGCGTCAACCTCGTCGTTGCCTCGCTCACCCGCCAACTCCCCCGCGACATCGCCCTCGTACCGCTCACCGCCCCCGGCGCCACCCTCGCCGTCGACGCCGTCTGGCGTACCGACCAGCCGCACCCGGCCACCGACCGGGTGCTGGACGCCTTCGCAGGGCTCTACGGAGCGGACGCATGACTGTTTGTCCGGTTTCCTCCTTGTCCTCGCGATCACAGCCGCGCAGTGTCGATCCCGACATCCGGTGATCACACCTCAGGTGATCTGCGACTCCCTCAGCTCCTCACCCCGCCAAGGCCCCACCATGACCCCATCCCCCGCGACCGTCCGCGCCGAACTGGAACGCTTCATACAGACCCGCGAGTTCAGCTGCCTGGGAGCCCGCGCCGCGCTCAGACGGCAGACCATCACCCATCACCACTACCGAGAACTCGGCGACGAGCAGTCCGCGCGGGACAACTACCGCGACGTGCTGGCGTACGCCCTCGCCCTGCCGTCCCAGCTCTCCGCCCAGAGCTTCCGCACGTTTGTCGCGACGTTCGACGACGCGGGGCGGCTCGACGAGAGCGCCCATGAAGAACTGCTGTGGCGGCACCTCCAGTTCATGCACGACACCGACGTCGAGACCTACGGGCTCGACCCGGGCTCGACCTCCGACCCGACCCGGCCGAACTTCGGCTTTCATGTGGGCGGGCACGCGTTCTTCCTGGTCGGTATGCATCCCGGGGCGTCCCGGGCGAGCCGGCGCTTCTCCGTTCCGGCGATCGCGTTCAACTCCCTGACGCAGTTCATGCTGCTCGGCGAGAAGTTCTACTCGATGCAGGACGCGATCCGCCGGCGCGAGGTCGCCAACAACGGTTCCGTCAACCCGAGTTTCACCGAGTACGACTACGAGCAGCCCGCCCGGCACTTCGCGGGGCGGTTCACGGAGAAGGACTGGACGTGCCCGTTCACGGCGCGGCACGAACCGCCCGCCGAGGATCCCGCCGAGGAACTCATGCAGCCCAAGCCATGATACCGCGCACGGGAAAGGGCCCGGCGAACGTGCTTCGCCGGGCCCTGCGCCGTTCCGTTCCGCCATCCGCGGTGCGGCAGACGTCAGTTCACCGCGTCGCGGCTCAGTGCGTCGCCCCGTCGTGGTTCAGCTCGATGTCGCACGCCGTGTGTCCGGCGGCGTCCACCCGCAGCGGGGTGGCGACCGGCGGATAGCCGCTGGCGATCAGCGTGTAGTCGCCGGTGTCCAGGTCGGTGAAGACGTACTCGCCGTCCTGGCCGCTGGTGGCGGTGCCCACGACGTTGCCCGCGGGGTCCAGCAGCGTCACCCGGGCGTCGTCCACCGGGCCGCCGAGCAGGGTGCGGACGGTGCCGCGGACCTGGGCGCCGAGCGTGAGCCGGATCTCGTACCAGTTGCGGGTGCCGGGGGTGACCTCCACCTGGAGGGCGGCGGGCCGGTGGCGCTCCGCGCTGACCGCGAGCGTGTAGCTGCCCGGGGTCAGTTCGTCGAAGGTGAAGCCGCCGTCCTGGCCGACGACGCCGGAGGCCACGACCTCGCCGCGGACGTCGGTGGCCACGACCAGTGCGCCGGGCACCGGGTCGTCGTTCTTCTCCTCGCGGACCTCACCGGACAAACCGGCCGCACCGCTCAGCGTCAGATCGAAGGACACCGGTTCGGCGCCCACCACGACCGTCAGCGCCTGCGGCTTACGGGCGCCCGCGGAGCCGATCAGGACGTACGTCCCGGCACCGGTGGTCGGCAGCGCGTAGCCGCCGTCGGCGTCGGTCGCGGTACGGCCGAGCTGCCGCCCGCCGACGCTGATCAGGGTGACCGCGGCCTGCGGCACCGGCCGGCCGTCGCCGTCCCGTACGGTGCCGCGGAGCAGCGGACCGGACGCGTCCGGTGCGGGGTCCGGGGCGAGGGCGGCGGTGACGGCCGGGGCCACCTCCGCGGCCGGCTCGGCGGCCGGTGCGGACTCCGCGGCCGGCGGGGCGTCGCCGTTGGCCTCGGCCTCCGCCTGGGCCCGCGCCTGGAGGCCGGAGATCTGCCGCAGCG
Source organism: Streptomyces sp. YGL11-2 (assembly GCF_050054615.1). NCBI lineage: Bacteria > Bacillati > Actinomycetota > Actinomycetes > Kitasatosporales > Streptomycetaceae > Streptomyces > Streptomyces sp. YGL11-2. The sequence continues at coordinate 104,391 of NZ_JBNHIN010000018.1, forward strand.
GCACCTCCTTGATGAACCACATCAGCAGGAAGGCGACCGCGACGACGATCGCACCCATCAGGAAGACGGTGTGCATCGAGTCGGCGAAGCCCCGCTTGAACGGCTCGGCCAGCCGCGGGTCGAGGTGCTGGATGAACGAGGAATCGCTCAGCACACCCGAGGAGCCGCCGTTGCCGGGGTGCTTGAGCATGTCGAGCACCGGCTTGTTGGCCGCGTCGTGCAGCACCGCGGGGTCCTTGAGCGCCTCCTGGAAACGCTGGGTGGACGCGGCACTCCTGAACGCCGAGCCGATCTTGTCGCCGACGGTGCTGAACAGCACCGACAGGAAGATGGCGGTACCCGCGGTGGCGCCCATCTGCCGGAAGAACGTGGACGAGGCGGTCGCCACACCCATGTCCTTCGGCGGTACCGCGTTCTGCACCGCCAGCACCAGGGTCTGCATACAGCCGCCCAGGCCGAGGCCGAAGACGAGCATGTAGACCATGGTCTCCCACAGCGGAGTGTCCCACTGGACCCGGTAGTGGAAGAGCAGCATCGCCGCGACCATCAGCGCGGTGCCGATGATCGGGAAGACCTTGTAGCGGCCGGTCTTGGCGGTGATCTGGCCGGAGGCGATGGAGGCGATCATCATGCCCGCCATCAGCGGCAGCATCTCCAGACCCGACTTGGTGGGGCTGGCACCCTTCACGATCTGGAGGTACTGCGGGATCATCAGCATCCCGCCGAACATGCCCATACCGATCAGCACGGACAGCAGGCTGGTCTTGCTGAAGGTGCCGTTGCGGAACAGCCGCATCGGGATCAGCGCGTCGTCGCCCATCCGCCGCTCGACGAGGGTCCAGGCGATGATGCCGACGGCGCCGATGGCGTAGCAGGAGATCGAGCGCGTCGAGGTCCAGCCCCACTCCCGGCCCTGCTCCGCGACGAGCAGCAGCGGGACCACACCGATGCTGATGGTCAGCGCGCCCCACCAGTCGATGCGGTGGTTGCGGCGGGTGTGCGGGATGTTGAGGACCTTGGCGACGACGAACAGCGCGATGATGCCGATCGGCACGTTGACCAGGAAGACCCAGCGCCAGCCGGTGATGCCGAGCAGGTGGGCCTGGCCGGCGAGCGCGCCGCCGATCAGCGGGCCGGCGACGCTGGAGGTGGCGAACGTGCCGAGCATGTAGCCCTGGTAGCGGGCGCGCTCCCGGGGCGGGACGATGTCACCGATGATCGCCAGCGCCAGCGACATCAGACCGCCGGCACCGAGGCCCTGGATGGCGCGGAACGCGGCCAGTTCGGACATCGAGGTGGAGAAGGTGCAGAGCACCGAGCCGATGACGAAGACGCTGATCGCCGTCAGGTAGTACGGCTTGCGGCCGTGGAGGTCGGACAGCTTGCCGTACAGCGGCGTGGCGATCGTCGAGGTGATCAGGTAGGCGGTGGTCGCCCATGCCTGCTGGCTCAGGCCGTGCAGATCGTCCGCGATGGTCCGGATGGACGTGCTGACGATCGTCTGGTCGAGCGCGGCGAGGAACATCCCCAGCATCAGACCGCTGAGGATGGTGAGGATCTGGCGGTGGCTGAGCGCCCCCGCCCCCGGTATCGCCTTGGCTTGCGCCCCCGGCGGAGAGGTGGCTGTGCTCATGTACGTATCTCTCCCTGCTCCACGTCGGCACCCTGGTCTTCCGCGGGGTCCGGCCGTGTGTGTTGTCGTTCTGCCATGTCCTCGTTGAGCCGGCCCATCAGCCGGATCAGGTCCGCCCGGTCCTGCGGCGACCAGGGTTCGAGGATCGCGGCCAGTTCCGCGTCGCGCTGGCGCCGGTACTGCTCGAACCGGGCCCGCCCCGATTCGGTGGCGGTCAGCAGCGAGCCACGGCGGTCCTCGGGGTCGGGGCGGCGGGCGACCAGCCCGCGCTCGACCAGCGAGCTCACCTGGCGGCTGACCGTCGACAGGTCCAGGAACGCGTCGGCGGCCAGGTCGGTCGCCCGCTGGTCCCCGCCACACACGAGCCTGGCGAGCAGCACCCGGTCGGCTGCCCCGGCGTCGTTCTTGGCGCGCTGTTTCCAGGCCGCGATCAGCCGGGTGAAGCGAACGATCTCGGTCCCCAGCCCGGCGGCGACCTCGTCCAGCCGCGACTCGGCGGTGATCTCCGCGATCCCCGCGCTCTCGCAGGCATGGACCGTGCCGTTACTCATCGTCGTGATCCCTCGCCGTGATGTCGCATGCGTGGAGGCATGGATACGAGACCCAGTCGGTCACTGGATACATTGCTTGTACCTAGCAAGCATAGCGGCTGGGGAGGGCTGTGTTGACCACTGGTGCCGAACGGGCCGCCGGCCGCGATGTGCGGCGCGCGGCGGCACCGGTCACGCCGGGGTGCGATAACAGACCAAGGTGGTACACATGCCAGGAAAAGCACCACCGAGTCGACGAGAGGACAACGGCATGTCATCCAAGCGACGCCGCAAGAAGAAGTCACGTCGCAAGCACGCGGCCAACCACGGCAAGCGGCCGCAGTCCTGAGCCGAGGGTCCGTGCGCCCCGGGCGGTGGCCGGCAACGTGCTGCGCGTGACGACGGCCACAGGTGCCGCCTCACCGCAGACGCCGGACCAGCGGCGGTCGGGTCCCTGGTGGCGGCCGCACTGCTCGCCACCGCCCAGGTGCTCGTCCTCCCCGAACCCGGTACCCCCGGATTCCGTCTGCTGCTCGCCGGCGCCGCGGTGCCCCCGTCCGTACCGCGGGCCGGCCTCGGCGACCGACGGCCCTGGGCGGCTGCTGGGTGATGCGGTGCACGCCGCCACCGCCGAAGGCCGGGGTCGGGGCCGGGACACCGACCACGCGGCGGCCGGGGAGCGCGGCGGCGAGCACCGCGAGCGCGGCCGCGTCCTGGTCACCGCCGCCGACCGGCACGACCGCTCCGCCATTGGCGAGAGGGAAGTTGAGGTACCCGACCTCGACGTCCCCGTCCACGCCGTCGACCGCACCGTACGCGGTCTGCGGCAGCAGCAGACACTGCTCGGTGGTGATCAGGGTGCCCTGGCCGTCGACGGTGACCGCCCCGCCGTCGAGGACCATCGGGGAGTGCGACCGCTCGACGCCGAGCCGGTCCAGCACCGCGCGGCCAGCCGGTCATCGGCATCCCAGGGGTGGTGCTTCCCGCCCCAGGCGTTGAAGCGGAAGTCGACCCCCCACCCGGCGGCCGTCCTCGGTGAAGGCGAAGAACGGGCCCGTGTCACGCATCCAGGAGTCGTCGAGGGGCAGCTCGATCACCTCGATGTCCGGCCCGCACGCCTCCTGGGCCACCGCGCCCTGCCCCGGTGCGGCAACCATGATCACCGACTTGAAGGCCGCGACGGCGCGGGCCACCGCCGCGCACTCCCGCCGGGCTGCGGGACAGGCCGCTCCCCACAGCGCCTCACGGCTCGGCCCACTCGGCCGGCATCCGCGGACGCATCGGCCAGGCGCCTTCCTCCTGCGGTCCGCCGGGGGCTCCGGGTCAGTGCGCGATAGCGTCGATCAGCTCGCGCGCGCCCTGGCGCAGCAGCGCGACCGCCACGGACGTGCCCAGCGTCTCGGGGGTGAGCGGTCCGGCCCACTCATGGGCGTTGAGGACGGTCTTGCCGTCGGGGGTGAAGACGCAGGCGCGCAAGGAGAGTTCACCGCGCCGGTCGGTCCTGGCGTACCCGGCGATGGGGCTGTTGCAGTGGCCCTGGAGGACGTGCAGCAGCATCCGTTCCGCCATGGTCTCCCGGTACGTCTGCGGGTCGCCGAGCCCGCTGACCGCGTCGATCGTGTCGGTGTCGCCCTCGCGGCACTGGAGCGCCAGTACGCCTGCCCCGATGGGCGGGCACATGGTGTCCACCGGCAGGATCTCGGTGATCACGTCGGTGCGGCCGATGCGCTCCAGCCCGGAGACCGCCAGCAGCAGCGCGTCCGCCTCCCCCGCGGCCAGCTTCTCCATCCGGCGGTTGGCGTTGCCGCGCATCGGCACGCACTCCAAGTGCGGGTGGGAGGCGGCGAGCTGGGCGATCCGGCGTACGGAGGAGGTGCCGACACGGGTGTGGTCGGGGAGTTCGTCCAGGGTGAGCCCGCCGGGGTGGATCAGCGCGTCCCGGACGTCGTCCCGCTTGAGGAAGGCGGCGAAGGCGGTCCCGGCCGGGAGCGGCCGGTCGCCCGGGATGTCCTTGACGCAGTGCACCGCGAGGTCCGCCTGACCAGCGAGCAGCGCCGCGTCGACCTCCTTGGTGAACGCCCCCTTGCCCTCCACCTGGGAGAGCGCCCCCATCCACCGGTCGCCGGTCGTCTTGACGGGGATGACCTCGGTGGCGATGTCGGGGTGCAGCGCGCGCAGTTCGGCGCGGACGCGCTCCACCTGGGCCAGTGCCATCGGCGAGTCACGGGACACGATGCGGATCAGTTCAGGGGCGGACATGGCGCCGATGATAGACCGTCAGTTGCGGACAGTTACCGACAGCGCGTCGGGGGCGGCGAGCGCCCGTCCCCTCCCCCACCGCCGCTCGCCGCCGCGCTCGGGGTACCGTCCCAGCCATGTCCCGATCAACACCGTCCCCCACGCCGGCCGTCCCCTCCCCGTCGCCTGTCACGGCGGACGATCTCGACCTCGCCGTACGACTCTCCGTGGCCCTGCTGCGTACGGCGCCCGCAACGGCCTGGGAGGGGGCACCGGCCGGTTCGCTGGAGTGGGACTGCTGGGAGACGGTCGAGCACCTGAGTGACGACCTCTTCGCCTACGCCGTCCAACTGGGGCCCAGGACACCGCCGTTGACCGGAAACGTGCCCTACGTGTGGGAGCGCCGCCGGCCCGGTGGCCCCGCCAACGCGGTGCACGCCGATCGCGCCGCGGGCCCGGCCGGGCTGCTGCAGACGCTTGAGGCGAGCGGAGCGCTGCTGGTCGCGATGGTCCGCACCACACCCCCGCAGGTGCGCGCGTACCACCCCTTCGGCGTGTCGGACCCCGAAGGCTTCGCCGCGATGGGGGCGGTGGAGACCCTGGTGCACACCCACGACCTCGCCGAAGGGCTGGGGCTTGACTGGTCGCCGCCCGCCGAGGTGTGCGCGCGGGTCCTCACCCGCCTGTTCCCGGACGCCCCGGCGGAGGCGGAGCCGTGGCCCGCCCTCCTGTGGGCCACCGGGCGCACCGCGCTCCCCGGGCTCCCGCGGCGCACGTCCTGGCGCTGGGACGGAACCGTACCGTCCGCACGCTGATCCGGGCGTGATGGGTGCCGCGCCGGGCGGACTGGCGTGCGCGGCGCCGCTCGGCACCACGGCGGGCGAGTGCGGCTCAGCGCCGCGCCCAGGGACGGCGCAGCCGGATCCAGCCGTCCCGGGCCCGCCGTCCCGCCTCGGCGCGGCGCGGCTGTGGGCGACCGGTCTTCGTGCCTGCTCCGTCAGCGCCACCCGCCGGCCGGAGAGACGGCCGATCGGTGCCGCGTGTCGAGTCCGTACCCGCTGCACAGGGCGCGACCCGAGGCTCTGCGCCGCCCGCCCGCGGCGGGAGCCCGGGCCGGCGCGGGCGGCAACCGGCCCGGGCTTCCCCGTACGACCGTCCGGCGCGCTATCTCACCGGCGCTTCCCCTCACGCGCGCTTCGACGAGACGAGGTGGGCGAACGCCACCACGTTGGCGACGTAGTCCTTGGCCTTACGGTCGTACGAGCCGCCGCAGGTGATCAGTCGCAGCTGTGCGTCCTCGGAGTCCGCGTAGACCCGGTCGTTGGGGAAGTTCGCCTTGCTGAAGGTCTCCACGGAATCGATCTGGAACGTCGCGACGATGCCGTCCTCTCGCGTGATCTCGACCGTGCTGCCCGGCTTGAGGGTTTCCAGTTGCAAAAACACCGCCGGTCCGGTCTTGGTGTCGACATGGCCCGCGACGATCGCCGAGCCGCGCTCGCCCGGGGCCGCGCCGCCCTTGTACCAGCCGACGAGGTTCTGGTTGGTCGCCGGCGGCGGATTGAGCTGCCCGGTGGAGCTGAGCGTCAGCTCGGTGAACGGGGCGTCCACGGCGATCTCCGGGATCGTCAGCCGCTTCGGCGCCGAACGGGACAGCACCAGCTCCGGCTGCGGGGAGCCGGTCCGCTGCGCCGCGGAGCCGGCGACTTCGGGCCGGGACGGCGGCTTGGCGTCCGCCGAGGTGTCCACCGAGTTGTAGACGAGGATCGCACCCAGCAGAAACGCTCCCGCGGACCAGAGCAGACCGCGGCCGATGGGGCGGGGCGGAGGGGCGGCCGGGGTGGGGTCCGGGTTCGGATTCGGCTGGGATGTCTGCGGGGCGGTCATAGGGGTGCCTTTCGTGAGCGGGCGGCGCGAGGTGCGGAAGGGGACACGCGGCGTGCGGGCACGGCCCGGGACGCCGGGGCGACGGGACGCGCCGGAGAACGACGCCGGATGTCGGGGAGGGGGCGCAGGTCACCGCGGTGGCCCGCGGTGCCGAGGACGGCGCGGGGCCCGGGGGGGGCGGGACCGCAACGCAATCGCCGCGGCCACCGTCCCACGAGGACGGTGGC
>NZ_JBNHIN010000018.1:110994-136874 GCF_050054615.1 Streptomyces sp. YGL11-2
CCCACGAGGACGGTGGCCGCGACTGCACATCGACCTCCGGAGGGGAGCAGCCTTATCAGGCCGCGGCGCCCGATGAATTGCGGCGACGCAGCATGTAGGCACCGGCACCGAGACCACCGAGCATCAGGACGGACCCGGCAGCCAGGCCGCCACCGGACAGCGCCATTCCACCGCCACCGGTGTGCACGCCACCGCTCGGTCGACGGCCCCAGTGGTCGCCGCCCCGACCGTGGTCGCCGTCACCACCCCGGCCGTGTTCGCGGTCACCACCCCGGCCATGGTCGCGGTCGCCCCACCGGCCGTGGTCGTGGTCGCCCCACCGGCCGTGGTCACGGTCACCGCGGTCGCCGCCCCGGTCGCGGTCACCGCGGTCGCGGTCGCCGCCCCGGTCGCGGTCACGGTCCCGGTCCCGGTCGCGGCCACGCCCGTGGTCGTCGCCGAAGTCGGCGTTCTGGTCCCAGTCCCCGGCTACAGGCATCGCCAGGGCGCCGCCACCGGTGTGCACGCCGCCGTGCGGCGCACGGTGGTGCCGGCCGTGGCCTCCGTCACGACCGTTGTCCCGGCCACGACCGTTGTCCCGGCCGTTGTCCCGGCCGCGGCCGTTGTCACGACCCTTGTCGCGGCCGCGGCCATTGTCACGACCGTTGTCCCGGCCACGGCCGTTGTCGCGGCCGTGGCCGTTGTCGCGGCCGCCTCTCCCGTGGTCGTTGTCGTGGCTGGCGAAGGTTCCGCCGGCCGATCCAAAGTTCTCAGCCAGTGCCATGGCGTTCGCGGCGGGCGCGGTGATCGCGAGCACCGCCGTCACGGCGGCTGAGGCAAACAAGGTGCGGGCAGTGCGCATGGGGACAAATCCTTTCGGCGCGACTGCGAAGGCTGACACTTCGTCGGCACATCGGAATCGCAGTAGCGACGTGATCACCGTCAGTCGGATTCCGGCTCAGCACCACCGGAGAACGCCGCATTCGAGGGACAACATCGGCTCTTCGAGTGGCGAAGGACCACGTATTCACCCGTTGGACGGCGCGTGTCTGCGGCGCGTCGTCATCAAGGTGGGCTAGAGGGGTCTCCGGGGGCCGCGCAGCCAGGTCGGTTCAGGGCCCGCGGGAGGGAAGTGGATCACGCTCCGTGGCGAACGGTGTCGGCGCCCGTCGGCGGCCCCGCCGCCCGTACGAAGGGCGGGGCGCCGAACGGCCCCGGAGAGGCCGCTGGCGCCCGTCGCCCGGCGGGCGCAGCTGGCACCACATCAGTGACTGTACTGACAGCTCGTCAGCTCTGCATCACCGGCATAGAGTCACCGCGGCGGTGACAGCGAAGCAGACGGAGCGGGCGGCACGATCCGGCAGATGGCGGTCCTCGCGCACGACACCACACCGGTGATCCTGATCGATATCGGCGGAGTGCTCTCCCCCGATCGCCCGCCGGCCGCGGCTGCCCGCTGGAGCGGCCGGCTGGGGATTTCCCAACAGGACTTCATGGGGGCGCTGTTCGGCGGTAACGACGAGTGGATCCTGATCGGCCGCACGAGCCAGGAAGACTGGTGGCGCACCGTCCGGGGGCGGCTGCGGATCAGTGGGGAGCTGCCCTCGGAGATCCGGCCGGACCTGGCGGCCGGACAGCGCTGGGACGCCGAGCTGGTGGCGGGTCTGCGCGGTCTCCGCGGTGCGGCACGGACCGTCATCGTGAGCAATGCCTGGCCGGAGATGCGCGGCAGACTGCCGGGCAGCGGGGTGCTGGATGCCGTGCACGACGTGGTGCCGTCCTGCGACGCCGGCTGCGCCAAGCCCGATCCGCGGATCTACGCGATCGCCCTGGAGCAGGCCGCCGCGGCCACCCCCGCGCAGGCCCTCTTCATCGACGACACCGAAGGGCATGTCCGTGCGGCCAGGTCACTGGGCCTGGCCGGTCATGTCCATGCGGACACGGCGAGCACCCTCGCGCGCATCACCGCATTCGTCCGGGCGGCGCCTCGGGGAGAGGAACGGGAACCACCGGAGGCCGGGGAATCGGACTGGCGCCGCAGGGCTCGGCCCCGGAGCCGTCACCGCCGTCAGCCGCCGCTCCCCCGCAGCGCCTCCTCGACGATGGCCTCCAGGCGGGCGTGGTGCGCCCCGCGCCAGTAGACCCGTCCGCACGCGGTGCACTGCGCGAAGACGTCGTACGTGCGCTGCGTGCCGTGCTGAAGCTGCTCCTGGACCGCGTCCTTGTCGGCGACGGCCAGCCGGCCGTTGCACGCCGTACAGCGGGTCCAGGGAGCGAGATCGGGGGCGAACCGGCTCAGGACGTCCCGGAGTTGGTCGTCCGGCCGGTCGCTGTAGACATACGCCCCGGCCCAGATCTCCCGGCGTTGCAGCAGCCCCCGGTCCCGGGAGAGCAGTACCCGGCGCTCCTTGGCGGAGAGCGCGGCCAGCGCGGCATCGCCCGGGTCCTCGTTCGTGTACGCGGCGTCGACACCGAGCAGCCGCAGCCGCCGCGCGAGGGTCCCCAGGTGGACATCGAGCAGGAACCGCAGGGGCGCGCCCGGAATGTGCTGCGGGCGCTCGACGGCCTGGACCTCGACGCTCTCGCCCGCGCTCGGGATGTGGGAGACGGGGGCCTCCGCGCCGTCCACCACCAGCCGCCCGACCTCGGTGAGCGGGACGCCGAGGGACTCGACGACATGCCCGAGCGTCGACGCCCCGTCGGTCACCAGGGGCGTACGGCCGGCGCTGCGCTCCGCCCCGACGAAAAGGTGCAGCTCAGGGGCGAAGGTGAGATCGATTTCGGGTCCGTTCACGACGCACAGCATGTCATCGGGCGGACGGTACCGGCCAGCGGATTCCCGACGGCCGGAGCGGAGGAACCTGATGGCCGGCGTGTCGCACCGTCGCGGGCGCAGCCGGAGCCGGCCATCCGGCACGGCGCACGGCCACCGCGGGCGCTCGCCCCGCTCGGTTCCCTCGCCCCGGGCGCGCTGCCGCCACCTCTGCCACACACGCCCACGCACTCCGTCAACCGCTCCGCGTCAACAGAGCACCGCCATCAGAGGACTTCAGCCGCCATCGGCCGCTCGCCCCTCCTTCTCCCGCCTTCCCGCCTCAGCAGCTCAAGTGGTCGCCGGGCACGGTCCCCAGGATCTGAACGAAGCGCTGATAGTTGTCGATCCGGTTCTGCACCTGGCCCGGATTTCCGCCGTTGCACTCCAGCGAACCGTTGATGGACCTGATGGTCTCCCCGAATCCAGCGCCACTGACCATGGCCTGGTGCGGCGTCATGGTCCCGGGTCCGCTCTGCGTGTTCCAGTACCAGAGCGCGGTTTTCCAGGCGACCGCCGGGTCCTGCTCGACCAGATAGGGGTTGTTCAGCAGGTCGATGCCGAGTGCGTCTCCCGCTGCCTTGTAGTTGAAGTTCCAGCTCAGCTGGAGGGGGCCCCGCCCGTAGTACGCGGCCTGCCCGGCCGGGCAGCCGTACGGTCGAGTGGCGTCGCAGTAGTGCGGATAGTTGCCGGTGTCCTGTTCCACGACGTACACGAGCCCGCCGGTCTCATGGCCGACATTCGCCAAGAAGGCCGCGGCCTCCTGCCGTTTGACGGTGTCACTACCGGTGTTCGCGAACTCCGGGTACGCGCTCAGGCCCGCAACCAGCCCGCTGTACGTGTAGAAGGGATTCCGGTTCGGGAACATCTGGTTGAACTGCGCTTCGCTGACGACGAATCCGTCGGCCGCCTCATCGGCCCGGCCCGGGGACGCGCTCGACGCGGCCGATGCCGGCGCGCCACAGGAGCCGTTCACCGTCGAGGACGTCGCGCCCTTGGACGGACCGGCGCAGCCGACCACCGCCCCGGCCGCCTGGGTGGTCGTCGTGGCCACCGCCGGCGCTGCCGGTACGGCGAGGGCGATGCCCATGGCCATGGTGGCGGCACCCAGCAACACTGCTCCGCGCGATCGCATCGAGGCGTTTCCTCTCGTCAGCCAACTGCCGTGGGAGGTCAACACGTTGGGCAGCGGTGACACACCGCCAACGGTCTGGACCAAGTGAGGCTACGGGCGCTTTGCCGAGCATGTCCATACCAATGCAGGACAACGCAACAGTGCCCGCCCTCCCCGGTCACCCCACCCCACCCCGCACCGGCGGCGCCCCCGTGCGAGAGTGGCCCGATGAAGACCATCGGGTTGATCGGCGGCATGAGCTGGGAGTCCACCGCCGAGTACTACCGGCTGCTGAACGAGCTGACGCGCGACCGGCTGGGCGGGCTGCACTCGTCCAGGTGCGTGCTCTACTCCGTGGACTTCGCGGAGATCGAGCGCCTGCAGACCCAGGGGCGCTGGGACGAGGCCGGCGCGATACTGGCCGAGGCCGCCAAGGCACTGGAAGCCGCGGGGGCGGACCTGCTGCTGATGTGCACCAACACCATGCACAAGGTCGCCGACCAGGTATCCGCCGCGGTCGGCCGCCCGCTCCTGCATCTCGCGGACACCACGGCGGACGCCGTCCACGCGAAGGGGCTGCGCCGGGTCGGACTGCTCGGAACCGCCTTCACCATGGAACAGGACTTCTACCGCGGCCGCCTGGCGGGCCGCGGCCTCGACGTCCTGGTCCCGGATGCGGCCGGACGCCGGACCGTGCACCGCGTGATCTACGAGGAGCTGTGCCTCGGCATCGTCAACGAGGCGTCCCGCAACTCCTACGCCTCGGTCATCAACGACCTCGTGGCCGCCGGCGCCGAGGGCATCATCCTCGGCTGCACCGAAATCGAATTGCTCATCAGGCCGGAGGACAGTCCCGTCCCCATCTTCCCGACGACGCGGCTGCACGCCGAGGCCGCCGTGACACTGGCGCTCACCCCGCCCCACTGACGCCCCGTACACCCCTATACCGTACCGAAGTCACGCAACTCTCCATCGCCAACTGCCCCTATTTCACCCGCATTTATCTTTACTCCAGGTTTGAAGTTGCCGCGGGTACTCTGACGTGGTGTCTCGTAACGAGTTAGAACGCCTGGCAAAGATCCGGATGCAGATCACCGGAGAGTCCTTCGAACGCGCCCTGGCCGTTCTCCGTGGAGACACCACCGACCCCGACCCCGATCCCGGTCCCACCTCGGAAGCGGAACCCGAGCTCCCACCTGCCCCGGCCCCGGTGGACGCGGGCAACGCGACCGACGCACCCGACACATCCTCCGACCGGCCCGAACCCCCCGACCCCCCGGACGGCAACCGCCCCCGGCGCCCCCACCTCCGGGGCCTGTGACGTCGGACGCCCCCGCACCGCACAGCCCGATCCGGCCTACCGGACGAGCAGCACACGACCCGAGGAGCCGCATTGCTCTCCCCCTACCAAGAGCAGCTGCGCCGGCGGTTCCTCTCCGCCCCCGTCACGGCCGCCCCGGCCCCCTGGCGGCCCGTCGGGAACGGGCTGATTCCGGTCGGCGGTCTGCTCGGCATCGGATTCGCCGTGGCCCCCGGCAGCGGCCGGGAACTGGTCATGGTGGTCTCCACCGCCGGCCACGGCCTCTTCGACGCCCTCACCGGCGACAAGATCGCCCGGGACCGCGACCCCGACCCCGAGACAAGCACCCCGGACGAGGCCCCCGATCTCTCCTGCCCCGGATTCGGACCGCTCACCGGCATCCGCGTCCCGATCGCCGGCCTCTTCGGAGGCGGCTTGCACACCACAACCGCCGGTGGCTGGCAACTGGAAGTGGTCGCCGCGGAATGGCCCCACGACCGCGTCCTGCTCTCCACGGACGGCGGCATGCCCCACAACGGGCCGCACGGCGAACGCTGGTGGCACGTCTTCGACGCCAACTACTCCGAGCTGCGCGCCGCCGGCTTCTCCCCCTCAGGCCGCACGCTCGCCGTCGCCACCAGCAGCGACCTCACCCTCTGGACCCGAGCCCCGCTCAGCGCCGACCCCGCAGGCACCGCCCCCACCGACGGAAGAACCGACGACGCGAGGGCCGCCACCCGCAGCCCCGACGCCGATGCCCCCTGCTCATGACACACCCCGGCCGCACCACCGTGCTCAGTGCCGCCTGCACCGGGGATCAGCACGTTCGCCACACAACGAGGCATCGGCACAACGCACAGCCCCCCCGCCCCGCGACACCCGCGGCCGACCGATCACGGGCTCAGCGCTCGCGCCAGCAGCGGCGTACGGGGAACCTGATGCCCCCCGCTGGCCAGCATGCGGACCTCGCCCCGGTCGCTGATCTCCGCCCGGACGATCCCCGACTCATCCTCGTAGACCGGATACCCGCCCGCACCCGCCTGGTCGGTACGCCGGACGATCACCACGTCGTCTTCGACAGCGGGGGCCTGAAATACCAGCTCATAGCGTTCCGGGTAATCCATCGGGGCCTCCCGATACTGCTCTGCGGGTACTCCCCAGGACGCTGCGCCCCCGCCGCCGCTGCCGCGCGCCACTGCGCCCCGGCCCTTCCATCGTCACTCAGGCCCGCGTACCGCGCCTGAGGAGAACGTGTCGCTGAGCCAGGACGGGCAGCGCAGCCGCCCCTGCGCACCGTCCCAACCGGCAGGCAGGCATGCCCAGCCCCGCCGGGCTGTCCCGGCCGGTCGCTCCGCCGTCGCTCAGCACCACCATCCTTGACCGCTCAACCAGTCGTGCCACGGATCCGGGTGCCCGGCGCCCGGATCCACGACCGGTCGCCTGACGGGCCCGAACGACCGGAGCGCCGCATATCCCTTGGCGTCCCGCACCCGCGATACGCGAAAGTCGACCGCGACAACCTGCGACGACTCCCCGGGAGCCCCACATGACCGATGCGGCGCACACACTCCCCGAGGCAGGCCAAGCGCCTGACCCCCTGGTCCGGCTGATCGCCGAGCGCGCCTGCGAACGCCTGATCATCGAGTTCGTCCACCGCCTCGACCTCGGAGAACCGAGTTCGGTAGCCGATCTGTTCACCGCCGACGGCCTCTGGGAATGGCAGTACGGCGACCGCCGCATCACGGGGCGCGAAGCACTGCGTGAGTACTTCGGCTCCCGCCCGGCGGACCGTCTGTCCCGCCGCCTGATGAGCAACATCCTGGTCACCGTCACGTCCCCCACGACGGCGGCCGCGACCTCCTACCTCACGACCTACCGCGTCGACGGCCATGTCGACGGCATCGTCCCGCCGCGGCTCCCCACCAATGTGGGCCACTACGAGGACACCTTCCGCAAGGTCGACGGCACCTGGCTCCTCGCCGCCCGCAGGACGTTTCTGGCCTTCGGCTCCGGCACCGAACGCCTGACGCCGCCACCTGCCCGCTGACAACCCGCGAACGCGCCGCACCCCACCCCGCGGCCGCCCTCCACGCAGTGGCACGCAGAGAACACCGCTTCCCCTCCCCCACAACGCGCTTCACGCCATCGCCATCCCCCCTCCGCTATCGTCGTCCTCCTCCCCCGCGTCATCCGAAGTACCGGTGAAGCCCCGCTCCCGTGCGCTGTCACGGGAGCGGGGCGGGTCCGAGAAGCGCCAGCAGCTCGGATAGATACGGGGACCACCGTACGGGGGACCACTGACAACGAGCCTGCGCCATACGACGATCCAGACCCCGAGCCGGAGGCGTACGACGATCCGCCGAGGCAGGGCGGTCGCGCAGACCCTGGCCAGGGCGGCGACGAGCCCCGGCGCTGGCGCAACGGGCCGCGCACCCACAGCCCCGATCCGATTCCCGGCGACGCCACCCGTTCTAGGTAGTGTCGCGGGCGACCAGCACCGCACCTCCGGACATCCGGTCAACTGCCACTCGCACCAACGCCGTTCGGCCGGCGCACGCTCCCACGACCGGTCCGACGGCGTAAGAGCGAGGTAGCGGGAGAGGTGCGAACGGGAGAGGGAGAGGGAGGGGTCATGGCAGGGAACCGTCGCTTCTCACTGGCGACCGTGGCCGTGGACTGTGCCGACGCACACACACTGGCGGACTTCTATCGGCGGCTCCTGGGCTGGGAGGTGGCACTCAGCGAACCGGACTGGGTGCTGCTCAGGTCTCCGGAGGGAGGCACCGGGCTCTCGTTCCAGTCCGAGGCCGGGTACCGGCCGCCGGTGTGGCCTGAGCAGGGCGGCGAACAGCAGAAGATGCTGCATCTCGACATCCGGGTCGACGACCTCGACGAGGGCGAGGCGTTCGCGGTCGCCGCGGGAGCGACACGGGCGGATTTCCAGCCACAGGACGACGTCCGGGTGCTCCTCGACCCGGCAGGTCATCCCTTCTGCCTGTTCCTCCGCTGACGGCTCCCGCACTGATCAGCAGCACCCGGGCGGACGGGGGTCCGTGGTCGGCGCGTCGTCTGGTGCAACCGGGTCCAGGTGGGCGGCGGCCGGATCACGAGGGGGGCCGTTGACGCCTGGGGAGCGGCCGGACAGAGTGGTGACCGCGGAGCGTGTGGGACTGGACACATGCGGGCAACAGGGGGAGCGCGAGTCGCTGACGGTCGTTGCTGGTCAGCGAGTTGAGGTGGGGTCGGGGCGATCTTCGGAGAGGGCTGGGTGGGGATATGGCTGACGCGCGGGGAGATGCGTTGTCGGTGGCTGCCCCTAGCATGTCTCACATGTCCCCAACTCCTCCCGCTCCTACGGGTGTGTCCGTTCCTGCCTCCGAAGCCAACGACTCGATCCGGCGTTTCGTGCGCGCCCGGCGTGACCTGGCGTGGACGGCGCAGGACATGGCGGAGTACGCGGTGCTGTTGGAGATCTGGACGGTAGCGGTGCGCGCTGAGGTCTCGGAGGTCGTCGAGGCGGCCTGAGGCCCCTCGTTCCGACCACCGGATCGTCGGCATGGTGTGGCCTGGCCTGCGGTGGTTGGCGGCGGATCGCCGTCGTCGGGCGCGTCCGCCGGGCTCCGGCGAAACTCGGTTGCCGATCCCCGCGAGCGTGCCGAGAATCGGTGGCATGGGGGATGTACTGACCGCAGATCAGATCGAACAGTTCGTCACGAACGGCTTCGTCCGTCTTCCGGAAGCCTTCCCGCGCTCGCTCGCCGACGAGTGCCGGGCGTTCCTGTGGCGCGAGACCGGGCTCGACCCGGACGACCCGGCGACCTGGACCGAGCCCGTGGTCAGGCTCGATGGCTACGCGGACGAGCCGTTCCAGCGGGCGGCCACCACCGAGCGCCTGCACGGTGCCTTCGACCAACTCGTCGGCCCGGGCCGTTGGGTACCACGTGTCGGGCTCGGCACCTTCCCCATCCGCTTCCCGCACCCGGCCGACCCGGGCGACGCCGGCTGGCACATGGACGGCAGCTACACCCCCGAAGGGGAGTCGGGGTACTGGCTCAACCTCACCTCCCGCGGCCGTGCCCTGCTGATGCTGTTCCTCTTCTCCGACGTCGACGACGAGACCGCGCCGACCAGGATCAAGGTCGGCTCCCATCTCGACGTCCCGTCGTTCCTGCAGCCCGCGGGTGAGTCAGGTATGGATCTCTTCTCCCTCTGCACGGCGATGGACGAGGCGGGCGAACTCGACGCGCCGCATCGGCCGCTGGCGCTCGCCACCGGACAGGCCGGTGACGTCTACCTCTGCCACCCCTTCCTGATCCACGCCGCACAGCCCCACCGCGGCACGGCCCCGCGGTTCCTGGCTCAGCCCCCGCTGATACCGGCCGGCCCGCTCGACCTGGACCGCAGCGACGGCACCCACTCCCCTGTGGAGCGCGCGGTCCGCCTGGGCCTGGGCCTGGCCTAGCCACCCCAACGGCCTCCCGCATACCCACCCACACGCACACTCGGGACCATGGCGCTCTCCTTGCCACAGCCACAGGTCACGAGACCGCACCCACAACGTCGCCCACTCCGCACCCACCCCCACAGACCGACCGCCACGTCCGATTTCCGCCAGTCAGCGCGCCCGAAAGCCCGCACACTCGAAGAAAGCCCAGGTGACGCACGACCAAGGACACGACATGACCGCCCACCACAGCACCACCACGGCCACCACGGCCAAGCCCACCGCTGCCGCTCCCGCCACCACCCGCTACACCACCCTGGACAGCCCCCTCGGTGAACTGCTGCTCGTCGGCGTGGACTCCCCGACCGCCCCCGGCGGCATCGCCATGACCTCGCTCTCCATGCCCGGGCAGCGTGGCGCCGCCGCCGTACGGCCACAGTGGCACCACGCTCCCCGGCCCTTCGCCGAGGCCATCCGGCAGCTCCGCGCCTACTTCGCCGGCGGGCTCACCCGCTTCGACCTGGAGTACCGCACCAGCGGCACCGCCTTCCAGGAACGCACCTGGCAGGCCCTGGAGGACATCCCGTACGGGACCACGACCACATACGGTCGGCTCGCCGACACCCTCGGTGTACGGAGCGTGGACGTTCGCGCGCTGGCCACCGCGATCGGGGCGAACCCCTTGCTCCTGCTGCGCCCCTGCCATCGCGTGATCGGCGCCGACGGCACCATGCGCGGCTACGCGGCAGGTGTCGAGCGGAAGACCGCCCTGCTGACACACGAAGGCGCCCTCCAGCCCACCCTCATCTGACGCCATGCCCACCCCCATGAACGCCCCCTCGCCGGTCGGCTCACACCACTCCCACCACCCCACCGCTCCCTCCCCTCTCCTCCCACCCCACGAAGCGGCCGCCTACGGCCCCTTCCCTTCCCCGCCCCCGCACACCGCAGCCGAACTGGACGCTCTAATCAGCCTGTTGACGGCTACACCACACACCTCCACCCCCACCCCTCACCGCAGCACTCCCCCCGCCCCTGCCACCGTCACCGTCGGACACAGCCGGGACGCGGCATCACATTCCGCTGCGGCAGCATTCACCGAGGCATGGCGTACGACGGGCCGCACCGTCCTCGCCTTGGTCGACTGGCCGGAACAGGCCGCGTCCTGGCTGCGCCCCGCCCATCGCTTCACCGCTGGTCAGCCGGACGCCTGGGTGGTTGCCGCGGCGCCGCTGGGCTGGGTCCGGATGAGCCGGCGACTCCACCACAGCACCGACTGGGACCCGGCCCGGACCTTCGGCTTCGCGTCTCTCGGCGACTCCCGACTCGCCGCCCTGGCCGGCACCGCAACGCTGGAGGGCATGCGTGGCGCCACGGCAGACGGCGGCACCTGGGCCATCGCCCGCGGCTGGGTGACCGCCACGACACGGCACGAAACGCCCCCGGTACACGAGGCGCCCCCTCGTAAATGAAGCCCCAGCGCATAAAGCGATCCCCGATACACAAAGCCTCCCACCCCGCCCCACCTCCCATCGATCCATCCCATGGCACTCTGAAAGAACAGCAAGGCCCCGCCACGGCACCTGCCCCAAGCCCAGGCCCAGATCCAGATCCAGGCCCAGATCCAGACGCGTCCCCACCCGCCCCCATCCGCCCCCATCCGCCCCGAGGCAGGTCAGCAGCACATGAGCACCCCACTCCCCGGCTTCGAGGACTTCGGGCAGCTCAACGGGCCTGACGCACCGCCGTCACGTCCGCGCACGCGACCCGAGGGGCGACCGAACGGCCAACCGACAAACGCCGAGAACCTCACCCCCGCCCAAGAACTCCCCCGCCGTGAACTCGCCCCCGGTGCCGTCCACCTCCCCGGCTGGCTCTCCCCCGCCGAGCAGCGCGAGCTGGTCACGGCCTGCCGGGGCTGGGCGCGCGGCCCGGCACCCATCCGGCACACAAGACTCCCGCGCGGCGGCGTGATGTCCGTCCAGACGGTGTGCATCGGCTGGCACTGGCAGCCGTACGCGTACACCCGCACCGCGGACGACGTGAACGGCGCCCGGGTCGCCGAATTCCCGGACTGGATGGTCGAGTTGGGCCGCCGCGCCCTCGTCGACGCGTATCAGGACGCCGCTGCGGGCGACGCGTACGCCCCCGACACCGCGCTGATCAACTTCTACGACGCCCAGGCGAAGCTCGGCATGCACCAGGACAAAGAGGAACGCTCCAGCGCGCCGGTCGTCTCGCTCAGCATCGGCGACACCTGCGTCTTCCGCTTCGGCAACCCGGAGACGCGCACCAAGCCGTACACCGACATCGAACTGGCGTCAGGCGACCTGTTCGTCTTCGGTGGGCCGTCCCGCTTCGCGTACCACGGCGTTCCCAAGGTATATCCGGGCACCGGCGACCCGGCGACCGGCCTGAACTCGGGTCGCCTCAACGTCACCATGCGCGTCACCGGCCTCAGCTGAACGCCACCGGCACCGGTCACCGTCCACCGGCCGCAAGCGGCAGACTGGACGCATGTGCCGCAGCATCAAGACCCTCCGCCCGCCCACCACGCCCGCCGTGACCGACGAGGACATCCGCGCCGCCGCCTTGCAGTACGTCCGCAAGGTCTCCGGATTCCGCGCCCCGGCGGCCCACAACCGCGAGGTATTCGACCACGCCGTGGACGCCATCGCCGCAGCCACCCACGACCTCCTCAACGGCCTCCAGATCCGCGGCACGCCCCCCACTCGCCAGGACTGACCCGGCCCGGCACCACCACAACGTCCGCCCGCCCGGATCGGATGTCGAGCAGTCCGGGAGCCCGGGCTCCCGGGAGTCCGGGAGTCCGGGAGTCCGGGAGTCCGGGAGTCCAGCCGGGTGTTACATCGCGAACCGACGTCCCACCTAGCGCAGCTCCCACCACCAGCACCGACAGATCTCCGAGCACGGACCAAAACGCTCACCAGTCAGCGCCAGCGGCCACTCTCCCTTCACCACTCCACCCACGCCTGCACCGGCAGATGATCGCTGGCGAACTCCCCGTGCACGGCGAACGTATTGATCGCGGCCCGCCGCGTACGCACCGTCGGCGAGGTGAGAATCCAATCGATCCGGTCGCCGCCGGGCACCAGTGGCCGATACCCGTGAAAGGAGGCCGTACTGTGCGCTCCGTTCATCGGCCGCATCCCAGCTGTCCAGGAGCGAGCCACCGCCTAGCATGGCCTCGTATACGGGATTCTTGTGCGCCGCAACGTTGAAATCCCCGGTCACGATACGGGGCAGCGAAGGGTCCAGCACCCCCAGCCGTTCTTTGATCAGCGCAGCCGACCGCTCCCGCGAATACTGCACCGCATGATCAAGGTGTGTATTGAGCGCATAGAATTCCCCGCCGCCGCTGTCACCCCGCCGGAGATCCCGGAAGCGCACCCAGGTCGCCATCCGAATGACCTTGTTTCCCCACGTCGTCGACCCGATCAGATAGGGCGTGTCCGACAGCCAGAAATGGTCGTATTCCGCCGGCGCAAGTCGCCGTACGTCGTAGAAGATCGCCGCGAACTCATCCCGGCTCCCGCCACCCCGGCCCGTACCCACCCAGCCGTAATACGGCCTGAGATCCTCCGCAATATCACGCAGCTGCCCGTACAGCCCCTCCTGCGTCCCCAGGAGCTGCGGAGCCTCCCGGCGCAAGAGGCTCCGCATCACGGGTCGGCGCTCGGCCCAGGAATGTGGACGGGCATCCGACGCGTACCGCAGATTGAAGGTCATCACCCGCAGCCCGCGCCCCCGATCTGCGGCGTACGCAGTCTCACCTCCGTACGCCGCCACAGGCCTCGCGAATGCCGTGCCGGCCACGGCACGCATCGCGAAACGCCGGCTCGACGGCTGCGCGAAAGCCCCTTCGCCAGCCCCTTCTCCTTCTCCCCCCTCACCGGGTGCGCCGGAGCCGATCGAGGAAGCCGTGCAGGAACCTGAATCGGTGAAGCAAGGGGAGCGGCTATCAGAACACGGCTCCTCGCCGAATTCCGTCATCAAAGGAGCGAGACCGTTCACAGCGGCTCCTGTCATCCCGACAACCGTCACCACGCAGCGTCTCGAACCCGGAAGGAATCATCAACTACCGGAAAGCGCCTCGCACATGAACTGCCGCGAAACCCTCACTCGGATCAATCAACTCCGATGACCTCCACGCCACGAACACACTCCCCCGCTTCCCTCCAACCACTCCAACTCTCCCCTCCTCTTGCTCCTTCCCCTTGCTCCTTCCCCTTGCTCCTTCCCCTTCCTCGCTCCCCCTCCCCCGTCGACCTATCGGCCAGCCGCCGGCCCCTGCCATTCCGCATGACGAATCCGAGCGATCTCCCGCACGTCACCCAGCGTCCCCCACTCGTCCTTCCCGAGCCGCGACAAAGGCCGCAGCTTGGTGACCTCGGGATGTCCGTCGACCAGCACGTCCTGCGACGCCGCGGCATGTACCACCCGTCCGAACACCACGGTCCCGTCACCGATCCGGACCGTGCTGTGCAGCTCGCACTCCAACGCCACCGGCGAAGCCGCCACCCGCGGCGGCTTGACCCGAAGACTGGGCTCGGATTCGATTCCCGCGGCCTCGAACTCGCTCACACCAAGCGGAAAATCCGTACCCGTGTCATTGACCTGCGCAAAAAGCCCCTCCGGCGTGAAGTTCACCACGAACTCACCGGTGGCCTCGACATTCCGCAAGGTGTCCTTACGCCCCACAGAACTGAACTGAACAACGGGCGGCGAAACACTGGCGATGCTGAAGAAGGAGTGCGGTGCGAGGTTCGGCGTGGCGCCGTCCGGGCCGATGGTCGACACCCAGGCGATCGGCCGCGGCACGACCGTGGCAGTCAACAGCTTGTAGAACTCGTTACGGGACAGCTCAGCAGGGTCAAAGTCGATGCGCATGGCGATCAGTATCCACCCGCGGAGCGGCGGGTTCCACGGAGGATCCGCAGCACCGCCAAACTGCGAAGTTCAGCCGAAAGTGCCCGGTATCGGACCACCGAGCACCAGGAGCCGACACCGTGCCACCAGCCGCCCTTGCCACCGTATGGGAAGACTTCGAGGTCCCCGCCCACGCCCGCGGCGGGCAAGTCACCCTCAACCTCCACGACCATCTGGCCTCCTACGCACCCAAGCGCCCCGGCGCCTACCTCCGCATCTCCTCCGACCGCTTCGGCCTGGAAGCCGGCGTCGACCGCCAGATGGAAGACGCCCAGGACACCCGCTCACGGCTGCACTGGGGCCCGTTCGCCAAGATCTATAAGGAGAACGACACCTCCGCCTTCAAGAAGCGCAAGATCACCAAAGCCGACGGCACCATCGACTGGGTCGTCCTGCGCCCCGAGTTCCGCCAGCTGCTCGCCGACCTCACCCTCGGCGTGATCGACGGCGTCATCTTCTACGACCTCGACCGCCTCGTGCGTCAACCACGGGACCTCGAAGACCTCATCGACATCGTCGAGTACGTCAAACGCCCGGTCACTGCAGCAAGTGCCACCGTGGCCTTGTCGGGCACCGTTACAAGCAGCGCAAGACCGGCAAAGCCATCCGCAACTACGAGTGCCCACCGTCCGACCGGGGTGGATGTGGAGGAACCGCTATCTCGGCCCAGACCGCCGAACTGGCCGTAGAGGAAGCAATGGCCGCCTTCCTCCGCAAGCAGTTGGAATGCGCGAAGACCGAACTGCGCCAAACCGCAACCAGCGTTGCAGCTTTGCAGGAACGGAACGGCTGGACCAGGAGCTCACACGAAAAAGCGACCTGATACGCCGTTGGTCCGAGGGAACGCTGCAGGACATCAATGTGACCGAGGCGGACTACTTCACCATGCTGGCAGCTCTCAATCGCAAGATCTCGGCACACCGTGATGCCATCGCGGCCGCGGAGAGCACGCCGACACCCGCGGTGTCGCCAGACGAGCTCCTCAAGCACTGGACAGAGGGCACCCTCCGTCAGCGGCGTGCCATAGTCAAGCGCTACTTGCACTACATCGTGGTTCAACCACCAACCCATCGCTCCAAGTTTGGTAGCTCTAACGCTGTGAAGGAACGCCTTACTCCACGTGGGAAGACAACAACAGAACTGACCGCACAAGCGTGAGGCGTCCCCAGAAAACTGGGGACGCCTCAAACGTCAATGCTTCATGTACGCCAAGAAGTCGCGCACCCGCATGGTCTCATTCTCCGCCAGTTGAGGGCTGGCTCGACGAAACCTCTCGATCCAGTCGTCCGGGCCTCACAGTTCCAGCTGGCCGCCACATTCGGTTTCCTCAACATCTCGCACGTCGCTGCGATCGCGCTCCATACAGTGGCAGGGCTAGTTGACATGGAGCAGCGTCAACTGCGGCGCAGCAACCGGGGGCTGTCACAGCCCCTCAAGCCCCTCGTCCATGCAGTCGTGCCCGGCCGACGCGGCCTCCGCGGTGAGTCGCCCCAGCGAGTGCCATCGGTTGGCAGAAAACCGCTCTTGATCTGGTGCTTTGCGTCTTTCAGAGCTGTCGGGGCCTTTCTCGCTTACTCAGCGAAAAGTCCCTGAAAAGTCCCTGCGACAGAGCTGAAAGTCCCTGAAAAATCCCTGAGAAGTCCCTGGCTCGGACCGGCCTGACCAGCGCCTTCGATCCCTGTATCGGTGGCGGGGACGACGATCGGTGGCAGCGCCTCGGCCCTTGAGGCCCGCTGGAACATAGTCGAGACCTCTTTCACCATCGGCGTCGGCCGCCCCCTCATGCGTAAGGGCATGGCTGTCGACTGGACAGCAATGACGCTCACGGACAAGCGCCGCCGCCGACCGGTAGCCGGGGTCAAAGAGGCGACCATCGGCTTCCAACACGGTCGCTGTCTCATCTGCAACTACGTCATGGACCCCGCGGGTGAAACGGCCATCGACCATGCCTTCCCGTTCTCGCTTATGAACCGCTTCGGCAACGCCGCAGGCTGGCACGGGCCGGACCTCGATGCACTGTGGAATCTCGCCCCCGTCCACGCAAGCTGCAACAGCGCCAAAGACGCCCGCCTCCCGTACTCCACGGAGATCTCTCGCCTAGCCCGGCGCAACGAAGCGATCATGCCCTCCCAGTACCCGATGAGCCGCACACTCCGCCTCAGCCTAATGAACCCGGGAACCGTCCCACGACCAACTGGCTGGCCTTCCTGCACGAGGTGGAGAAACTGATCTCCTGACCGAGGCCGTGCCGCACCGGACCGTTGGCGAAATGGTGCAGGTTGGGCAGATCAGCAGGACGCACCTCGTTAATCCACTGAGGGAGAAAGGGGGGTACGGGGCCAGTTTTCAATCCTAGTTGGTCAGAGTAGCCGCCGGGGAGAATGATTTTCTCGCTTGCGCTCCTTGCGTCGAGCGCGTGGCCCTTCCAGAGCTCCGGTTACTTCGACAATGATCCGCACGCAGCATGAGAACACCGTAAGGATCGCCGAACCGACAAGTGCTCCATCCCAAACGAAAAAGCACAGTCCAGCGAGCAACCCCCAAACCGTAGCGGCGGCAGCACCCGTCTTCCTGCGGAACGGGAACAGAGCCCACGGGACAACCGGAGAGAAGAAGAATATAGCCAGGCCAATGAGCAGTGAACCAGCCGCCATGGCGAAGAACCTCTCTTTTGCGGCAGGGAGATGTGGAAGACGGTATACGAGCGGCACAGACGTTGGCCGACGGACGGCACGTGGGACGAGGTCTACGTGGCCGTCCTGGCTGATCCGGATTCCGAGGGCCGCATCGACTGGTCGATGGTGAGCGTGGATTCCACCACCTGCCGGGCCCACCAGCACGCCGCGGGAGTCTTCGTCTGGGGGTTCTGGGGCGTACGGGCGGGCTCCTGGGCCCGGGAGCGGCGGTCTACCGAGGTGCGTCGGGATACGCGGCGGTCGCGCGGATTTCGACGAGGAGTCCGGGGCTGGCGAGGCCGCTGACCCCGATGATCGTCCAGGTCGGGTAGGGCGCTTTGACGAGGCGCTGTTTGGCCTCGA
Source organism: Streptomyces sp. YGL11-2 (assembly GCF_050054615.1). NCBI lineage: Bacteria > Bacillati > Actinomycetota > Actinomycetes > Kitasatosporales > Streptomycetaceae > Streptomyces > Streptomyces sp. YGL11-2. The sequence continues at coordinate 128,632 of NZ_JBNHIN010000018.1, forward strand.
TGAAGCCGGGCAGGTGCTGGCGGATGTCGACGTGGTAGCTGGTGACGTCGACGAGGGCGGAGGTGTCGAGGTTCTCCAGTCGAAGGATCTCTTCGATCTTCAAGATGGCGGTCTCGGTCTGCTCTTCGATGGTGTTCGGGATGGTTCCGTCGGCGCGGCGACCGATCGTTCCGGCGATGAACAATAGGCCGTGCGCGCGGACCGCGGCGGAATAGCCGAAGCTTGCGAAGGCGCTGGTGGTTTGCCCGAAGACTGCGTTGTCCTCAGGGACCTCGACGGTGTGGACGGTCATTGTGGTCCTTCCTTTTCCTTGTTGACGGGGTCGTGGAGTCAGTTGCCCCAGCGGGACGAACGGCAGGCGTGCTCCAGTCGGGTCCGGCCGAAGGTCTCGCGTTCGCGGAGGAATTCGCCGGGGATCGCGTACCGGGGTGCGTTCTTCGGGTTTTTCGCGGCCTGCGCGACGATCGCGTCGGTGAGTGAGCGGACCATGTCCAGCCGTGGATAGGCGGCGTGCACGGCATCGGCCTGCTCGTCGGTGACGGCGTCGACGTGGTCGGCGCCCAGTGGGCCGCCGAAGTCGAGGGCGACGCCTTCGCGGACGAGTACGCACAGCGTGCCGCGGCGTTCCGCGATGCCCGGGGAGGTGTGCAGGGCGATGGCTTGCCAGACCTGGTCGGCGTCGGCTGCGGGTACTCCGTGGTCAATCAGGAATGCGGCGGCCCGGTCGGCGCCTTCGACCTCGAACCGCTGGCTGTGCGGGCCGTCCGAGGCCACGCCGAGGTCGTGCATCGCGCACGCGGCGAACAAGAGGTCGTCGTGGTAGTCGTGGCCGACGGTCAGGCCGAGGCGGCCGGCAACCAGCCGGGCGAACAGGTAGCTGCGGATGCTGTGGTTGAAGACGGACGGCGTTTCCACCGGTCGGATGAGGTTCATGACGGCGTCGGCAAGCGGTGTGCCGGGCAGCGTGATCGGGTCGGCGGTCGCCTCGTGAGTAGGTCCGGTCATGTCTTCAGCCTGGCCGCGACCGCCCTGACCTGGTGAGAGGCAAAAATTCCATACTTCGTTAGAATCTTGCCATGGCAGTGCATCGAGTCGCGGTCCTGGCGCTGGACGGGGTCACCCCACTCGACCTGGCGATCCCGACGCAGATCTTCACCACCCGGCCGGAAACCCCCTACGAGATGACCCTGTGCGCGCTGGAGACGAAGGTGGCAACCACCGCGGGCTTCGCCCTGGTCGCCGACGGGGGCCTGGAACAGGTGCGCACCGCCGACACCCTGATCGTGCCGGGATTCGAACCGATCCTCCCGTTGCCGGACGCCGTGCTCGATGCACTGAACGAAGCTCGCGACCGAGGCAAGCGTGTGGTGTCGATCTGCACGGGCGCGTTCGCGCTGGCCGCGGCAGGCGTACTGGACGGGCTGCACGCCACGACCCACTGGAAGCACATCGACGAGTTCGAGCGGGGCTTCCCGGCCGTCACGGTCGACCGCGACGTGCTCTACGTCGACGAGGGCGACGTGCTCACCTCGGCCGGGGTGTGCTGCGGCATCGACCTGTGCCTGCATATCGTGCGCCGCGACCTGGGAGCGGAGGCGGCCAACCAGATCGCCCGCGGTCTGGTCGCCGCCCCCCACCGAGACGGTGGGCAGGCCCAGTACGTGCCGGCTCCCGTCGCGGTGGCCGGTCAGGCGTCGCTGTCCGGTACCCGTGGATGGGCCCTGCACCGGCTCGGCGAGCCGCTCACGCTGCGCGTGCTTGCCCGGCACGCGGGCCTCTCGCAGCGCACCTTCATGCGCCGGTTCAGCGAGGAGACGGGCACGACCCCGTTGCAGTGGCTGCTCAACGCCCGGCTCGGCAGGGCGCGGGAACTGCTAGAAACCACGGACCGCTCGGTGGAACAGGTGGCGCGGGACTGCGGGCTGGGCACGGCAGCCAACCTGCGGCTGCACTTCCGGCGCGCACTGGACACCACCCCCACTGCCTACCGCCGCACCTTCACACGCTCGACGTCGCCAGCAGTCCCGCGCTCGGACTGAGAATGGCCACCACGACACCCAAGGGTTTCGGAGGCGGGTCGCTGCCGCCCAAATTGCCGAGCAGACAAGGAGAAGCGTTGAACCCGAGCCGTCACGAGAACGTGCTCGTGCTCGTGTCGCAGTGAGCGTCTCCGGCCTGGTCCGGGCGGCGAGGCCGCAGCAGGCAGTAGCCGGCCAGGTCAAGCTTGGCGAGCCCGGTGTCGACCTCGACGTTGGTCGGGTCCCGGCTCTGACGGTCGTCGGCATCGGGTTGGTGCTGGTGCGGCGCCGTTTTCAGGTGGTCAGTGTGCCAGACCCCGGTTGTCCGTGTGCGTGGACGAGGTTCGGGCCGGGTGTCGATGGCAGGCATGACCTGCTACGAACCGGGCGAGCGGTCCCGGCTGATCTACTCCGTCCGTGACTACAACGGCCGCAAGGGCCAGCCGAAGGGCTTCGGCTGGCGTGACTTTCGCGACCTGTTGGTGCGCGCCCGCATCCGGCTCGGTGGTCCGATCGTGCTGGTACGGGACAACGTGCGCCTGCACCTGACCAAGTCGCTGCGGGAGTTCGTCGAGGCGAACTCTGGCTGGCTCACCGTGTTCCAGCTGCCCACCTACGCCCCGGACTTGAACTCGCAGGAGGGCGTCTGGTTCCTGGTCAAGCGCGACATCGGCAACTTCGCCGCAGCGTGCCTCGGCCAGATCACCAGGGCCGTGAAGCACCGGCTCAAACAGGTCCAGTACCGTCCGGACCTGGTTGACGGCTGCCGCGCCGCCACCGGCCTGATCATGGACGGCTGACTGGCACCACCCGATCAAGCTCAGCAGTGCACGAAGCGGAGGGCTGTCACCACTGGGCACGGGCAGCCTGCCGATGGCGCAGGGTGGTGATCGTGTTGCGGCACCAGTCGCGGTTGCCCCGTTCGAAGGCGAGGCCGCGCAGGCAGGTCAGGTACGGGCCGATGCGGTCGCCCTCGCGCAGGAACTCCTCCTCCGCGAGCTCGCCGCGCATGGTTTGCAGCATCTGCTCGAACAGGTCGATCTTGGCCTGGGCGAAGGTGGCCCGTTCGTCGAGCTGGGCGATCAGCGCCACCGGGTCGACGTGGTCGCTGGCCTGGACCTTGACCAGCAGGTCGTCGCGGACGAAGGACGGCTTTGCGGAGGCGGCGGCGAAGTCGTCGAGTTCGGCGAGGCCGGCGTCCGTGACGCGGAAGACTCGCTTGTTGGGGCGGTTGTCCTGGACGATCTCCCGCCCGGTGATCAGCCCGTCCTTCTCCAGCCGGCTCAGCTCGGCGTACAGCTGCTGCGGTTGGGCGTACCAGAAGTTCGCCACGCCGAGGCCGAAGGTCTTGGCCAGCTCGTAGCCGTTGGTCTCGCCGTGGAGGAGGGCGGCCAGAACGGCGTGCCGTAGTGCCATCGGTCGAACTCCTTCACTCACCCCTGTTTGCCGGATACACCTCCCTATGATACTCCTGAAAATGAGTAGTCAGATTCATGACTAGTCGCAACGAGTCAGGAGGGTGCACCATGACCACCGCCGACCGCTTCCGCGCCGCCGTCGACGCCCGTGACCTCGCCGCGCTGGACGACCTGTTCACCGATGACGTCCGCTTCCACAGCCCCGTGAAGTTCACGCCCTTCGAGGGCAAGCCGATGGTGCTGGGCCTGTTCGGGGTCCTGCTGCGGACCTTCGAGGACTTCCGCATGTCGGCGACTACACCGGCACCGCGCAGACCAGCGCCGACGCCGCCGACGCACCCTCGGCCGTCCCGCTCTTCCGCGCCACGGCGGGCGGCAGGCAGATCCACGGCATCGACCTGCTGCACTTCGCCGACGACGGCCGGATCAAGGAGTTCACGGTCATGATCCGCCCGCAGTCCGCCGTCCACGCCCTCGGCGAGGCGGTCCACGCCGGACTCGTCGCCGACGGACTCGCACCAGCGCCCGCCAATCGCTGAGCCCCCGCCATCCCATCCCACCAAGGAACGCGCCGTGCCCGCTCGCCCCCCGTCGTCCGTGCTCCGCAGCCCACGCCTGTGGACAGGCTCCGGCCTCATCCTGGCCATCGTCGCCACCGCCTTCGCGCTGCTCTACGTCGGCGGCAACCTCAACCCGAGGGGGCATCTGCGCGACCTGCCCATCGCCCTGGTCAACAGCGACCAGGGCACGGACGCCAGCGGCACGCACCTCAACCTCGGGGACCAGTTTGTCACCGGGATCGAGCACTCCACCGGCAACCACACCATCGCCTGGCAGCCGATGACCCACCAAGAAGCCGACCAACTCATCGGCCAGGGCAAGGTGTTCGGGGCACTCGTCGTCCCGCCGGACTTCACCTCCACCCTCACCGCCCTGACCGTCCCCGGCACCTCGCAGAGCCCCGCACGCCCGGTCCTCAGCGTGCTCACCAACCAGTCCGCCGGCAGCATCGGTTCATCCATGGCCAGCCAGGCTGCCCAGCAGGCCGCCCACGCCGCGTCCACCCGGATCGGCGCCCAACTCCTCGGCCAGGCAGGCAAGCAGGGCGCCACACTGCCGCCCGCCGCCGAACTCCTGCTCGCCGACCCGGTCACCGTTCAGGTCGCCGACGGCCACCCGCTGGGCACGCACAGCGGCCTGGGACTCTCCGCCTTCTACTACTCCCTCGTCCTGGTCGTCTGCGGGATGCTCGGCGCCAACGTCATCAACTCCCAGGTCGACACCGCCCTCGGCTACCTGCACAACGACATCGGACCGTTCCGCCAGCGCATGCCCGTCCAGCACACCAGCCGCACCCGCACGCTCGCGACGGGCATCGCGCTCATGGCAGGGCTCTCCGTCCTCATGGGCTCGCTGGTCGAGACCACCACCGTCGGCGTGCTCGGCATGGACGCCTCCCACCTCGGCCTGCTGTGGCTCTACTCGGTCGCGACGATCGCCGTCGTCGGCATCGGCGGCCTCTCACTCCTCGCCGCGTTCGGCACACCGGGCATGCTGCTGCTAACCCTCATCTTCATCGCCACGGCCGTCCCCACCTCCGGCGCGACCGTGCCGCTGCAGGCACTCCCCCGCTTCTTCCGCACGCTTGCGGAGTTCGAGCCGCTGCGGCAGATCGCCGGCGGCATGCGCTCGATCCTCTACTACGACGCCCAAGCCGACGCCGGTCTCGCCCGCGCGTGGTCCGCGATGGGCATCGCCCTGGCGGCAGCCGCCCTGTTCGGCTTCGCCGTCACCCGCTTCTACGACCGACGAGGGCTGCACCGCATTCCCCTCCCGACGGGCCCGGCGGCCACTGCCCAGCCCGCGGCGGCGCACTGACCAACGGCCGGCGGCACCGACGCGCACTCGTCGTCCCGCCGGACTTCCCACCACTCTCAACGCCCCGACCGTCCCCGGCACCTCACACAGTCCCGTCCACACCCAACTTGGAGTCAACCATGACCACCGTTCCCCATCTGCTGGGCGCCTTCGCCCCCGTCCAGGACGAACTGACCGTCACTGAACTGCAGGTCACCGGCGCGATCCCGCCCGAGCTGACCGGCTGGTACCTGCGCAACGGACCCAACCCCCACCAGGCCACCTCCGCACACTGGTGGCTGGGCGACGGAATGGTCCACGGCGTGCGACTGGAGGCCGGCCGGGCCGCCTCCTACCGCAACCGCTGGGTCCAGACCGCCACCTTGACGCGCGGCGCCGAACTCCGTGACGAACAGGGCAAGCGCGACCTCCTCGCAGGCGTCGCCAACACCCACGTCGTCCGCCATGCCGGACGTACCCTTGCCCTGATCGAATCCACCTTCCCCTACCAGCTGGACATGCGCAGGGGCAACGAGCTGGCGACCATCGGCGCCTACGACTTCCACGGCCGGCTCCACACCCCGATGACCGCCCATCCCAAGACCTGTCCCACCACCGGTGAGCTGCACTTCTTCGGCTACGGTGCGGGACCCGACGAGACCCCACTGACCTACCACCGTGCCGACGCACAGGGAGAGCTGACGGTCAGCCGGCCCGTGGACGTCGGCGCACCAACGCTGATGCACGACTTCCACCTCACCTCCCGCCACGTCGTCTTCATGGACCTGCCGATGGTCTTCGACCTGCCCAAGGCCGTGGCCGGCGACCGTGGCCTGCCCTACACCTGGACCCCCGACTACGGCGCGCGCCTGGGTGTCCTGAACCGAGAGGACCCCTACGGCCCGGTGCGCTGGTTCGACATCGCTCCTTGCTACGTCTTCCACACGCTCAACGCCCACGAGGACGCCGACGGACAGCGCCTGACCTTGTACGCCATCCGCTACGACCATGTGGGCGAGAACGTGGACGTCAACGGCCATGGATCCCTCTGGCGATGGACGATCGACCTGGCCACCGGAACCGTGCGCGAGGAGCAGCTCGACGATCGCCGAGCAGAATTCCCCCGCATCGACGACCGCCTCGCGGGCCTCCCCGCCCGCTACGGTTACGCCACCACCCTCAAATCTCCCGAAGGTTCCGACTGCCAGGGCGCGATCCACCGCTACGACCTGCACTCCGGCACGACAGTCAGCCACTCCTTCGCGGCAGGGCGCACCCCAGGCGAAGCCACTTTCGTCCCCGCGAACAGTGCTCCCGGAAGCTCGGGCTGGCTGATGACCTACGTTTACGACTCCGCCACCGACCGAAGCGACCTGGTCATACTCGACGCCGACGACCTGACCGCGCCACCCACCGCCACCATCCACCTGCCACGCCGTGTCCCCGTCGGCTTCCACGGCAACTGGCTCCCCGACCAGCGCTGACGTAGATAAGTCCGGGACGGGTGTGTGCCTGGGGTGCACGACGCTGAGGCACACACCCGCCCGATGGGTCGGCTGCACAAGATCCCGCGGATTGTCCGGCCTCGGCTGGTAGAGGCGCCCGCGCATATCGGGGGCGCACCCGTCTTCCAACTACCCTCGCGGCCTGCCTCATCCAGGCCGGCCTGGACATGTACGACTGACCTTGTCGACACCGACATCACGCATTCAACTTCAGTACTGACCGACGCCGAATGCAACTACGCCTTAACCGAGTATTCCAGTGCTGATACTGAAGGCTACCTACTACCATCATCCCGAGGCAGCACACGACCGAAAGAACGAAAAACACCACTGTTAGCTTGCGCACCTTCATCCACTTGTCTATGGCGAAGCAGAATATGAAGGTTACAAAAGCCGCCATGAGCAACAAGTAGGCAAGCGGAAGTTGTGCGAGCAAGGCGCTTCCTTTCGGTAGTGCACAAGGGATAGCGACACATGCGCCGCCAGCCCTTGATGCGGCGCTAAATCATATCCACTCAGGGTTCAAGGGTCCCCAGCAGTCCAGTGATTGGCGATATGAGATCGTGTCCGAACTGCGTGATCTTCGTTGCCAGAGGAGCTAGTTCCGCACCTTCTCCGATCTTGCCAAGGGCTCCGATCCACTTGGATTGGACGCGCGGGCCGCCTCCTACCTGACCCGAGTAGATTGACCACGTCGCGCCCAAAGGATCAAGGGGAAGTCCATGAAGTCGCTGGAGATCAAGCCCATCGGCACCGTCGTCAGTGGCCGTACCGAACCCACCGACGACCAGTGGAGCGGCACGGCGATCATCCGCCTGAACCTGGAATTCCCCCTGGAGGTCGTGCAGGGACTTGAGGAGTTCTCCCACCTCCTGGTCGTCTGGCACTTCCACCTCGCCTCCCCCGACGACGTCGCCTTGCACGCACGCAGCCCCCGGAACAATCCCCGGTGGCCGGCGACCGGCGCGTTCGCACACCGCAACCACCGTCGCCTCAATCAGCTCGCGCAGTCCTTCCCACGGCTGATCAAGGTCGATGGCCTTGATCTCCACGTCGCAGATCTGGACGCGGTAGACGGGAGCCCGATCTACGACCTCGCCCCGTACTTCCGGGAAATGGGACCCCGGGGCGAGGTACGCGAGCCCGCTTGGCCCAAGGAAATGCTCGCCGGCTACTGGGCGGACTCGCAGGGCTGACGGGCGTGAATAGCCGATGAAGTCGCCTCCAGGTCTGGTCGAGGAGCAAAAGCCCGGAGCACTCAGGGTGGCTGTCGGCCACAGCACCTCGCGCTCGACGCCGGCAGGGCGCGCCGGTCGCCATTCAGGGTCCCGGCATGACTGGCGCGCCCCCGCCAGGGGCCAGCTTCCTTGGCCGCCACTGGTGCCCGTCGTTCCTGTAGTTGACGATCAGGTCGGGTAGGTGCGGCGCATCTCTGCGCCGCACCC